>DKGH01000147.1 GCA_002453165.1 Verrucomicrobia bacterium UBA6775
TGCAGAGCGAACACGAACGCTGGCTCACGGAGGAACACATCGGTCGGCCGGTGGTGGTGATGAATTACCCGAAAGACATCAAGGCCTTCTACATGCGCATGAACGACGACGGCAAAACGGTTGCCGCGATGGACGTGCTGGCGCCCGGCATTGGCGAGATCATCGGCGGCTCCCAACGCGAAGAACGCCTCGACGTCCTCGACGCGCGCCTTGATGAAATGAACTTGGACAAGGCCGATTACTGGTGGTATCGCGATTTGCGCAAGTACGGCACCGTCCCCCACGCCGGCTTCGGCCTCGGCTTCGAACGCACCCTCATCTACGCCACCGGCATGGCCAACGTGCGCGACGTGATTCCGTTTCCCCGCACGCCGAAAAACGCGGCGTTTTAGTTCTTACGCAGAGACGCGGAGGCGTGGAGAATGGGATCGGATAATCTCTGCGCCTCCGCGTCTCTGCGTGAGAATTTACACCTTGAGATCGCAGCTTACAGTTAGTGTCTCCCCCGGTTTCACGGTGGTGTTTCCGGGGATATGAATCGTGAGGGTTAGGTTTTCCGTTTGCAGTAGCACTTCCTGATGCGCGCCCCGGTTTGTTGTCGACACCACTTTTCCGGTGAAGGCAGTTGAACCGTCGTTGGAGTTCTCGACGAGTTGCCATTGGTGGGGTCGAGCCGGGACGACCTGGCCTTCGCCCGTCTCGGCCGCGATGGAGTGGGGTGCATCCGGCAGTAGGCCAAGCGGGATGAAATTCGTTTTGCCGAACAAACGGGCGACGTGCGGGTTGGCCGGTCGATCGTAAATCTCATCGGGCGTACCGACCTGTTCCGCCGCTCCCTTCCTCAATACGACCATCCGGTCGGCCATTGCCATGGCGTCCTCAATGTCGTGCGAGACAAATAGCGCCGTGGTGTCGGTTTCGCGGAACAGCTTGAGCAATTCCGTGCGCACAGAATCCCTCAACTCCGGGTCGAGATGACTAAGCGGCTCATCAAGCAGCAGGAGTGACGGCCGGGTGGCGAGCGCGCGGACGAGGGCGACCCGTTGTTGTTGGCCACCGGAAATCTCGTGCGGATATCGCTGTTCCAGCCCGGAGATGTCGGCCATCTCCATCAATTCACCGATCCGGGCCGGATCATCCGCCGCCCCTTTGCCGAAGGCGATATTTTGCGAGACGGTCTTGTTGGGGAACAGGGCGTAGTCCTGAAAAACCAGACCGCAATCCCGCTTCTCCGGCGGGACAAACCGGGTTGGCGAATTCAGCGTGGTACCGTTGAGCACGACCTCGCCGGTGTCCGGGATCTCCAGCCCGGCGATGACGCGGAGCAGCGTTGTCTTGCCGCTGCCGCTGCCGCCGATGAGTGCGACGATCTCCCCCTGAGCGCATTCAAAACTGACCCCGTCGACCGCGGGCGGGTCGGTCGCGGTGTAGCGTTTGGTCACGGATCGCAGGGTCAGGAGATTCATAGTTCGGGGGCGCGCATTTGTCGGTTCAGCCAGATCACCGGCAGCAGGCTGACGAGGATGATGCAAAGCGCCGGCACGGATGACTCGGGTATCTGCGACTGGAAAACAAGGTCATACGTCTTGGTTGAGAGCGTTTCAAATTCAGCTGGCCGGAGGATCAGCGTCAGCGGCAGCTCTTTCATCGTGTCCACAAAAACGAACAGGCCGCCGGCGACGAGAGCGTTGCGCAGCAGCGGCACGTTGATATGAAACAGCGATCGCGCCGGGGTGGCTCCCAGCGTTTGTGATGCTTGGTTGAGCTGCGCGCAGTTCCGTTCCATGCCGGCGTCGATTGGCTGCCAGGCGACCGCGAGAAAGCGGATGACGTAACACAGCACCAGCACCGCGAGTGAGCCGGTGAGAATCCAGCCGGTGGCTTGTGTCACCTGCCCGGCGACGAGCAGGACACCCATCGCGATCACCGCGCCCGGGACGGCGTAGCCGAGGATGGCCAAGCGGTTGGTTACCCCGGCCGCCTGGCTGCCGAAGTATCGCGCGGTGAAGGCGAGGAACAGCGCGATCATCACCGTGGCCAAGCCGGTCGCCGTCGCGACCCCGATGCTGTTAAGCGTGAGCTTCAGGAAGGTCGTGTCGAGCACCTTGCCCGCGGTGAGGCTGGCCCAGTAGGCCAAGCGCGAGAGCGGCAGCGCGAACCCGATCACCAGCGGCACGAGGCAGCAAAGGATAGCCAGACCGGCCTTCGCTTGGCCAAGCGGATACCGCTGGAACGGCCGGTCCGACGGGCTGGTTTTGTGAAACTTGGCCCCAAAGCGAAGCCACTTTTCCAGCAGCAACAAAAACAGGATCAACACCATCAGGCAGGCGGCCAGGCGCAGTGCGCCCGGCAGGTCGCCCATCGAGACCCAGGTGCGAAAGATGCCGGTCGTGAAGGTCGGGACGCCGAAGTGTTTTACCGCGCCGTAGTCGTTGAGCGTCTCCATGATCACCAACGCCAGACCGCCGATGATCGCCGGTCGGGCCAAGGGCAGGGCGACGCGCCAAAACACCGACTGCGGCTCGTGGCCAAGCGTCTGCGCCGCCTCGGCGTAACGGCTGCCCTGACGCGAAAACGCCGCCCGCGCAACGAGATACACGTACGGGTAAAGCACCGCCGCGAGCACGACGGTCGTGACCGGGTACACCATCGTGTCGCTGAGCCACGTCATCGCCTCGGGGCTGATGTTGGTGCGCACCCAAATGAGCAGCGGGGTCAACCGGTCGATCAGGTCGAAGTAGGCAAAGGCGGCAATGTAGGTCGGGATGGCCAGCGGCAGGATGAGAGCCCACTCAAAAAACCGGCGGCCGGGAAATTCACAACACGCAACCAGCCACGCGGTCGAGACGCCAAGCAGCAGCGACAGTCCCGCCGTGCCAATAACAAGGATGGCAGAGCCCTTGAGGTAACGGCCTAGAACCGTGTCGCGGAGGTGTTCCCAGTTTTCCGCCGGGCTGGTGAGGTGCCACAGCACCTCGGCCATCGGCAGAAACAGGAACAGGCCCAGCAACACGGCGGTCACCGTCCAGCCGTTGAGCCTGAAACGGAAATCCCGGGCCAGCCGACGCAGTCGATGCTGCGCGTTGTTGACGAGTGATGCAGCCAAGCCGGCGGGACGTTACTCCCAACCGGCGAGGTCGAACAGCTTTACAGCCTTGGCATTATTCGCGCCGAGAACAGAGAGGTTCACGTCATCCGCTTTGAACGATCCCCAGCTCTTGAGCAGCTCGGACTTATTGTTCCCGATGATCACCGGGTACTCGTGGTTGACGTTTCCGAAAGTCTCCTGCGACTTGGCGCTGGTGAGGAACTCGAGAAAGCGGATCGCCTCCTTTTTGTTTTTCGAGCCAACCGCCACGCCGCCGCCGCTGACGTTGATGTGCGCGCCACGACCGTCCTGGTTCGGGAAAAACACCCCGACCTTTGCGGCCACCTCGCGGTCGGCCGCCACGGAGGAGTTCGCGAGGATGCCAAGGTAGTACGTGTTCATTATGGCGACATCGGCGAGGCCGGCCGCCACGGCGCGCGCCTGGTCACGGTCACTGCCGCGCGGGGAGCGGGCCATGTTTTTGCGAATTGCCTTGGCCCATGAGAGTGCCTTGTCGCTGCCGTCGGCGGCGATAATCGAGGCGAGTAGCGACTGGTTGTAAATGTTGCTGGACGAGCGCGCGACCACGCGGCCCTTCCACTCCGGCTTGGCCAAGGCCTCGTAGGTGGAGAGGTCGCTTGGCTTCACGCGATCCTTCGAGTAGACGATCACCCGCGAGCGCACCGTCATGCCGTACCAGTGCCCCTCGGGGTCGCGCATCGAGGCGGGGACATTCTTTGCCAATGCCTTGGATTTCACCGGCTGCAGCACGCCCGCGGCCTTGGCCCGGTGCAGGCGGCCGGCGTCGACTGTCAGCAGCACGTCGGCCGGCGAGTTTTTGCCTTCGCTGGCGAGGCGCTGGATCAACTGGTCGGCACTACCCTTGACCACGTTTACCTTAATGCCGGTTTCTTCTGTGAACTGCTTGAACAGCACCGCGTCGGAATCGTAATGGCGATGCGAGTAGACAGTCAGCTCGGCAGCAGAAGCGGTGGCCCCGGCCAACAGCCCGAGAGCGAGAAATGATTTAAGGAACTTTTTCATGACGAACCGCGTGAGCGGCCCGCTAGAATGAGACACAGTCTCAACTGTGTCAAGTATCCTTTTCGACACTTCATCTTGCCTCCTGACCACGGGCGGGTATGCTTGGCAAGGCGATTTGATGAAACGATTTTGGATAGCCTTGGCAGCGGTGGCCGTGATTGCGGTTGCGGCCTATGCCTTTACAGTCGGTGGGTCATCGGGTGATTCCGGCAGCGACCCGGTTGACATCCCCAACGACCGGGTTGGCAGCGGCATCCGATAGCCACTCAGCGCTGCGGATTTGAAACGTCGCGGCAGGCCTGGGCAACGATCTCGAGTTGCTCGAGAAATTTCTCCCGATCGCCCTCCGGCAACTGCTCCAGCACTTGGCCCTGCAACTCGATCGCCTCGTCGCGGATCGCCTCGTATTTCTCTCTGGCTACGGCCAGCAAGTCCACCCGGTTGGCACGCCGATCCTTCTCGTGCGGCCGACGTTGCACCAGACCGTTGGCCTCCATCCGCTCGAGTAGAGAGGCGATGGTGTTGGGGTCGCTGCTCATCGCATCGGCGAGCGCCTTTTGGGTGAGCCCATCCGGCTCAGCCTCAAGCAGCGTGCGGATAACGGTGAACTGGTCCGGCGTCAGCCCCATCCGCGCGATGCGTCGCCGGAACGCCTGGTTCAACCCGTACCACGCACGCCGCAGCAACACCGGCAGGCGCCGCCGTTCCGGGGCGTCGATCGGCATCTCCGTGTCGTTGGGTTCGTTGGGAAAGGCGTCCATCTGCGCACACGTTGCCACGCTTGGCCAAGCGGCACAAAATTATTTGGCGCGGCGCGGTCGATTGACGAAGGCCAGCGCCCCAAGCACCACGGAGGCCCCGAGCAACTGCTGCCCGCCCATCGCTTGGCCAAGCAGCACCCACCCAAGCACAGCGGCAAACACCGGCTGCAACAACAGGTTGAGCGAAGTCAACGACGCCGGCAGGTGGCCAAAGGCATAGGCGATCAGTCCCTGTCCGGCAAAGTGACTGACCAACGCCAGGCCAAGCAACACCACCCAGCCGTTGAGGTTGGATGAGAGCAGTGTCTCGCCACTGGCCAGCGCCGCAACGAACATCAGCGGAACAGCGAACAGACCGCTCCACGCCATGATCTCCTGTGGCGGGCAGGTTTCGCGCAGCTTCTTCACCGTTAACATGTATGAGCCGTACGAGATCGCCGTAAGCAGTGACAGCGCATCGCCAAACAGTTGATCCGGGCTGAGCTGAAAACTGGCATCCATCAGGATGAACGCCCCGGTGAATGCCAGGCCAAGTGCGATGAAAAAACGGGGCTGGATTTTTTCACCGAACAACCGGCCCGCCCACATAGTGACCCAGAGCAGCGCGAAGTTTGCGAGCAACGTGGCGTTGGCCACGGTGGTGAATTTGATCGACCAGTGCCACGACACCAGATCCACCGCGAAGAAAAAACCGGCCAGTGCCAACAGGCCGGTCGGTCGTTTTTCCCGGCGGGGAGCCGGGTGCGCTTTTCCGGGTGCCGCCCAAAGCACTAGCCACATTAGCGGCAGCGCAAAAAAAACACGGTAAAAGCCGATGGACGCCGGCCCGTATCCGCCATACTCCGGCTTCTGCGCGATCGCGGCAAACACCGGGGCGAAGCCAATGGCCAACGCCCCGAGCGCCAACGCCATCATGGGAGCCCGCCGAGAATCCAAGACCCGGCAGCGTATGTAAAACCACCACTCAGCGCGAGATTTGGCGACTCGCGATACCGGCGCATGCGGGGTAGATTTCGGCGACGAGATGGATTGGCGGTTGGGCATGGTGGCTTTTGTGGTTGGCCAGTTTGGGCTGGTGGGTGTGGGGTGCGCGCCGGATGGCACGCCGCCTTCGCGCTTGGCTGCCCGCACCGTACCTACGGTGGACAAGGCCACGTTGGATGCCTGCATGGTTTGTCACAGCACGAAGGAGATGCAGCGCGGCCCGGTACTCGACGGGTTGCCGGCCTGGTATCTCGAGGCGCAGTTGAAAAAATTTCAAACGGGGCAACGCGGTAAAAATCCGAAAAACAAGGCGGAGCAATTGATGGGTGCAGCGATGTCTAAAATAAAAACAGACACTGAGCTGACTGCCTTGGCTGTCCATTTTGGAAAACTGAAACCGAAGCCTTCGCTGCGGGTGATCCGGGGAGACGTTGCCACGGGCCGAGCGTTGTACGCCACCCGCTGTGCGTCCTGTCACGGCGATAAGGGGGAGGGTAAACGCGAGTTAAATTCCCCGCCGGTCAATGTGCAGGAGGACTGGTTCTTGATGGATCAATTGCGGAAGTACGCGAGTGGCCAGCGCGGCGTGCATCCGGGCGATGCCGGCGGCGTGTTGATGAAGGCCGCCGCTGCCAACCTTTCGTCCACTGACCTGCGGAATGTGGTCGCGTACATCGCGAAGAACTTGACGGTGACGCCTCCGTTGCAAAAGGTCGGCCCGCCCAAGAAGTGACTCATGGCAAGTGTGCGACTCTACAACCTCGGCAAAGTCTTTGACGCCGGCCGCAATGGCACGGTGACGGCGGTGGACGGTGTTGATCTTGAGATTCCGGACGGTGAATTAATGGTGTTGGTTGGCCCGTCCGGTTGCGGCAAGTCGACCCTGCTGCGATTGATCGCCGGACTGGAAAACCCAACGGCCGGCTCCATTTTTCTTGGTGACCGCGACGTGAGCCGGGTGAAGCCTCAGGATCGCGACGTGGCGATGGTGTTTCAAAACTACGCCTTGTTCCCGCACTTGAACGTGGAGCAAAACATCGCGTTCAGCCTCAAGTTTCGGAAAATTCCCAAGCCGGAAATCCAGTCACGTGTGGCCGAGGCGGCGGAGGTACTGGGACTGACGGGGATGCTTCGGCGCCGGCCGTCCGAGCTGTCCGGCGGGCAGCGTCAGCGCGTGGCGCTTGGCCGGGCGATGGTGTGTCAGCCCAAGGTCTTTCTGCTCGACGAACCGCTTTCCAACCTTGACGCGCGGATGCGCGCGGAGATGCGCGCGGAGATAGCGCAGCTCCATCGACGGCTGGGGACGACGATGATTTTCGTGACGCACGACCAGACGGAGGCGATGACGCTTGGCCAACGGCTGTGCGTGCTCGATCAGGGGCGGGTGATGCAGGTCGGGGCCCCGATGGATTTGTACCAGCGACCGGCGCACTGTTTTGTCGGCGACTTCATCGGCACGCCGGGGATGAATTTTGTTCTCGGAAAACTCGGTGGCGAAGGGGCGATGCAGTTCACGGAGCAGGCTGATGGCGGGGTGGCGCTTGGCCTGCCGGAGCGCTTGGCCAAGCGCTTGGCCAAGTTTACCGGAGCGGAGGTCGTGCTGGGTATTCGGCCGGAGAATGTGCGCCTGGCCGAAAACGGTGCCGGCTTCCCGGTGACACTGGAAACGACCGAGACGCTGGGGCACGAGGCACTATTGCACACACGCACGGCCGGGCATTTGCTTATTGTGCGCACGGCCGGGCTTGGCCAGGCGCCAAGTGATGGGATCAAACTTGAAATTGACTGGGACGCCGCCGCTTGGTTTGACGCGGGGACGGGCCAGGCGCTGGACTGATGGATACGCGGATTCGGCGACTGTTAATTTTGGCCGCGGTACTTTTCATCATCGCACTGCTTTTCCTCTGGGCCATCCACTGGATGGGCAGTGAGATCAAAAACAAGGAGACGTCACCGGGGGAAAGTTCGTCATCGCGGCCAGAGCGGCATGTCCTCGCCGTTGATCTCGATCTCCACGTCCGGCCTGCGGTTGCGGATGAACTCCCGAACCGCTTCGAAGCGAATGCCGCGCCACTGGTAGTCGCTGATGTGCGGGGTCACCATAGCCTCGATCCGCTTGGTTTCAGCGAGTAATTTTTCCTCGTTCCAATGCTTGGCCATCAACGCCTTCATGGTGGCGGCGTATTTTTTCCGGACGGACGGAATCTGGTACAGTTTCCGCGCCACCATTCCGTGCAGGCGTACGGAGCGCGGCGAGCGGCGGTCGACGCGAAGCCGGCTGTATTTTTCAAACAGGCAGTCGGCTCCCCACGGCAGGAAGTGGAACTTCTCGGTCTCGGGGTTAAGGTAGATAAAGTAGTTGTTGCGGTTGCCGGAGTAGCCGTCCCAAAAACTGAGCAGCCCCTCGAGCGCCCAGAACTGGTAGAATGCCTCCTCGTCGATCAGATCCCAAATGGCCGCCTGATAATCGTGCTCGTTTGTTTGCAGCTCGGCGACCTGCAGGAAGTCGGTGCTGCTTGCGCTAACGTTCATGCCGTGAATGGCGAGCAGATTTTTGCCAACGCGAAACTTGTCGCGGTGCTTATTGATATTGAACGAGGCGAAGGTGGCGTTGGAGCCGTCGTCGCTGCTGCCAGTGGCGGTGGAGTTCCATGCCGCGTTTTCCGGGGCATGGTAGCGGGCGACCTCATGCCCATTGATGTAGGCGACAAAACCGTCGTCGCACTTCATGCGCAACAGCAGATTCCGCGTGGCCTTGATGTGGTCGATGCTCTCCAGTTCAAACGGGAACCGGAGATAAAGCGAAGTGGCGCGGTTGTGCATCTGCTCGATGAAGTTAAACTTGGGCGTGATGAGTTGCTCGAAACCGGTCTGCGTCTCGTAGCCGGCACCGTTGGTCCCGGCGATCCACTCGGAGTCGTCGAAGCCGGGCTTGAACCACTCGTCATCGTGCTCGCCGCTGGTGGGTACCCAGGCGCGTCCCGGGATGGGCCCGCCGACGAAGGTCTTGCCACCGCTGCCCTGCAGCGCATTGATGACTTTCACAATGTGCTCGCGCCCTTTTTTGTTGTCGCCGGTCTTGCGCTCAAAACTACCTTCCCATTCCGGATAAAAATCGACCACCGTCCCCTCAAATAGCGTCCCTTTGTCGTTGCCAAACTCCCGCTGGAGCAGTGGCTCGCGGACGGTTTCCACGTGGCAATACACGCCGAGGTTGCGGCCGTTGACGGTGATCTTGGCGAAGGCGCAGCGCGAGCCGGGCGAGCCGGCCTCATCCCAAATCTGGTACCCCATGAACTGGCTCATGAGGCTGCGATCCTGTCGGTTGTTGTTGAAAGTCAGGTTCCGCAGGCCACCGATGTTTTGACCTTCCTTGTTGTAGTCGAGCTTCACCTTGAGCGATGGGCGGGTAGTGTCCTGCGAGCCGAGGAATCCTTTTTTGCGGATGCCAACATTCTTGTAGGTGACGCCCTCGATGGTGACGTCGGCCTCGACGTAGGAGTAGGGGGAGGGCGGCGGTTGGAATTTGCGGCTCGGTGGCAGGGCGTTTTCGCGGGTGCGCCGCTGGTAGCGCAGGGTGTCCCAGTTCTCCTCCGCGATGGTGACGTTGATCTCGAGTAACCGGTCCCGTGGGAACAGGTCGTCGAGTTTCAGCTCCTTGGCCAAGCTGGTTTGTGCGACCCCGGCCAGCGCCAGGCCAAGCGCTCCGGTTTTTAAAAACATATTCATTGGACAGCGTTTCATCTTGCCGACGCTCGCAAGGCGAAGCCTCGTTTGGTTGCCGGAGAGGCGGTGATTCTTACTTTCTGGTTCATAGAAGCACAGCCAAAAATTACCATTCCGCTTGGCCAAGCACTTGGCCAAGCGTTGAATACCCTCGCCTGTAGGACGTCTATGGCATTGACTATGCCGGTACTTCGATGGATTTTTCCCGACGCGATTTTTCTTATGAAACTAAAAAACGCAATTGCAGGATTTATGGCCTTGGGGCTGGCTTATACTGGTTCAGTACAGGCCAAGCCAGTTGATATATGGATCAGTTCCTTTCAGGACCAGCTCTACTACGAGAACATGGTCAAGCTGTACAAGGAGAAGGTCGACAAAAATTTTGAAGCCAAGGTGCAGGCCTTTGGCTTCCGCGAGATGCCGGAGAAATTGGCCGTCTCGATCAAGACCGGCATCAACCCACCAGACGTGGTGCAGCTCGACGAGGTGCTCTTTGGGGCGTTCCTTGCGGGGGAGGTGCCGTTCCTCGAGCTGGGTGATCGGATCAAAAAGGCCAAGCTCGACAAAAACATCGCCAAGAGCCGCCAGAGTCTGTTCGCCTATAAGGGCAAGACCTACGGCGTGCCGCAGTCGCTCAGCGCGATGGTGCTCTACTACCGCACCGACCTGTTCAAGGAGATGGACATCGCCCCGGCGTCGCTGACGACTTGGGAAAAACTGGTCTCCACAGGCGAAAAGGTGGTAAAGGATCACGGCAAGGCGATGATCGCACTCGATCCGACTTACTTTGGCATCCTATTGCGACAGCGCGGAAGTGATTTGTTTGGCAAGGACGGCTCGGTTTATCCTGACCGCGAGGCGGCGATTGAGGTGCTGGGCTGGATGCGCAAGCAGATGGAGTCCGGCGTCGGCATGGTGCCGGAGCGTGCCTCGATTTTTGACCCGCTCTTTTTCAACAGCGCAGTGCAGTTCGGTGAAGTGCTCACGGTGGTCGGTGCCGATTGGTACGGGCTCGACATGCTCCAGCAGTTCACTCCTGACCTGAAGGGCAAGTGGGGCGCCATGCCGTTGCCTGCGTGGAAGCTGCCGAACGGCAAGCTCAGCCGCCGCACCTCCACCTTCGCGGGGCAGGGGTTGATGATCAACAAAGGGAGCAAGCAGCCGGATGCGGCGTGGAAATTCATCGAGTTCGTCATCACCAACAAGGAATCCAACGCGCGCCGTTTTCTCGACGGGAACAGTTTCCCCGCCTACACGCCGGCGTGGAAGGATGAGCGCCTGCTGCAGCCGAACGAGTTTTTCAGCAACCAAAAGTTTGGCGAACTGCTCGTCAAACTCTCGCCCGAGGTGCCGGAGGTGGTTGGCCACCCGAACCGCGCCAAGGCGATCTTCCTGTTTCAGGAGACGTTTTTTAACTCCCTCATTTACGGTGAGCTGAAGCCGGCCGAGGTGGTCGACAAGATGAAGACCATGCTCGAAGCCGCCGAGCCCGGATTCTGATCCGCAGCACGATGCAAGAGAGCGCCCAGCCTGCACTCAGGGCCAACGCCGGTGTGGGTTGGACGCCGTTTTTATTTCTGCTTCCGTTTCTTTTTTTCCTGATTCTCTTCTGGCTCGTGCCATTGGTCGGCGGAGTGAAAATGAGCCTTCAGGCCAATGGCTTTGGTGAAGCGGAGTACGTGGGGCTGAATCACTACCTTATACTGGCCGAGGATGAACGATTCTTCAAGGCCATCCGCAATAGCTTCGTCTACACGCTGGCGTCGATCGTCGTGATCGTGCCGCTTTCGCTTTGGTTGGCGCATCTGCTACGATCGACGTTTCGTCGCTTGCGGCCGGTGCTGACGTTCGCGTTGTTACTGCCGGCACTAACGCCGCCCTCGGTGCTCGCGGTGTTGTTCCTCATGGTGTTTCACGGGAAGTACGGCCTGCTCAACCAGCTAATCGTCCTGCCGCTTGGCCAAGCGCCGATCAGTTGGCTGAAGGATCAGGATTTCATCCTTGCTGGGTTGGTGCTGCAGACGGTGTGGCGCTGGACCGGTTTCATGACTTTTTTCATTCTCGCCGGGATGGAGGGCATCCCTCGGGTCTACTATGAGGCAGCCCGACTGGCGACTGGCAGTCGTTGGAATCATTTCTGGCATGTTACCCTGCCGCAGCTCCGGCCGGTTTTGTTGTTCGTGGCCGTCTATCTTATGGTGGATGGCTTCTCGCTTTTCTCCGGGGCGTACGTGCTGCTGGGTGGCTCCGGTGGCACGGCGGATGCCGGTTTATTGACCATCACGTACGTGTATCAAAAAGCCCAGTTCCTAGAGTATGGCACAGCGTCGGCCATCAGCATCAGCCTGTTGCCGGTGATGCTGGCAGTCATGGGGGCGTTTTTATTTTTGCGGAGGCGAATCGCATGAGCCAAGCCAATCCGACACAATCGGGGTTGCTTCGACGGATCGTTTCGTCGCTTCTGCTGCTGCCGTTTTTGTTGGCGGTGTTATACCCGTTTTTGTGGATGGTTTTCGGCATCTTCAAGACCAACCGCGAAATTTACCAACCACTTAGTTTGTGGCCGATGAAGCCGCTCGACACCGAGTATTGGAGCGGGATTGCGGACACATTCTTCCCGAACGAGTTTAGCATGCAAAACGTACGCGATTTGCTGGTAGGCAAATGGGTTCCGTTTTGGGACGTATTCGGGAATTCGCTGCTGGTGTCGCTTGGCCAAGCGCTTGGTGCGGTCGCCCTATCGGCAATGGCTGGATATGCGTTTGCGCGGTTTCAGTTCCGGGGAAAACGCATGCTGTTCTTATTGGCGATCGCGTTGATCCTGATTCCCCGCCAACTCTTTGCCTGGCCGTTGTTTTCGTGGGCAAACACGCTTGGCCTGAGCGACTCGCTGTTCGGGGTGATTCTGCCCGGAGTGGTCACCGGTCTTGGGGTGATTTATTTCACGCAAGTTTTCCGCCAGCTACCGGAGGAGTACCTACAGGCGGCACGGGTGTGCGGCGCGCCCGAGTTACGTGTGTTTCTCACGATACTGCCGCTCGTTTGGCCGTCACTGCTAAGTTACGGGATGATCCACTTCATCCTCGCCTGGCACGAGCATCTCGTCCCTATGTATATGTTGACCACAGAATCGCAAAAAACACTGCCACTGGCTCTGACCAAGCTGTACGATGTCAGCCAAAGCGTATCGCAGGGTGCGCAGATGGCCGCATCGACATTCGCGCTGATCCCGACCGCGGTGTTGTTTGCGGTCTGTTATCGGAAGTTCAAGTCCTCCCTTTCGGAGATGCTTTAGTTGACCTCGGCCGGCGGGATTTCGTTGAGGGTGTAGTACCCGATCGGGTGCAGGATCGGTTTTCCGTCCAGCGAACGGACGCCCTTGGCCTGCAGTTCGTGGACGTGGCCCTTGGTGAGTTTGTCCACCGTGACTCGCACCGACTTCGGGCCGGTGACCTCCGCGCCGATCACTTTCGGGGTGAGCTTGTCGACCACCGGGCTGCCGTACTGCGAGCGGTAAATGTACGTGTACGCGCTCATGCTGTAGGAGGAAAGATCTCCGGCGGTCTTGGCGTCGATCTCGTGGGTGAAGGTCAGCTCGAATCCGTCCGACTTGGCTCGCATCTCGTGAATCTCGAAAGGCACCTTGCCTTTCCATGTGACGCGGTCGAGTGCGAAACGTTTGCCGCCACGTGCCCCCCAGCCACGGTCGGTGCCACCGATGAACAGCGTGCCATCAGGGTGCATGTACGCACTGATGTTGCCGGAGCCGAAGCCTTTGAGAAATGAGAACGCTGCGCCCTGATAGACGCCGTTGACCTTTTCGAGGAAGCCGCGGTTGACGACGGAAAAAGTCTGATCGCAGACGAGTAGTTGGTTTTTGAACGGGCCGAATTTGCCGTTGCTGTCGTAGGCGAAACCGCTGGTGGAATTGCCCAGTACGCCATGCGGGAAGACCAGCGCAGGCGGGGTAAGTTCCTTCACGCGCTCGCGTTCGACCGGGTAACGGCTGTCGGACTTCGGCTCGTTGGCCGGGCGCTTCATGATTTTCTTCACTGCATCGAGATCGAACCACCGCCAGCCTCCGGGATGGCCCTGAAACGAGCCGACCGGGATGTGCTTGAGCGAGCTGGAGCCGTTCCACGGACCTTGGTTGTCGGCGTAAAAGGCTTCGCCCAGATGATTCAGGCCGATGCCACCCGGTGAGCGGATGCCGCTGGCGGTCGGGATCAATTCGCCCTCCTTGGAGATGCGCACGCACCAGCCGCGGTAGTCGATCTGGCTGGAGAACGAGCCGGTGAGGCAAAGCACAACCCACATGTTGCCATCGGGATCGCGCCGGGTGCCGAAGGCGTACTCGTGGTAGTCACCGGTGATGCCCCAGCCGTCGTTGACAGTCTCGAAGATGTCGGCGCGGTCGTCGTCGTTGGTATCCCGCATGCGGGTGACCTCGCCGCGTTGGGTGCAGTAGAGCCATCCGTCATCGTAGGCGAGGTTTAGCGGCTCGTGAAGGCCCTCGGCGTAGAGTGTCCACTTGACCTCCTCCGGTTTGCCGAAGGGGTTGGTGAGGACGTAGACGTTGCCGCGGCGGCCACAG
Organism: Verrucomicrobia bacterium UBA6775; assembly: GCA_002453165.1. GTDB lineage: Bacteria > Verrucomicrobiota > Verrucomicrobiia > Limisphaerales > UBA1096 > UBA1096. The sequence goes on from DKGH01000147.1 coordinate 14,198, forward strand.
ACGGCGAGTTTGCCGTTGGGCAGCATCTCGATGCCGCTGGTCTCGAGCACGACCCCATCGGGGATCGGAATCTGGTCGATCTGGTAGTAGTCGGATTCAACCGGGTCTGAAGCATTCAGACTTGTAAAGCTTATGCACGTTAGCACCGTAGACAAAGTATAAGTTAATAAATATTTCATTTTTTATATAAATAAATTATTTTTTCTCGTGGGTATGTTCTTTTAGAATTTGTTTCACATTCCATCTGTAATGCTGTTTTAAACTTAATTGTCCATCTATTTTGAGTTTGAACAACAATTCTTCACGACCTGAATTTTCTCGGATTATAGGAGATAAATCATCTAATTCAGGAAAACCTATCTGTAGCATAGAATTGTCTATATTATAATAACCATTATCTTCTGATATTGATTTACCTGAGGCGGCCAAATACCAAATTTCACCAGTTCCGCGTATACGGAGATTACGAATAATTGAGGGCAGAGAACCTGCCTGAGGTTCCATGTAATCAGTTACATTTAAATTTTTTCCTATTTTATATCCAAATACTGGATGCCTTTGTTCGCCAATTAGAGAGTATCCACGAAAACGGATGTTTTTTGCTCTTGTGTCCCGTCCTTCTGCTTTAGGCCAAGGGCCGTTTTCATTACTAAGTTGTGCAAAAGGTTGATCACGATTGAGATTGATAAGATAATGACCAGAGGGCCTTTGGAATCCTTGCCCTCTTCCGTTCCAATGTTTGGCTCCATCCATAAAAGCTCCATGCCATATCATGGCTATCTGCATAGTATTTGCATCGAAACATAGATTTACTTTCTGCGGATAACCTACGCCAATACCGCGAGGACTAGCTCCTTCAATAAAGTTTCTATAAATTCTAGCCTCCGAATTAATCTCTATTGGATTTCCAGTTGGGAAAGCAGGTTTTTTAGGCTTTATTATTTGCTTGGCAAGTTGAAGCCGATTAATGCCTGGACCTGTCATATCTAAAGCCAGTTCCTCCTGCCCTCCTTTTTCAAAGTATTCTAGGCGTAGCTTGGCTTTACCAGGTTCAAGTAAAATACTACCTTCTTTAACCTGCATGCTATGCACTCCATCGTTGTCTACAACGACTTGGTTGTTAATGTAAAGTTTTGAGCCGTCATCAGAACCAAGTTTGAATTTGTATTTACCTTTTTTAACTATAACTATTTCGCCTTCAAATACTATGCCGAAGTTTTCTGACAAGCCAGCTAGTCCAGTATCCGCAATTCCATTATTTGATTCTCCCGTTTTAAATGCTTTAAGTTTTGAGAAATTTGGGAGTTTGTTCCAACTCCCTTTGTAAGCAGTAAACTTAAAATTTTCGATTTTTCCTTTGGATATTTTTGAGGAGCTATCAGAAGCGTTTTTTCCATTTCTTGCTAATTCTGGAATGTTCTGATCTGTCGACAATTCCGGCATAGTAGTGCCAACATACATTGCCCCATACATCACAAAACCATGGCCAATAAATGTACAGACATATGGATAGATTCCCTTTTCCTTTGGGGCTTGAAATTTTAATTCATGGCCTTCGCCGGGCTTAAGCACGGGAGTATTCCACAAAACAGAGTCTAGATCAGGAACCCAGTTTTTTTCTTCTGCTTTTTCTCCAAGATTCAGTGCAGCGTTTGCGACGGCTGCTCTTTGTCCTGGTTTAGTAAATACAAGATTATGCGCCATTTCATCTTCGTTAAAAATGTTTAGATGAATTTTTTGGTTTGGTTTGGCTTCAAAGCGGACGATGCTAAATTGTAAACCAGCTTTTGCTCTGATTTCCATTTTAACAGCCTCTTCTTGAGCGTAAAGTGAGGAAGTTAAAAAACTTATTGCTCCTAATAGAATTACATTTCGCATATTTGTTTGCCCGAATGTTTAGGTTTGATCTAAAAGGGGCACCCTCAATTAAGATAATGAATTTGTCGATTTTTTATTGCATAAGCCATCAGAAAATCAAAATTTAGTAATTAAGTTTCTTCATAGATTATTTATTTTGTTTCCAATTGTTTTATATCTTTTATCTTTTCTTTTCGGCATTGTGATCTCATTTGCCTCGCTGCCGCTTTGGAGGCGTTGGTGTCTTCACATCGGCCTGATGGATGCGCCCGGTCACAGGAAGATTCACGATACCCCCGTGCCCCTTGCCGGCGGCCTCGCTGTGATGACCGGCCTCGCGCTGCCGATCATCGCCGCCGGACTCTGGACGTGGCTCGGCCCGCTGCCTGAACCGTTTGCACATGCCGTTTCCCATGGCCTCGCACGGCGCGGTTGGCAATTGGTGGCGATCCTCGGCGGCGCGCTCGCCATGCTCGGGCTTGGCATCCTGGACGACAAAAGCGACCTCTCCCCGAAATGGAAATTCCTCGGGCAAGTTCTCATCGCGCTAGCGGTCGCCGCGAGCGGCATCCGCGTGACGCTCTTCGTCGAGAGCCCGGTTTTCAGCTACATCGTCACCGTGTTGTGGATCCTCACCGTCACCAATGCGGTCAACTTTCAGGACAACATGAACGGCCTCTGCCCGGGGCTGGGCCTGATCGGCGGCTGGTTTTTTGCGTGGCACGCCGGGCTCGAGGGACAATACCTCGTGGCGTCACTGGCGTTTTTGTTTACCGGTGCGCTGGCCGGTTTTTTGCCGTTCAACTTCCCGAAGGGTGGCGTTTTTCTGGGCGATGGCGGCAGCCATATCGTCGGGTTTCTTCTTGCTGTGTTGGCCATCCTTCCGGACTTTTACTCGGCGGCCAGCCCTCACAAGTGGCTCGTTGCCACGCCGCTGCTGGTGCTTCTCGTTCCGCTGGCCGACCTCGTCTCGGTGATCCTCATCCGGCGCCGGCTTGGCCAAGCGGTTTGGGTCGGGGACAACAACCATTTTTCCCACCGCCTCGTCCGGGCCGGCCTAGCCAAGCCCCGGGCGGTCCTCCTGCTGTTGTTGATTTCCGCTGTCGCTGGTGCAGTGACAATGATCCCCTGATCCGGACTCGCCGGCTCGTCCCTCCGTTTTTAGTCGAGGGCTTTGCGGAAGACGGTGAGCTTGGTTTCAAATGCGGCATTGTCGAGGACGGGGGTGGCGCCTTCGATGGAAGGTTCCTCAGCGAGGTCGATCCACGATTTGCAGCCGCCGTATTCCTTGAGTATGGGAAGATCGGCTGGCTGTGGCAGGCGATGCACGCGCACAGCAAGGGCGAAAATGCCCTGCTCACGGCCCCACGAGTATCGTTCGCGGACGACGTCCTCCTTCCAGATGTGCTGGCCGTCGAGGCGCAGAGCTGCCGCTTCGTTTTCGAGTTTGCGCCAGTCGGCCACGGTGGCGAAGTACTCGAGCCGCAGGGTGTCCTCGGGCGGAAATTCGTCGGCGATTCCGCGAAAGCGTTCCGCTGCGCCGGCGGTGACGGAGTCGCCCTGTTGATGGAACAGGGTGGGGAAGAGCCAAAACTCCGGCTGGTCGACCTGAAAGCCGCCGCGTCCCTCGTGGATGCCGCCCTTGCGGAGGATGATGATTTGTTCACCGCGCCCGAGCGCGTCGATCACGACGGCCCATTCCTTGAATGCTGCCCTCACGCCTGGGTCAGCCGCGTCCCTCGTCGGCGTCGATGTACTGGAACATGCACTGGATGTCGTCGCGATCCTGCAGGCCGGACTCGGCTTTGCGCTGGATCAACCGTTCGAGCAGTGCGCCCTCGGTGCCGTAACTGAGGAGGCTGGTGCTCAGGGCTTCCTTGTCGGCATCGGTTTTGTTCACGTTGGCCTTCACCCAATCGCTGACCTGCCCATCGGTGATGGAGTTTTTGACCACCTCGACGAGTTTATCGGGGGCGATGCCGCTGGCCTCGAACCACGCGAGGTCGAACCCCTTGTGCAGGTAGTTTGGCTGGTAATCCTCGTGGAGTTGGCCGGCTTCGTGCAGGCGGATCTTGTCGACGAGGCGGGGCAGGTGCACCCAGCCGTCCATCGTCTCGTACGGGCTTCGTGGATAGATTGTGTCGCTCATTTTCGGCGCGGAAACGGTAGCGCTTGGCCAAGCGCAGTCAAGCCAAGCGCCGGCCAAGGGGAAATTGTGTGACGTTTTTTTTGCCGTTTGCTACGTTGCCCGTGGTAAACTGAGCCTGATCCGATCCATGTTTTTTAAACTGATTTTTCATCGGCACGTTTCGCGATGCATAGCCGTCGCACTTGGTTTAATGGCTGGCACAGGGGCGGGAGTCGCTGCCGATCCGCTGGGTGAGTTTGATGCCTGGCTGGGACGCTACGAGGCGGCATCGGCCGCCGAGCAGCCGGGGCTGGTGGCGGAGGGTGAGCGCTTGGCCAAGCGGCGTCAGCCGGCGATGCTGCGGTTGATCGTCACCCAGCCGGCAATGGCTTTGCGCCGGGCGGTTCCGCGTCTGGTCAGGCTGCCGGAGTCGGTCGCGCAACACGTGGAGCAGCATGCCGAGGGCCTGGCCCGTTACGACGTGACGGTGGCCTGCGGCGGAGCGGGGCATCGATTCTGCAAGGTGGAACTGCGCTTGATGCTCGACGGCCGGGTGTTGACACCGCGCTGGCACGGGCGTCGTGCGCACCTTGGCTCGAAGGAAAATCTGCCGGTGCACGGCATCGTGCTGGGGGACCAGATGGCGGTGGCGGATGAGCCGGCACGCGAGCTTTCGGCCCGGGAGAAAACCGCGCTTGGCCATGGGGCGAACGAAGTAGTGATGTCGTTGGCCGGGGAGTTGAGGGCGTTTCCGAGTGCGGCCGCGGCCGCGGCCTGGCAGGAACGCCTGATCACCGCAGAGCAGGTGCCCGGCCCGGCGGTGCAGCGATCGGTGGCCAAGCAGAAGCCGTCGAAAGCGTGGACGAGCGGCAAAAAGTCTGTGCTTTTTATCCGGGTAGATTTCTCGGATCGCGAAGGCAATCCGCTCAATGACAAGGCGGCGAAATTTGAGATGGATCGCACCGACGAATTTTTGCAGGATAACTCGTACGGCAAACTTTCGATCGAGACGACGATCGTGCCGGGGGCGATGCGGATGCCGGAGCCGGTTGAGTGGTATCAGGCCGACCCGGAGGAGCGGCGATACGACCTGCTGGTGTCGGCGCGGGACGCCGCCCGCAAATTTGACGCGAAGTACAATTACCGTGACTACGATTTTTACATCGTGGCGTTCACGACGATCTTCGAGGGCTGGGCCGGCCGGGCGTACGTGAACAACACCGGCCTCTGGATCAACGGCGGGTTCAGCAACGACACGATCCAGCACGAGCTGGGGCACAATCTTGGCCTGTACCACGCCAACGCGTGGGTCCCGTCGCAGGACGACGACCCGATCGGCCCGGGCGAACACGACGAGTACGGTGACCCGTACGACAACATGGGCAACTACTCGCCGTACGGGCACTTCAATATTTACTTCAAAAACTACCTCTCGTGGATTCCGGACACGGACGTGAAGTCGGTGTCACGAACTGGCACGTACCGCGTTAAGGCACACGATCACCGCGAGGCGGGCGACGGCGTGCGCGCGCTCAAGATTCGCAAAAACTCCGGACGCGACTACTGGGTGTCGGTGCGGCAATGGTCGGTCGACAACGAGATCATGCTGCGCTGGGGCTTGAAGTCCGGCAACTGGATGAGCGGCGACGGTGCGTTGCTGTTGGACATGACGCCGGCCACGCGCGTGGAGGTGGATCGAAAACAGCCAAGCGACCACTCGCTGAGGGTCGGCGAGACGTTTTACGATGGCAGCCGCCGGGTCTCGGTGACGCCGGTGGCGAAGGGCGGCGAAGGCAAGTCCCTCTGGGCGGACTTGCGCGTGGTTTTCGGATCGTCAAACGGTAACCGGGCGCCGAGCGTTGAGGTCGCCAATCCACCCGACTTGGTGGCGGTCGGTGAGGCGTTCACGCTCACGGCTGGGGGGAGTGACAGCGACGGTGACGAGCTGTTTTACATCTGGGAATTTGGCGACGGCAGCGAACCGGCCTACGGCAAAACCGTCTCGCACACGTATTTCCTCGGGGCAGGCTCGGCGTTTGAGGTGACCTGCACTGCGGTGGACGGGTTGGGCGGCACGGAGGCCACGACCGTGAACATCGCGGTCGAGGGCAGCGACGACCCGATCAACAGTTGGACGGCGAACACGCTGCCGGACACCGGCAACCTTTCGTTTGCGACGTTCGGAGACGGCGGGTTTCTCGTGGGCGGAGACGGCGGCACGCTGGTGGGCCGCGCTGCGGGCGAATCGAACTGGGTCAAGGCGGGCGACATCGGCACCCGGCAGCGGCTGTTCGGCGGAGCGCTTGGCCAGGGGACACGCGTGGCGGTCGGCTGGCTCGGGACGGTGGCACTCTCGGAGGACGGCGGCGCCTGGCGCCTGGCCAAGGGCGTGGACTTCGTGAACATGGAGGACGTCATCCACGATGGGGAACGGTTCGTGACCGTGGGTAAGGGCGGCAAAGTGGGTCTTTCGGAGGATGGTGCGGCGTGGGCATTTCACGAGAGCGCCACGAAAAACTGGCTGAAACACATCACGCACGGGGATGGCCTGTACGTGGCGGTTGGCATCAGGGGCACGATCGTCACCTCGGCAAACGGCAACGACTGGACGGAGCGTAACTCGCCGACCACCAGTGGGCTGGAGAGCGTGACTTTCGGCAACGGGCGGTACGTGGCGGTTGGCTTCAAGGGAACGATTCTTTACTCGAGTAATGGTCGGCAGTGGTCGACCGCGAAGTCCGGCACAAAGGATTGGCTCAACGACGTCACGTTCGGTGGCGGGATGTTCATGGCGGTGGGGGGCAACGGGACGCTGTTGACGTCGTTCGATGGAAAGTCGTGGATGCGGCGCAGCTCCGGCACGGAGACGACGCTTGGCGGGGTGGCGTTTGGCGACCGGCGCTTTGTCATCGCCGCGCGGGCAGGGCTGATCCTCGAATCGGGTTTGCTGCCGCTACCGCCAAAACCGCCTGCGCTCACCTCGCGCCTGACCAAGGGCGGCGCCCCGGTGCTGTTGATCGCCGGGCAGGAAGGTCAGCTTTATCGCATCGAGCAGTCGACCGACCTGAACGAGTGGAAGGTGTTCAGGCTGGTCGAGGGCTTGGCCAAGCCGGTGGAAGTCAGCGTCCCAGCGGCGCCGGCCGGAGGCACGCGGTTTTACCGGACGGTGACACCGTAGTTTTTGCCTTCCGCTTGGCCAAGCGAGTGATTAGCCTCCGTGGCGAAGTAAATTGATCAGTCATGAAGACCATCCGAAACGCCTTTTGTCTGCTGGCAACATTTTGTTTTGTCAGCACCGGTTTTGCCGCTGAGTCGTCCAAGCCCAAAGCCAAGCCCGCAAAGAAAAACAAACCAGCAGTGAGCGAAACGAAGTCATTTGAACCTACGACCAAGACAAAAAAAACCGGGGTGGTCACGCTGGGCGCCGGTTGTTTCTGGTGCGTGGAGGCGGTGTATCAACGGATCGACGGCATCACGAAGGTGACCTCCGGCTACATGGGCGGCAAGATCCCGAACCCGACCTACGAGCAGATCTGCACCGGCCGCACTGGCCACGCCGAGGTGGTCAAGGTGGAGTACGATCCGGCCAAGATTTCACTGGAAAAAGTACTCGCTGTTTTCTGGAAGGCGCACGACCCAACCACGCTCAACCGGCAGGGCGCCGATATCGGCACCCAGTATCGCTCGGCGATTTTTTTCCACAACGAGACCGACAAGGCCGTGGCGGTGAAATCAAAAAAGGCAGCCAATGCCTCCGGTGAATTTCGCCGACCGATCGTGACCGAGATCACCAAAGCGGCGACGTTCTACAAGGCGGAGGAGTATCACCAAAACTATTTCAACCTGAACTCGAACGCGCCGTACTGCCGCGCGGTCATCTGGCCCAAGCTGCTCAAGCTCGGCCTGAAGTTCAAAAAATAATCCAACCTTCAACCACACTACATGACCCGCTTGTCAGCCCTCATGCTATCCGGCCTGTTGTTCGCCGGCGCGGCAATGGCCAAGGATCTCGCGCCGTACGGCTTCAAGAAATTCTTCGACCCGACTCGGCTCATCCAGGTCGAACTCAAGGTGAAGCCGGATGACTGGGATCGGATGCGCAAGCAGCACCGCCTGCTGGTGAAGACACTGCGCACGGACATCCCGCCGACCGATCAGGAGAAACCGTTCGACTACGTGCCGGCGCAGTTGACGATCGACGGCACGAAGGTCGGCAAGGTGGCGATCCGGAAAAAGGGCTTCGTGGGGTCGCTGGATGCGAACCGGCCGTCGTTAAAAATCCAGATCGACCGTTACGACAAAAAGAAAATGTTCGCCGGGGTCGATACGCTCACGCTGAACAACAATCGGCAGGACGGATCGCGGGTGCACCAGTTGATTGGTTACCAGCTATTCCGCGACGCAGGGTTGCAGGCGTCGTACTGCAATCTGGCGCACGTCACGGTCAACGGTAAGTCGCTCGGGATTTATTCCAATGTGGAGTCGCTTGACAAACATCTGTTTCGGCGTGCGTTCGACAGTGCCAAGGGCACGCTGTACGAGGGCACGGTTTGTGATTTTCGGCTGCCTGTGCTGGTTCGTTTCGAGCGCAAGTTCGGCTCCGATAAGGCGGACAAGGTTCTTCGCAAGGTCGCCGTTGCCCTGAAGTCCGGTGACGAAAAATTGCTAAAGGAACTGGGCCGATACGTGGACATGGATCGGTTTTACAAGTTTTGGGCGATGGAGGTGTTGGCTGGGCATTGGGACGGCTATGTCAGCAACCGGAACAATTATTTTGTCTATTTTGACACCAAGTCAGACCGGCTGCACTTCCTGCCGTGGGGAGTGGACCAATTGGCCACCGACCGGAACATGTTTTGGGATCGATCATTTGACCCGCCGAAGTCGGTCAAGGCCGACTCCGCCATTCCGCGTCGGCTGTATCAACACCCGGAGGGTCGAAAAAAATATTTCGACGCCATGCGATTGCTGTTGAAAAAGGCATGGAACGAAAAAGAGCTGCTTGCGCAGATCGATGAATTGCAGGAGCTGATCGAGCCGCATCGTGTGGACAACAATTCATGGGTTAAAGGTAAAACCGAAGCATTCAAGAAATTCATTCGGAACCGGCGCGAGGAAGTGACGAGCGAATTCGAAGGCGGCAAGACTCCCGAGTGGACGCTGGCGCAGCGACCGTTGATGAGTGACTTGGTCAAGGTGGCGGATGCCAAAGGCACCTTTGCGTTGAAGCTGAGCGATGCTGAAGAAAACTCTTTCGGTTTTATCGAGGTGAATGGCACCAGCAGGTTGGAACTGAAATGGGGCGGCAAAAAAATCGACTTTGATAAATCGACGTTTGGCATCCGAAGAAACGGACGTCGATCGGTCACACTGAGATTGACTCGTGACGCTGCGCCGGAGGGCGAGCCCAAGGCGATCGAGATTCATTTTCCGCAACGGCGCATCGACGAGGGGGAGTCCGTGCCCTACCGGCTCGACATCTTCGCAAGCCCGGCTCAGGGCAATGTCTTTGTCGATGGCTCGCACGAGCCGGCCGGTAACTTCGGTGGCCGTGTGGTGATCAACCGCTTTGGCACCGAGATGGGCGACGCCATCGAGGGCCGGTTGGAGAGCGAGGTATTTCGGTTTCTGCCACCCAAGGAAGAGGAGTGACGCCTAGTCGCCAGGCTGGATTTTTAGCCGATAAAAGCGCTGTGCCGCGCCGGGGTTGCGGTCAAAAATCTTCAGGGATTGCGCTTGGCCTGAAGGCGCGATGACTTTGAACGATTTCCATTGCGCTTGGCCAAGCGCTTGCTCGAGTGTGTCGATGGACTGCACCTCAACGCCGGTGTCCTTGGGCAGTTCTATCGAAAGGATCACCCCGCTTGGCCCGACCTGAATCGCTTTGAAGAAGACCTCGGTGCGCTCGTCCGCCTGGCCGGGTGAGCCGTTCGGATTCCAACTTGGCCGCCAGCCGGCTTTGCCTAGTTTTTCGTCCTGTGTCGCACCATCCTTGGCCACCAGTGAAAAGCCCTGTCCGTCGGTCGTCGGGAACCAGTCGTCGAGGTAGTTCAGCTTGAGAATACTCTTGCCACGCTGAGTGGACAGTTCAAGCGGGCCGCCGCCGTTGCTCAGCTTGCCCTGATACTCGCCGATCACCGGTATTTCGCTGCCGTAACGCACGGCGAACGCCTGGGCGTTGCGGACGATCATGAAGCGTTTGCCCGGCTCGAGAATCTGGGCGGTGCCGTCGAGGAAGGAAAACCTGACCTCGCCGCTGACCGCCAGGCCGGAGAGATTGAGCGCCTTCTCGCTGTTGTTAAGCAGCTCGACAAATTCAAAGTCGGACGAGCGAAAGGTGGAGTCCACTGCGAGTTCGCCGGGCGCGGGGTCGAGCGGGTGATAGTGGATTTCGGAGAAAACCAGTTCACCTTCAGCTGGGGGAGGTGCGATGGAATAAAAATGCGTGATCGGCCCAGACCATTTGCTGGTTAGCGGCGGGTTATTTGAACCGGTTCGGGCGCGATGGTTCGACTTGTAAACTCGGGCGGTCAAAAGTTTACTCTCGTTAATCACGATCGGCGAATTGTATGGTAGAGCATTGTCTGCCACACCGCCCCTAGATTTGCGAGGGTCTGTGCCGTCTAATGTGTAGTAGATTTTGCCGCCCTCGGATGACTTTAGAGTAACGACCGTCCCGGGTGGAATGTATCCCGGCAGGATATTTGAATTCGGCGGGTCAACGAACTGCGATTCCATGAATTCGATGCGATCCCCTAGCCAAGTCTGCATGTGCCGGATCTCGCCCTCGTAAGTGCCACCATATTGGCTCCTTGGACGTTGGTTCCAACGGGAGAGATTTCGCTTTTGGGCTTCAAACAGCTCGCCGGCCATTCGGTCTATGATGGCGTTGATGTTGTCTACACTAAATTGTGCTTGGCGTAGAGACTGAAAACGGTCGATGTATTTCTGGAAGAAATCTATATCCTTAAACATGCGGTTCCACCAAGGGTAGTTGAAAAAATCAGTACCTCGATCTCCAGAAGTAGATCGCCATGTCTTGGGGTTCTTGTCTCTTCCGTCTGTTGAACCGAGAGCTCGATCAAAGTCCCAGATAGGGCCGAAAGTAAGCTTTCCGCCTCTAGGAATATGCATATAGCAACTGAGCCGAAGTGCATCTACATTGAAAGCGACGACATTTAGTAGATGATGGTCTATAGCTGCCTCCACATCGATATACTTAGCATAGCCTCGAACCGGATCGCGGTAATAATTGGCATTAAGAGCAGTACCCATATCATTGAGGTATTTGCGAAGAGCTTTTTCGTGAGGGTCGTAGGCGCTGGATTCCATTTTTTCCTCCTTCGGATAAACGTACTTGATGTTCTGCCCCGCAGCGCTAAAGCCAGAGTCGCCCGGGTCCGCTCGGTCGATCTTAAGAATGTACCCTCCCGACACCTCCGGTATGGCTTTGTGTTCTGAGAACAATTTCTCGACATCAACCCGGTCGGCATCGCGATCTATTTTTTCCATCAATGCGTACACGCCAAAATAGTCACCAGAGGAGAGTGCCCCGCCGTTGGTATTCAGGTACACCTCGACGAATCTTGTGCGCGGTGCATATCTGCCAATCTGGCGGCTTAACTCGAAAATAAACGGATTGTGCATCAGCGAGAGGTCGAAATTGTACGGTCCCCAAAGTACCCAGTCCGATTCGCTGGGCATGCCAATCAGAGACAGGTTTTTGTCATCGCCAAACTCGTCATGCAATTCGAGCGAGAGCGATGCCTTGGATCGTCCGCCCGTGCTCGAGCCGCGCGTCTTGATGCCAACCTGGCTGGCCACGGCGATCTCGTTCCCAAACCGGCTGCGGCCATTACTAGGCTCGATGATGGCCATAGACGCCATCTGGTAGGCGCCCGAGGGCGGGCGGCCGCCGCCGTAATTTTCCAGCACGATGTACGGCAGGTTGGACGAGGCGTTGTTCAGGCTGCGCTGGGTCTCGAAATACGTCGCGCTATCGACCGGCCCCATGCTGCCGTCGGGATGCACGAGCCGCGCCTTGATCGAGGTCGTGTTGCTGAGGTTAAGCTTGTCCGTGTAAACTGTCGATGCTCCGTCCGGCACCGAGCCGTCGGTTGTGTAGTGGATTTGCGACTCGGCACTGGCTGTCTCCGGCTTGGCCAGTTCGATTTCCAGCGAGGTCTGGAACACCTGGCTTGGCTGCTTGAACACCACCTCCGCCTCCACGCCGGTCACGGTGTCGTTGTTGCGTTCGCCCGGCGAGGGCTGGAACATGAATCCGAACGACTCCTTCACTTCGGTCTTTTTGTACGCGACAATCTCCGGATGGATCAACAGGTCGGAGCTGGTGACCTTGTTGTTCAGCCCCTGAATGGCGAGGATGTTGTCGCCCGTCTTCAGCACATCCGCGAACCCGGCGATGCCGAATTCCACCGGGGTGGTCGCAATGGAGTCCGGCCGGTTTTGCGGGGCACCGGACTTCCAGTTGAGCGACGAGGGCGCGTTGTCGCTTGCGATCTTTTTGCCGTTGATGAACGCAGTGAAGCCGTCCTCGTATTTCAGACGCAACACCACCTCCTCGATCTGCGACAGGTCCGTCACCGTAAACGGCACGCGGATGTACACCGATTCCGTGCTGTTGCGCATCTCGGAGACACTCAACCCGATGCGGCTGCCGTAGTCGTACCCGACCGCGGTCTTGCCTTTCTTCCAACTGCTGTCGTCGAAGTCCAGCTCCTTCCAGCCCTTGCCTGCCGTGCTGGTCTTCGGCACCAGCGCGCGTGCGGCGGATTTTTCGCGGAGCAGGATCACCTCGTTGCGCTTCGTGTTGCCCTTGCCGAACGAAACGTCATCGAACTGCTCTGGGTACTTCGGCGCGAACTCATACGCGACCTTCCCGCCCGCATCCAGCAGGGCGAGGTAGCCGGCCTCGCGGCTGAGCCGGAAATCCGTGTGCAACGGCGCGTTTAAGATCTTGCGATTTTTGCCGGAGGCAAACACCACGCGGTACTCTCGCGAGCCGAGCGTCACATTCGGAAACGTCCACTTGGTTTGTTGGGTGGGATCATCCGTCAGCGCCCAGCCCTTGAGGTTCACCGAAGTGCCGCTTGGGTTGAACAACTCAATCCAGTCGGAGCGGTCGTCATCGTCGTCCACCATTGTCGATCGATTTACCGTCATGAACTCGGAAATGATCGGCGCCGGCCAAGCGCTTGGCCAGCCGAGCAGCAGGAGTGCTGCCGCGAGAATTGGAAAAAACCTCATGTCGTCCCGCAGTTGTCGCCAAACGCCGCCTGCAACGAAAGGAATTTGTTCCGCTTGGCCAAGCGCCGGGAGCGATGGGCGCTTGGCTAAGCGCTTGGCTGGACTTTGACTTGCGTCGCGCGGCGGGGGGCGCAGAATCCGGCGAAGGCATGAAATATTCCCCGAATCAAAGGGCTTGGGTTGCTGGATTGTTGTCCCATTTATTTTTGTTGAGCACCCCCGGCATGACTGCGGAACCGGTGAGCGTGGGACTTCGCAAGCAACTTCTGGTGGACGACTGGGTGGTGGCCGAGAAAAGCGGGGTGACGCGGGAGTTGGGCAGGGTGGAGAAGCAAAACGGCGGGAAGCCGGTCTTCGAGGGGTACTTTTACGGCACGGTGCTGCACGACGAGGGGAAGTTCAAATTGTGGTACCGTGGCAACCCATACGGCTACGCTGAGTCGGCGGATGGTCTGCACTTCGATAAAATATCGCTGCTCAAGGGACTCGATCCCGCGCATCACAACACCGCCTCGTTTTACATTGACCCGAATGAGACGGATCCGGCGCATCGCTACAAAATCTGCTACGCCTACCTGCGCCCGCACGCGGCCGTACTGGGCTACTCCGCCGATGGCATCCACTGGAACGCCTACAACGACGGCAAACCGGTGACGCATCGCGCGGCGGACACCTACAACCAGATCGTGTGGGACGCCGAGGCGAAGGTGTACCGGATGTTCACGCGCACCGACTTTGCGCGGCCGGCCGACGGGCTGGAGGTGCGCGGCACGCGCGACATGGTCAACCCGGACATCAAGGCCAACCCGCGAAACTGGCGCACCGTGCGCGAATGGAAATTTGGCAAGGGGGCGGAGGATGAAATCTATCGCCGGCAGATTTACGCGTTGACCGACTGGATTCATGAAGGCGTGCACTTCGCCCTGATGTCAGTCTACGAAAACATCCCCAAGCCGGGCGCGCCCTATGATCGTCGACCGAACCACCACAAGCGACATGAGCACGACATTGTGAACTTTTACATCGGCACCACCCGCGGCAACGCCATGTGGGACCTCACCTGGGTGTACGCCGAAAAGCCGTTCGTCCCCCGTGGTCCGGACGGCAGCTTCGACAAGGACATGATTTTTCCCGCCTCACAAATCGTCACCCACAACGATCGTCACTGGGTGTACTACAACGGTTTTCGCGAACGCCACGGTATCCCCGACCGCGGCCCGCACGGCATCGGCCTGGCCACCCTCAAGCGAGACCGCTTCATCAGCCTCACGGCTACAGGGGCGGAGCCCGGGACGATTTTGACCAAGCCCTTCAGGCTCGAGGGCAGCCGACTACAGGTCAACGGGCAGGGCGACAGCATTCATGTGGAGGTGCTCGACAAAACCGGCCGGATCACCCACACCGCCGAGTCGGACAAATTGGACGCCCTGCGCTGGGAACCGCGCTGGGAAGACGACCGCGACTTGGGTTCGGCAAAAGGCGAAATCATTCAACTGCGGTTCCACCTGAAAAACGCCCGACTATACGCCTTTCAAGTGATCAACCCACAGCCACAATGAATTGTCCGTGAGGCCAAGGCCGTGATGACATCGAAAGGGATGTAGGGGGTTGCTTGAAGATGGTACGAGCGAAAGGAGTCGAACCTTCACGCCTTTAGGGGCACAACCACCTCAAGGTTGCGTGTCTACCAATTCCACCACGAGT
>DKGH01000183.1 GCA_002453165.1 Verrucomicrobia bacterium UBA6775
ATGGCAAATGGAAATTCCTCTGCGAATACGACGGCTCCGAGCCTGAGCTATTCGACATGGCAAGTGATGTTGGTGAAAAGAACAATGTTGCAGCGAACCACCCCAAGCTCGTGGTTCGGTTGACCAAGGCCTGCATCGCCTGGCACAAGTCCATGCCACCGGACAACGGGCCACAACTCGTTGGAAACGCCCGGCGAAATGCACCAAAAAAACCGAAGAAAAATTGAGCGATCGCAACTTTAGTATCGCGGTGATCCGCGGGGACGGGATCGGAGTCGAGGTCGTGGAGGAGGGGCTGAAGTTGTTGCGTGCGGTGGACGACCGAGCCGCGCTTGGCCTTGAGTTCACCGAGTTTCCCTGGGGATCGGATTACTATCTTGAGCACGGCGCAATGATGCCGGCCGATGCGCTCGAGACGTTGGCCGGGTTTGATGCGATTTTTCTTGGCGCAGTGGGGCATCCGGAGATTCACGACCACGTCACGCTTAACGAGTTGCTGCTGCCGATTCGGCGGCGGTTTGACCAGTACGTCTGCCTGCGGCCCAACACGCTTTTTTCAGGGATGGATTCCCCGCTCAAAAAGGCAAAGCCGGGAGAGATCGACATCACGCTTGTCCGCGAAAACACCGAGGGTGAGTACGCCAACGTAGGCGGCATTCAGTTCGAAAATCAGTCGAGCGAAATGGGAGTGCAGGCCGGTGTGTTCACCCGACACGGCTGTGAACGGGTGATCCGCTACGCCTTCGAGTTGGCACACAGTCGCGGCAGTAAAAAGCCGGTGACCTCCATCACGAAGTCCAACGCACAGGGTTACGGGATGGTGGTATGGGATCGGGCATTTGAACGGGTGTCGGCGGAGTACCCTGAACTTTCGACCCAATCGCTGCTCGTCGATGCCGCTGCGATGGAGTTTGTGCGCCGGCCGGAATCGTTCGATGTGGTAGTGGCCAGCAATTTGTTCGGCGACATCCTCTCCGATCTGGCGGCCATCATCACGGGGAGCATCGGCTTGGCGGCCAGCGGCAACATCAATCCCGAGGGCGACCATCCGTCGATGTTTGAGCCGGTGCACGGTAGTGCGCCGGACATCGTGGGCAAAGGCTTGGCCAATCCGCTGGCGGCAATCCTTTCAGCGGCGATGATGCTGGAGCACCTTGGCCAAGCGGCAGCGGCGGCGGCGATTCGAAAGGCCGTGCTGTCGGTAGTTGAGCGAGGCACGGCACTGACCCCCGACATGGGCGGCACCGCCAACACAACCCAAGTCGGCGACGCCGTGGTAAACGCACTGGAACTAGCGTAACAACCGCCCTTGGCCAAGCGCAGGGTAGGGATGGCTGTCCCAGACGTCCTAAAGCCGAGACACAGATGCCACGGATTTTCACGGATCGTCTTCGTGCAGTTCGCGGTCAGTAAAATGATTGCTCACTTGGCCAAGCGAGGGGGCGTTGACGGCGGGGAGGGGTGGCTCTAGGCTGGGCTCATGACCATGCGTATTTCGCTTCGTTTTCTTTTTGTCGCGGCACTTGGTTTTTTTGTCTCGTCTGCACAGGCGGAGGAAAAATCGAAATCGATCCGGGCGCTGCTCGTGACCGGCGGTTGTTGCCATAACTACAAGTACCAATCCAAGGCGCTTATCGCCGGTGTGGCGAAGGAGGCCAAGGTGGATTGGAAGGTGGTCAACGAGGGTGGCACCGGCACACGGGCGCAGATCGCGCTTTACGATAATCCAAACTGGGCCAAGGACTTCGATGTCGTTGTGCATAACGAATGCTTCGCGAGCACGGCCGACGAGGCGTACATCCGCAAGATCACCAAGGTTCATAAGGCCGGTATGCCGTCGGTGGTGATCCATTGCGCGATGCACACTTATCGCGCGGCGAAGATTGATGAGTGGCGAAAGTTCCTCGGAGTGACGAGTCGCCGGCACGATCACCAGAGTCGGTACCCGGTGAAGAAGGTCGCCCCGAAGCACCCGATCCTGAAGGGCATGCCGGACAACTGGGTGACACCGAAGGATGAGTTGTACATTGTTGACAAGGTCTGGCCGACGGCCAAGCCGCTGGCGACCTCAAAAAGTGAGCGCGATGGCAAGGATCACGCCGTGGCTTGGACGAACCAGTACGGCAAGGCAAAGGTGTTTGGTACAACTTACGGGCACTCGGACGCCACATTCGGCGATCCGGTTTTCCAAAAGATGGTCGCCCGTGGCCTGCTCTGGGTCACCGGCCGGCTGAAGGATTGATTTCCGTTATTCTGTCACGAACACCGCGTCGCCGAGCGCGTCCATTTTTGGCTTGATGCCGAGGCCGGGGGCGGTGGACGCGGTCAGTTTTCCGTTCTGACGTTGCGGCGCTCCGTCTGCGATGGAGACGGTGACGTAGCTGTTGAAGTCGGTCGACGAAAACAGCAATTCGGACGGCGTGCTGTGGGCGAGGTGGGAAATGGCCGCAGTAATGATGTCGCCGCCCCAGCTATCCTCGATGGTCATCGCGATGCCGAGTGACACGCAGAGGTCACGCGCCTGCCGTGCCTTGGTCAGTCCGCCAAACTTGCTGATCTTGATGTTTACGACGTCCATTGCCTGCTTGCTGTTTGCTCGGAGCAGGATCGGCAGGCCGTCGATGTTTTCGTCGAGCACTAACGGATGATCGGTCAGCTTGCGGATGGAGTAACACTCCTCGAACGTCTCGCACGGTTGCTCAATGTAGACGTCGACGTCCCTGACTGCACGGACGACGCGAGCGGCCTGATGCATGAGCCAGCCGGTGTTGGCGTCGGCTACGAGGACGTCGCCGCGCTGCAACTCGGCGGAGACGGCGCGAATGCGCTCGATGTCCGTCTCCGGATCGCCACCGACTTTGAGCTGAAATTTTCGGTATCCCTCCGCCCGGTAACCGGCGACTTTGCCGGCCATGGCCTCGGGGGCTTCCTGCGAGATGGCGCGGTAGAGCAGGAACTCTTCGCCGTAGCGGCCGCCGAGCAGGTTGCAAACTGGCTGGCCGGTCGCTTGGCCAAGGATGTCCCAGCAGGCCATGTCGAGGGCGGATTTCACATACGGATGCCCCTTGAGCGTGGCGTCCATGTAGCGGTTGAGCTTGGCCAACTGCGTGGGGTCCTCGCCGATCAGCGCCGGGGCGAGCACTTCGATGCCGGCGCGGGCGCCCTCGGCGTAGGCCGGCAGATAGACCGGGCCAAGCGGGCAGACCTCGCCGTGGCCGGTGATGCCCTCGTCGGTCTCGATCCGCACGACGGTGCTGTCGAACACCTGCACGGATTTGCCGCCGGACCAGTTGTAGCTGCCTTCGTGGAGTGGAAGGCCAACCTGATAAACGCTGATTTTGCTGATCTTCATGAACGCGCTGCGGATGGTTGGGGTTCGCGCAATATAAATCAATCCGGAATGCGCTTGGCCAAGTGGAGTCGTTGCCGGATACTTCGCCGCCGAATGAATGAGGGGCAAATACCTATCGATTTCAATGATCCGATCAATGCCAGGATTCTGGCGGTGTCGGAGGATCAGCTTCAGGGATTTCAGGAGGACCCGATTGGCGAGATCGTGCGGCAGTCGGGTGTCGAGGCGCCGGTGGTGATCGAGCGCATCCGCGCGATGCTCCGGGCCGGTGCGATCCGGCGCGTGCGCCAGACCCTGCTGGCCACCAATCTGGCCAAGGGCGCGCTGGTCGCGTGGAAGGTGCCGACGAAGCGGATGGATGCGGCGTTCAACTACCTGTTCGAGGAGGATCCCTTTTCCGGGCACGTCGTGACGCGGACAACGGATACGGTCTCGGCGGGATCGAACTACAAACTTTGGACAACGCTCAAAGTGCCGCAGGGTTACTCGATGAAAAAACATGGCGAGTGGCTGTTGAACAAAATTGGGGGCGATCATTTTCGCCTGATGCCGGCCAAACGCTTGTTTGCGCTGGGCGTGGGGCATGTGCGCCGTCGCGGGATGCCGCCGGGCAGCCGGGCGGATCAACCGGCGGAGGCGATGGAGGTGGCGATCGCGGATCTCAACGAACTCGAGTGGCGGGTGATGACCGCCGTGAAGCGGGAGTTCGAGCCGGAGGAAATCATCGAGGACATCTGGACCGCGAGAGCGGCCGAGGCCGGAGTGTCGCTGGAGGAGTTTTTCCGCATCGCCAAGGTTCTCGACAAGCGCCGGGTGGTCGGTCGTTTTTCCACGTTTTTGGAGCATGTCAAACGGCACTCGTCAGGCAAGCGCGTGACCAAGTTCAATGCACTGTTCCACTGGGCGGTGCCGGCGGGGCGCGAGATAGAGGCTGGCGGCGAGGTGGGGCGTCACGATATCATGACACACGCCTACTGGCGTGAGGGCGGCCCGGACTTTCACAACGTGAACGTCATGGGCGTTGCCCACGGCACCGACAAGGAGTTGGTGCTGGAGCACAAGGCCGCAATCGACCAACACCTCGAGAGTATGGGTATCCCGGTCAGTTACACGAACGTGTTCTGGGGTGGGCGCAGTGAGATCAAGCCGTCGGAGATATCTCCGATAGCCTATCGGGACTGGTGCCAAAAAGTGGGCATCGATCCCGATACCATGCGGGAGGACTGACCCGCGTTCCGCTTGGCCAAGCGGAGGAAAAGGAACCGAGCGATGGATCCAATTGTCATTGTACTGGGATTGCTGGTGGTGGCCGTGGCGCTTTTTGCCACGCGGGCGCTGCCGGTTGATTTGGTCACCATTTTCCTTCTGTTGGCGCTGGTGCTCACAGGGATTCTTGACACCGCGCAGGCGTTTGCCGGGTTCAGTTCGCAGATCATCATCATCCTCGGCTCGATTTTCATCATCAACGGCGCACTGCTTGAGGGGCGAGTGCTGGATGTGGTTTCCGCCTGGCTGTTGCGTGTGGCGGCGGGGAGTACAAACAAGCTGCTCCTGACCACCATGTCCGTGGTGGGAGGACTCTCCGGGTTCATGAACAACACCGCGGTGACGTCGCTCTTCATCGGGCCGACGATGTCCGTGGCGCGCAAGCTCAAGACCAGCCCGTCCAAGCTGCTGATGCCGGTCTGTTTCGCATCGATTCTCGGCGGCACCTGCACGTTGATCGGCACTTCGACCAACGTCGCCGTCAGCGGCGAGATCGCCAAACGGCATGAGGCAGACGTAGCCAAGTGGGTTGAGGCCAGTGGCACGGATCTAAACGTCGATGGTGCAGTTGATGCCGGCGACTATCTTATTCATGCGGAGAAAAACGAGCTCAACGTCTACCAGCCGCTTGGCCTGTTTGAGATCACGCCGCTTGGCCTGTTGATCATGGGCGTGGGCATTGCGTACCTCATGTTGGTTGGTCGGAGGCTGCTACCCGATTACCCCGACGAGAGCTTGACCGAGGATTTTAACATCCGCGAATACGTTTCTGAGATCGTCGTGATGCCCGGCTCAAAACTCATCGGGCAGTTGGTGTTTGAGTCCTCGCTGGCTGAGATGGAGTTTCGCATCATCAAGATTCTCCGAAAAAAACGCAATTTCGTGCCGAACTCACGCTCGAAGATTGAGGAGGCCGACGTGCTGCTCGTCTCCGGCCGTGTGGACGATTTGATGGCAGTGAAAGATGCCAGCGGCATCGAGATCAAGGCCGAAACCAAGCTGGAAGATGACTCGCTGCAAACGGAGGAAACCAAGATCGCCGAATTGCTGATTACGCCCAAGTCCACATTGATCCGTCACTCGCTCAAGGAGGCGCTCTTTCGCCAGCGCTTTGGCCTCGCGGTGCTGGCGATCTATCGGCACGGCCAATCGCTTGGCCGCAAACTGGGAATGATCAAGCTCCGTGCCGGCGATCTGCTGCTCGTGCAAGGCGCGGAGGAACGCCTTCAATCGCTTGAGCACGATACGAACCTCGTCCGGCTCGAGGCCAGCGAGGCGCCAAGTGCGGATCGGCGAAAAAAGGGCTTCATGGCGCTGGGTTTTTTTGGAGTGGCCGTGTTGGCCGGCGGCTTTGGGTTGGCACCGTTACCAATCTGTTTTTTAACAGCGGCGGCAGTAACGGTGGCGACAGGGTGTATCACCATGCAAAAAGCCTACGAGGTAATCGACTGGCGCGTGTTGATCGTGATCGGCGGCATGACGGCGTTCGGTGTGGCCATGCGTGAATCCGGCACGGCAGACTGGCTGGCGGCCGGAATCCAGAGCGCGTTCGAAAGCCCGAGTACAGTGCTGGCCGGGTTTATTTTGCTGACCATGTTCCTGACTCAGACGATGTCCAACGCCGCCGCTGCATTGGTGGTTTTGCCGGTGGCGATGCAAACCGCAGAGACGCTCGGTGTCAGCGGGCAGACGTTTGCGATCGCCGTGATGCTGGGGGCATCCTCGTCATTTGTCGCGCCGTTCGAGCCGGCCTGCATCCTTGTTTCTGGGCCGGGCAAATACCGGTTTACTGATTACGTGAAGGCCGGGCTGGGTCTGACGCTGTTAATGGCGTTCCTCGTCTGGTTCTTCGTCCCGATCATTTGGGGTCTCTGATCCCGCTTGGCCAAGCGCACAAAAAAGCCCGGCGCTTGGCCGGGCTTCGAGGGGGATAAATATTTAAGGCTTACTTCAGCGCCTTCTCGATGGCGGCAATCACCTCAGGGGCGTCTGGCTTTGTGCGCGGTGAGAAGCGCTTGATGACTTTGCCGTTGCCGTCGAGGAGAAACTTTTCAAAGTTCCAGCCGATCTTGTCGGAGCCGCCGGATTCCTTCTTGAGCTTCTTGTAGAGCGGGTGGGCTTCCTTGCCGTTTACCTCGATTTTTGAGTGGAGCGGGAAGGTGACGCTGTAGTTGTCCGTGCAAAATTTCTTGATCTCCAGCTCGGTGCCGGGCTCCTGCTTGCCGAACTGGTTGCAGGGGAATCCGAGTACGGTGAAGCCCTTCTTGGCGTACTTGGTATGTACGGCCTGAAGCTGCTTGTACTGCCTGGTCAGGCCGCATCGGCTGGCTACATTTACAACAAGCATAACCTTGCCCTTGTGGGCCTTGAGGCTGGTCGCCTTACCGTCGATATCCTTCAACGCGATGTCGAGGGTGGATTTTTCTGCACTGGCAGCGCCAGCCAAACCGAGGGTGAGTAGGAGTGCTGAAAAGAGTTTCATACTCACCAAATCTCGCAAATGGCCTGGAATTGTCAAACACGTAACATCCTCCTGCCGACTTGTTTTTACCTGAGGTTTTGTTGAGACTCCCTGGCCTTCGTTTGCGATGAAGAAGACTGCGAAAAAGAAGACAGCCGGGAGAAAAACCTTGGCGGACATGCGGCCGCATTCCGCGATCATGCTGGATGGGCCGGATCGTGCCCCGAGCCGTGCGATGCTTTACCCGACCGGGTTCAAGAAGGCGGATTTCAAAAAGCCGATCATCGGCATCGCCTCCACATGGAGTAACGTGACGCCGTGCAACATGCACATCGACGAGCTGGCCAGAGAGTCCGAGGCCGGCGCGAATAAGGCCGGCGGCAAGGCGATCGTGTTCAACACGATCACCATATCAGACGGCATCTCGATGGGCACGGAGGGGATGAAGTACTCGCTCGTCTCTCGCGAGGTGATCGCCGACTCGATCGAGACGGTTGTGGGCTGCGAGTGCATGGACGGCTACGTGGCCATCGGTGGCTGCGACAAAAATATGCCGGGCTGCATGATTGCCATCGCGCGGATGAACCGGCCGGCGGTGTTCGTCTACGGCGGAACGATTTTGCCGGGCTGCATCACTGGCCAGTCTAAAAAGCTCGACATCGTATCGGTGTTTGAGGCGGTTGGCGCGCATTCGAACAAAAAGATTACCGACAAGGTACTCGAGGATATCACCTCCTGCGCGATACCCGGCCCCGGTTCGTGCGGCGGCATGTATACCGCTAACACCATGGCCAGCGCGATCGAGGCGATGGGGATGAGTCTGCCGGGCAGCAGTGCCCAGGCGGCGATCAGTCCAGCCAAGAAACGTGACAGCCGCGAGGCCGGTGCCGCTGTTTACAACATGCTCAAGAAGGGGATCAAACCGCGTGACATCATGACTAAGAAGGCGTTTGAGAACGCTATCACGGTTGTCATCGCGCTGGGCGGTTCGACCAACGCCGTGCTGCACCTGCTGGCGATGGCCCACGCGGCGGACGTCAAGTTGACGATTGACGACTTTTCCCGCATCGGCAAGAAGGTGCCGGTTGTGGCCGACCTCAAGCCAAGCGGCAAATACCTGATGAGCGAGCTGGTGGCGGTGGGCGGCATTCAGCCGTTGATGAAGATGCTGCTCAAGGCCGGGCTGCTGCACGGCGACTGCCTGACGGTGACAGGAAAAACCATGGCGCAAAACCTGGCCAAGGTGAAACCGTACCGCAAGGGCCAGAAAATCATCCAGCCGCTCAATAAGCCGATCAAGAAGGACAGCCACCTGCGGATTCTTTATGGCAACCTGTCGCCTGAGGGCGGCGTAGCCAAGATTACCGGCAAGGAGGGGTTGAGCTTCACTGGCACGGCGCGTCCGTACGACTCCGAGGAGAAGGCGATGAAGGCGATCCTCGGCGGCAGGATTCGAAAGGGCAACGTGATCGTGATCCGTTACGAGGGGCCGAAAGGCGGCCCGGGTATGCGGGAGATGCTTGGCCCAACCGGTGCCATCATGGGTGCCGGGCTGGGGGACGACGTGGCGTTGATCACGGACGGCCGTTTCTCCGGGGGCACACACGGTTTTGTCGTTGGGCACATCACGCCGGAAGCATACTCGGGCGGTGTATTGGCACTGGTGAAAAACGGCGACTCGATTACGATTGATGCCGAGAAAAACCAGCTCGTGTTGCACGTTTCCAAAGCCGAATTGACCAAGCGCAAAAAGGCGTGGCGCAAACCCAAACCGCGCTACACCAAGGGTGTGCTGGCGAAGTACGCCAGCGCCGCGACCTCCGCTTCGCAGGGCGGCGTGACCGACTATAACCTTGATGTTTGATCTCTGCTTGGCCAAGCGCTCCCCGATGAATTTTTAATCGCACGAATGCGAAGACAATATCCGTTTCAACTATTCGAGCCGAAGTGGCAGGAACACTGGCACAGCGGCGAAACGTTCCGCGCATGGAACCCCGGCGAAAGTGCCCCCACCGGTCATCCATTCCGCGAACGCCACCAGGGCGCTCACCCGGCGGACCTGCCAAAGTACTACATCCTCGACATGTTCCCGTATCCGTCCGGGGCGGGGCTGCACGTTGGGCATCCGGAGGGCTACACGGCGACGGACATCCTCGCGCGCTACAAGCGCATGCAGGGTTTCAACGTGCTGCACCCGATCGGCTGGGATGCGTTCGGGCTGCCGGCTGAGCAGTATGCGATCAAGACCGGTCAGCATCCGCGCATCACCACCGAGACCAACGTCAGCAACTTTAAGCGGCAGATTCAGTCGCTTGGTTTCAGCTACGACTGGAGCCGGGAGATCGACACGACCGACCCGAAATACTTTCGCTGGACGCAATGGATTTTCCTGCAGTTGTACAACTCGTGGTTCAATCCCGAGACGAACAGGGCGGAGTCGATCGAGACGCTGGCCTATCCCGAAAACGCCACGACGGAGGAGCAAAAGCGCGATTGGCGCGACGAACATCGCCTGGCCTACGTGTCCGAGGCGCCGGTGAACTGGTGCCCCGAATTGGGCACGGTGCTCGCCAACGAGGAGGTCAAGGACGGCGTCAGCGAGGTGGGCGGTTTTCCCGTGGAACGCAAACCGATGCGCCAGTGGATGCTGCGCATCACCGCCTACGCCCAGCGGTTGCTGGACGATCTCGATGGCATCGAGTGGAGCGATTCGCTCAAGGAAATGCAGCGCAACTGGATCGGCCGATCGGAGGGCGCGGAGGTGGCCTTCAAGGTCGAAAATTCCGACACGGAAATCTCCGTTTTCACCACGCGTCCGGACACGTTGTTCGGCGCGACGTACATGGTGCTTTCGCCGGAGAGCGAGTTGTTGGACACGATCGTTTCGCCCGGGCAAAAGGCCGAGGTTGAGGCGTATCAGGCGCAAGCGGCCCGGAAAAGCGACCTTGAGCGGACCGACTTGGCCAAGGACAAAACCGGTGTGTTCACTGGCGCCTACGCGGTGAACCCTGCCAACGGCCGCTCGGTGCCGATCTGGACGGCGGACTACGTGCTGGCCGGCTACGGCACCGGCGCGATTATGGCTGTGCCGGCACACGACTCGCGTGACCTGGAGTTTGCCGAGAAATTCAAGCTGCCGGTCGAAGTGGTGGTGCAGGCCCCCGAGGGAGGGGAGTCGCTTGGCTTTACCGGGGCCGGTACCGCAGTGAATTCCGACTTTCTCGATGGCCTGTCGACACCGGAGGCCAAGCGCAAAATCACCGCCTGGCTCGAGGAAAAGGCGCTTGGCCAAGGGACGGTCAACTACAAGCTGCGCGACTGGTTGTTCAGTCGACAGCGATACTGGGGTGAGCCGTTTCCGATCGTCTGGGACGAGGGCGGCCACGCGGGGTTGGACGATTTTGACCTGCCGTTGTTGCCGCCGGAGTTGACCGACTTCAAGCCCACCGGCTCTGGTGATCCGCCACTGGCGCGCGCCGAGGATTGGTGCCGCGTCAGCGAGGGCATCACGCGCGAGACGAACACCATGCCTCAATGGGCCGGCAGTTGCTGGTACTACCTGCGTTACATCGACGCGAGCAACAGCAAGCGGTTCGTGGACGAGGCTGCCGAGCAATACTGGATGGGCACGGCAAGTGAGGAGTCGACACCGGGCGTTGACCTATACGTCGGCGGAACCGAGCACGCTGTGCTGCATCTTTTGTACGCCCGGTTTTGGCACAAGGTGCTGTTTGACCTTGGCCACGTCTCGACACCGGAGCCGTTTTACAAGCTGGTCAACCAGGGGCTGATCCTCGGTGAGGACGGGCAGAAAATGTCAAAGTCCCGGGGCAACGTCGTCAACCCGGACGACATCCTCGTCGAGTTCGGGGCCGACGCGTTCCGTTTGTACGAGATGTTCATGGGGCCGCTCGAGATGGTGAAGCCGTGGAACACCAAGGGCGTCGAGGGCGTGTACCGCTTCCTCGGTCGCGTGTGGCGAATGTTCATCTGCGAGAAGAGCGAGAAGGAATTCGAGCAGACGCTCACCGCGGAACCAGAGAAGGGCAGGGAGTTGCTTGCGGATCTCAAGCTGAGCGTCGATGTTGCCGAGGTTGAGCCGACGCCGGAGCAGTTAAAAGTGCTGCACACCTGCATCAAGAAGGTGACGGAGGACATGGAGCATCTCCGTTTCAACACCGCGATCTCCGCGCTGATGGTGTTTACCAACGAGGCATCGAATTGGGATTTGCGACCGCTCTCGGTGCTGAACGATTTTCTCCTGCTGCTCGCGCCGTTCGCGCCGCACATTACCGAGGAGCTGTACGCGAAGGCCAACGGAGGGGAAAGCTCCATCGCCTACTGCGCCTGGCCAAGCTACAGCGAGGAGCACCTTGTGGAGACCTCGGTCGAGATGGCTGTGCAGGTCAACGGCAAAGTGCGTGACCGGTTACAGATTCCGATCGACATGGACAAGGCCGACATCGAACGGCTCGCGCTGGACAGCGAAAATGTCCAACGCCACACCGAGGGGAAGACGGTCAAAAAAGTGATCGTCATTCCGAAAAAACTGATCAACATCGTGGCGGTTTGAAGCGGCTGAAGCCCATACCCTTCCGGGAATTGCTCACGCAGCAGGAGCAGAAAATGATCGCGACCGTGGCACTGCTTTTGCTTTTCGGTTGGGGAGTGAAAACATACATCAAGCCACCCATGGACAACCCGCCGCCGCCCTCGGTTATGAACGACTAGAATGCAGGCTTTTGACTACGACGAGGTGCTGGACATGATTCTGGCGAAGGACGACCGGTATCATCGGGATGCCTACTACTTTGTCCGCGAGGGGCTGGACTTCACCCAGCATAAACTCACCAAGGCCGCCGGGGCCAAGGAGCCGCGGCACGTCAGCGGTCGGGAATTGATGGACGGGATGCGCCGTTATGCGCTCGAGAACTACGGGCCGATGGCCAAGACGCTGCTCAATGAGTGGGGCGTGACCTCCACGGAGGATTTTGGGGAGATCGTTTTCAACCTCGTTGAGAACAATCTGTTGGCCAAGACGGAGGAGGATTCACGGGAGGATTTCGGAAACGGCTTCGACTTCGAAGAGGCGTTCATCGCGCCCTATCAGCCGGCCAAGCCGGACACGGTGGAGCCGCCCAAGCCCAAGGCCAGGCGGAAGCAATAAACCAAGCGCTGATAGCCGCCCGGCGAAATATAGCGCTCGAGCTGCTCGATGATGTTGTCCTGCTCGTTGACCGTGAGGATAAGCACGTCGGTTGAGGTTATCACGCCTACCACCTTCCCTTTTTCGACTACCGGCAGATGACGCACCCGGTGCTTGCCCATAATGTCCATGTATTTCTCGATGCCGGCATCGGGATCAACCTGCGCGATCTTCTTTGTCATGATCTGGGACACCTTGCCCTCATCGAGGCCAAGGATTACACCGCTACTGGTTGCCGTGAATCGTTTGGTGAACGTCAAGCAATCTAAAAGCTAAGGATGTGCGCGTATAGAATCTTATTGAACCAATCCAGGCGCTTTGGTGATGGCGCAGGATTGTTCCTCTCGGGTCTTGAGGTTTTTGATGGTGGCTTGGCTTTCGTCCTGCAGGGTGATAAGCCACTTGGCCTTTAACTCGAGAGCGCGTTTGAATTGTTTTTCGGGCTTGGCCTTGAGCAGGGGATACTCGGTGGCCAGGCCGGCCTGGCGGAGTTGTTGCACGAGGCCAAGCGAGACGTCGCGGAGGGTTTCGTCGGTGATCTGCACGAAGGCGTCC
>DKGH01000134.1 GCA_002453165.1 Verrucomicrobia bacterium UBA6775
AGCGGC
The DNA here is from genome assembly GCA_002453165.1 of Verrucomicrobia bacterium UBA6775. Lineage (GTDB taxonomy): Bacteria > Verrucomicrobiota > Verrucomicrobiia > Limisphaerales > UBA1096 > UBA1096. The sequence goes on from DKGH01000134.1 coordinate 7, forward strand.
GCATTGGCACCGAGGTAAATAGCGGTGGGCTGGCCGAAGGTCGGCACGATTTCCTCCCACCATGCGTCGTAAAACTTGGTTAGACGCTTCACCACCTTTGGGTTGTCGGCGGCGATGTTTTTCTTTTGGCTGGGATCGGCGTTGATGTCGTACAACTCCTTGCCGTTCACCAACCGCCATTGATCGGTCATCACCGAGCTTTTGCGCCACTTGATGGGATCGCGCACGCGCTGGCTGTCGGTCACGAGAATGCGGTCGGGCCAATTCTTCGCCTTGTTTCCAATGAGCGGACGAATGTTCTCGCCATCAAACTTCACACCCTTGGGTGAAGGCACGCGGCAGTAGTCAATGAGCGTCGGCACAACGTCGACGTACGAGGTGATGGTGTCCACATCGCGTCCGCCGGTGAGGCCGCCCTTGGGCCAGTGGATGAAGAACGGCACGCGATGGCCGCCATCGTACTCGCTGCCCTTGCGGCCGCGCATGCCGTTGTTGTGGATGTGCGCGCCGCTGGAAGTGCCGTTGTCGGTGGTAAAAATGAAAATGGTGTTTTCAGCAAGCCCTTCCTTTTTGAGGAACGCGCGCATGGCGCCGACGTTGTCGTCGATGTTGGCGATCATGCCGAGAAAGTTGGCCACGTTGACGCCCTGTTTGGCGTAGGGCTTGGCGGATTTCTCCGGCGCATGCATCGGGCCGTGCGGGGCGTTGGTGCAGAGATAAACGAAGAACGGCTTGTCGCTGTCCTTCACCTTGGTGATGAAGCGCTTAGCATAATCAAAAAACACATCGGTGCAAAAACCCTTGACCGGCACGGCTTTGCCGTTGTGAAAATAGGAGCCATCAAAGTAGGCGTTGTCCCAAAAATCGGGCGTCTGCCCCACGCCGCCACCACCGTGGCGCAGCACTTCCTGAAAGCCGCGATCCTCCGGGCGGTACGGATAGTTGTCGCCCAAGTGCCATTTGCCAAACATGCCGGTGTGGTAACCGCCATCGCCGAGAATCCTGCCGATGGTCACCTCGTTATGGCGCAACATCGACCGGCCCATGATCGTGTGCCACACACCGGTGCGATTGGTCCAGCGTCCAGTGATCAACGCCGCCCGCGTCGGCGAACACGTCGGCGCCACGTGGTAATCCGTTAGCCGCACACTCTCCGAATGCAGCTTGTCGAGATGCGGCGTCTTCAGGATTGGATTCCCGTGGCACGACAAATCGCCGTACCCCTGGTCATCGGTGATCACCAAAACCACATTCGGTTGCTTCGCTGCCGACAAGGACAAAACGAAGGCGAACAACACCACAGAAAGGCTCAGTTTTCTCATAAGAATCCGTGAAGAGAAAAAAACGAATTTCACCTACGGTCAACCTTCAACATTCGGGACTATTTGTATTGTGCCAATACCTCAAGATTCCTATTCTCCCGCAACGCTTTGGGAATGATATTTGGCTGGAATTTGTCCGGGGTGATGCGTGGTATCGGCCGCTTGGCTTGGCCGGTCGCCTGTCTTGCTGTCGTTTGGCCAAGCGCGACGGCGGCCGAGGCGGCGAAAACCACATCGATCGACTGGGCCAAGGCCCGTAAATGGTGGGCCTATCAGGCCCCGCAAAAATCCGGCCTCCCCGTTGTTTCATACCGCGCTTGGCCAAGACAGCGGATCGATCATTTCATTCTGGCCAAGCTGGACTCGAGGCAACTCGCACCCTCGCCCAAGGCTCCGCGACGCACCCTTGCCCGCCGATTGTATCTTGACCTGACCGGCCTGCCCCCCACCCCGGCCGAGATGGCGGCATTTCTCAGCGATGAAACCGGCGATGCCTACGAGCGCCTGGTCGAGGAACTCATGCAGCGCCATGCATTCGGAGAGCGAATGGCCAGTATGTGGCTGAACAATGTCCGCTACGCCGAGGACCAGGCGCATCAGGTCGGCGCCAACACGGCGTTCTTTTATCCGAACGCCTACCGATACCGGGAGTGGGTGATCGATGCGTTCAACAACGACGTCCCCTATAACGATTTCATCCGCAAGCAACTCGCGGCCGATCTTTTGAAAAAATCCGCCGCCGAGGATTTGCCTGCGCTGGGCTACATCGGGCTTGGGCACAAGTATTACAACCGGGGACGGATCGAGGTGAAGGCGGAGGAGTGGGCCGAACAGGTCGACACCCTGACCCGATCGCTGCTTGGCCTGACGGTGGCCTGCGCCCAGTGCCACGACCACAAGTACGATGCCTTCACGCAAAAGGATTACTATGCCCTCGCCGGTGTCTTCGCGAGTACCGATCTCGTCGACCGCATGGCGGACGGAAGCGAAATCAAGAAGGACACCGAGGCGGCGAAGAAACGCACCGGCACCATCCACATGGTGCGCGACAAAAAACCGCAGAACCTTCACGTGTTTCTCCGGGGCAACACCGAGGCCAAGGGCGACGTTGTGCCGCGCCGTTTTTTGCGCGTGCTTTCCGAGGGCGAACCCAAGCCGTTCACCGAGGGTAGCGGCCGGCTTGAGTTGGCCGAGTCGATCGTCTCCCCGGGTAACCCCCTCACTGCGCGTGTGGTTGTCAACCGCGTCTGGTCGATGTTTTTCGGGCGTGGCCTCGTCACCACGCCGAGCAACTTCGGACTGCTCGGCGCCAAACCAAGCCACCCCGCCCTGCTGGATGATCTCGCGGTTCGGTTCATGGAAAACGGCTGGTCGATGAAACGGCTGATCCGCGAAATTGTGCTCTCCTCCACCTACCGCCAGTGCTCCAACGAGTCGGAGGCCAACAGGGCGATCGACCCGGAAAACACGTACCTGTGGCGAATGAACCGACGGCGGCTGAGCATCGAGCAGTGGCGCGACTCGATCCTCGCCGCGGGCAACAACCTCGACCGGCTCGGCGGCAAGTCACTCGAGTTGACCGACAAAAAGAATGTTCGCCGGACCGTCTACGGCCGCGTCAGCCGCAAGAAACTCAACGATATGCTGATGCAGTTTGACTACCCGGACGCCAACGTCCACGCGGCCAAGCGCTCCGCCACGACGACCGCGGTGCAAAAGCTGTTCGTGTTGAATAACCCGTTCATGGTCGAGCAGGCCAAGCGCTTGGCCAAGCGCGTCGCCGGCGAAGGCGTGGCTGCCAGTGCCGAGCAGGTGCAGTCGATTTACAGCATTCTTTACAGCCGCCAGCCAAGCGCGACCGAGCTGGACTTGGCACTTGGCTTTCTCCAACTGCCCGCCGAGAGTCAACTCACCCGCTGGGAGCAGTACTCGCACGCACTGTTGGCCGCCAACGAGATGAGCTACATCGACTGATGAACGCCCCTTTTTCAACCGAGATCAATCGCCGCGAGATGCTTCGCCGCTGCACGGCCGGTTTTGGCACATTGGGCCTCGCCGGACTGCTCGGTCGCGAGCAGGCGCGGGCCACCGAAGCCAGCGGGCCGCATTTCGCGCCCAAGGCCAAGCGGGTGATATTCCTGTTCATGAACGGCGGCCCGTCACACATCGACACGTTCGACCCCAAGCCGGCGCTGAAGAAACACGAAGACACCCAGCCCACTGGCAAGATTTACAAGAAGCCAAACTCGTCAGGCTTCATGCCGTCGCCGTTCAAGTTCAGTCGTCATGGCCAGAGCGGGATCGAGGTCAGCGAGTCGCTGCCATACCTCAGCCAAGTCATCGACGATTGCTGTGTGATCCGCTCGATGTACACCGACGTTCCCAACCACGAGCCGGCCCTGCTACAGATGCACACCGGCAACGTGCAGCCGATCCGACCCTCGATCGGCTCGTGGCTGCAATACGGTCTCGGTTCGCTGAACGACAACCTGCCCGGCTACGTCGTGCTGCGCCCCACGAACAAAATCGTCGTCGGGCCGGCGCTCTGGAGTAACAGCTTTCTCCCCGCCCAACACCAGGCCACAAGCGTCATCACCGCCGACATGAAAGTCGACAAGCTGGTGGCCAACGTGCGCAACACCGGTCTCACGAATCGCGAGCAGCGCCAGCAGCTTGACCTGCTTAACCGACTCAACCAACTGCATCTGGCCAAGCGCAACAACGACCTCGAGTTGAACGCGCAGATCAAGGCAATGGAGACCGCCTACCGTATGCAGTTCGAGGCGATGGACACGTTTGATGTCGAGAGGGAAAGCGCAGCCACCCGCGACAAGTACGGCCGCACCCCGTTCGCAAATTCCTGCCTACTCGCACGGCGACTCGTCGAGAGCGGAGTCCGCTACGTGGGAGTGTACTACGTCAATAACGGCAACCAACCGTGGGACACGCACCAAAAACACAACGCCGGCCACACCAATCTTTGCAAGGATAGCGACAAGGCCACCGCCGCCCTCATCTCCGACCTGAAGGAACGCGGACTGCTTGAGGACACGCTGGTCATCTGGGGCGGGGAATTTGGCCGCACCCCCTACTCGCAGCAGAAGGAAAAGAAAAATGCCGGGCGCGACCATCACAGCACGGCGTTCTCCATGCTGCTCGCCGGGGGCGGAGTCCGCGGTGGCATGACCTACGGATCGAGTGATGAGTTCGGCATGCACGCGCAGGAAAACCGGATGCACGTGCACGACTTTCACGCCACGATCCTGCATCTCATGGGCATCGACCACGAGAAACTCACCTACCGCTGGAGCGGCCGGGACTTTCGCCTGACGGACGTCCACGGCAACGTCGCCTATGACCTTATCGCTTAGAATATGAAAAATAATAACCAAGGATTCTCGTTAATCGAATTACTGGTGGTAATTGCAATCATCGCCATACTTGCTGGCCTTCTACTACCCGCTTTGGCTAAATCTAAAAGTAAAGCCAAGCAAACAGTCTGCATGAGTAATCAAAAACAACTCGGCCTTTCCACTGCAATGTACGCTGAAGATTTCGATGGGGAATTTCCCAAATCACTTCCCGGCTCAACCCAAAATCATGCAAATTGGCTGGTCGTCATGCATAAGGCGAATTTTCTCAGCACAATGGATTTGTTCTCTGACCCGGCAGATACTGAGGGTCCCATGAATGAATTAAAGCATCGCAAGCGAAGAATCAACTTAGGGAAAGAAACTCGAGATATTGTATTTTCTTACGGTGCTAATGAACAAATCGTTGGGCCTGCAAATATCAAGCACGGCAAAGTCGACCAGGTCCCAGAACCCGATAAAATATTATTCTTCGGTTGTGCTAATTACATGGTGGTACCTTTTTGGGATCACGAACGTATGTATAATGCCAGCGGACCAAGACCTGCCGGGTCCACTTCCAATCCCCCCAACCTGTTTTACGCCAGACATAATTCAGGCAAAGGAAGAGTTTCTCAACAGAGCAAGGGCGGAAGTAATATCACTTATGCAGATTTGCACTATGAATTTAAAAACCAACACCATATCGATAGAAAACTATGGTGGTATAAAGACCACAAACCTCTCTGATTTATTGGCAAATAAAGAACCATGAAATCCACAAACACAAAAAATAAGTCTGAAGGCTTTACTCTCATTGAATTACTCGTGGTTATTGCCATCATTGCGATCCTTGCAGGACTCCTATTACCGGCCTTGGCTCGATCAAAGGGAAAAGCCAGACAAACAGTATGTATGAGCAATCAAAAACAACTGGGCTTATCAACCGCAATGTACGCAGAAGATTTTGACGGTCGATTTCCTATTTCCACAACGCCACACAGCGTACAAAACCATGCGAAGTGGCTGACAAGCATGCATGAAGCTGGCTTTCTCAGCACCATGGATCTCTTTTCCGACCCTGCTGATGTTGAAAGCCCACATAACATGATCAAGCTAAGAAAGCGCAGAATCCGGGTGGGCGACCAAAATCGAGACATCGTCTTCTCCTACGGGGCAAACGAGCAAATGATCGGTCCGTCCGATCAAAGATACAAAAAGATCAGCCAAGTTCCCGAACCGGACAAAATATTCTTCTTCGGCTGCGCCACCTACATGGTCGTGCCGCATTGGGATCACGAACGGGTTTACAATGCTAGCGGCCCACACCAACCCAGTTCCTCTAGTAATCCACCAAACGAACTATATGCTAGACACAATTCTGGAAAAAACAATCGAGCAGGCGAAGCCAGCAAGGGAGGTAGCAATATAACCTACGTTGATTTGCACTACGAATACAAAAACCAATATCAAATCGACAAAAAAGTTTGGTGGTATAAAAACCACCGACCACTTTGATATTATGAGCACGCAGCACATCAAAATGCGGTATCATCGGCAAGGGGCACTATTGATGTCATGGGTGTGTTAAAGGCGCTAAAAAGAGAGGATTCCCGCAAAAGGCACCAAAAAGCGGTTGCCTAGCGAACGGTTTGGATACGCTTTTATTGAACGCGGCGGCAAACGTATCGCGGCTCCGCTTTTTTAATTAAAGTTCTTCGTTCTAATTGGCTTTACCGCTTGACCCTGCCGGCCATCCAAAATGCTGCGCTTGGCTAAACACGAAAAACGGGCTCATTTGAGCCCGTTTTTTTAGATCGTTTTGCAAGTTCGGATCAGATTTTGCCTAAGAGGTATTTGTCCATTCGGTCGTGAATTTCCTTGATGCGATCGCGTTTACCGCCACCGACCTCGGCGGTGGACCAACCGGTGAAGCCGATCTCGCCAAGCGCCGTCCTCACGTCCGGCCAGTCGACGTCGCCATCGCCAATCTTGCAGAAGCCGTTTGATTTACCCCAGTCCTTCACATCCAGTTTCACAATCCGCTTGCCCAGCGTGCGAATCCATTCAGCGGGCTTGCCGAAGCGCTGGTGATTGCCAATGTCAAAATAGCTCCCCACCCAGGGGCTATTGATCTCATCCAAGTATTTGGCCAACTGATCGGCGGTCTGATTGTTGTCGCCTTTCGGATCGTACAGGAAACCGTTCCATACGTTTTCGATCAGGATGTGGATGCCCAACTTGGCCGCCAGCGGAATCGCTAAATGAATTTGTTCGATGGAACGATCCCACACCTGTTGGGGGTTTTCGTTTTTGGCATCGCGCACGGCACCGGGGACGAGCAGTACGGCCGATCCCCCGACCTTGCTGGTGTCGCGGATGGCTGTCTTGAGCCCCTCCAAGCCCTTGCGCCGGGTGGCCTTGTCGGGCGATGACAGGCGTGTGCCCCAGTGGATGGAATCCACCACACCGTGAATCGGAAAGCCGGTCTCACGGCTGGCCGCCAGAGCTTCCTGCTTGTTAACGCCACCGGGACTGTTTAGTTCGACGCCATCGTAGCCGATCTCTTCCAAAACCCTGAACTTCTCGGCGATTGAGAGTTTCTCCCCGAACATGCCGAACTTGATTGACTTGAGGATGCGCGGCTTGAGTCGCGGTTTTTCTTCGGCCGCTTGGCCAAGCGCGGGCAGTGCTGTGGCGGCAAAGGCCAAGCTGCCGGCCTTGGCAAAATCCCTGCGGTTGAGTTGAGTGGACATCGGATTAAACGAAGGGGGTGATACCGGGTTGAGCGACAGGCGGCGGCGTGTGTTTGCCAGTCTCCCAGTTCATGTCTTTCGGGTAGCGATCCTCCTTTGAGTTGAGAGCCTGCTCGTAGGTGATCTCCTTGCCGGTGTAGGCAGCCGTCCGGCCCATGATGCCCATCATGGTGCTGAGCGCCATACGTTCGCCATTGTTGATCGGCTCGCCGTCACGGATGGACTTGAACAATTCGTTGTGCTCAACCTGGTACATGTTCTCGCGCTTGCCCTCGTACCGCCAACGGCCCTTGGCATTTTCGATGAAGATCCCGCGGGCGATGTCGCCCCGTCCCTTCGTGCCGAGCAGGTAGTCGTTGTTTTCGTTATGGCAACGGCGCTGCTGGCGCTGGGCCATGTAGGCACGCACACCGTTGGGGTACAGATAATTTACCTCGATGTGGTCGAAGATATTTCCACTGTAATTCGGGATGCCGCGTCCGCCAACGGCGGTGCAGCTGACGGGAGGGGTGTCGCCCATGGCCCACGCGATCTTGTCGACGCTGTGCACGGCCTGCTCCACCAATCCATCGCCGCTTAGCCAAGTAAAGTTGTACCAGTTGCGCACCTGCCACTCGATGTCGCTCCAGTTCTCATCACGGGCGGAGTCTGGGCGCATCGGCTTCACCGGTCCGGTCAGGTAGGTCGCGTAGATCGACTGCACATCGCCAATCTCCCCGCCAAGAATTCGCTCGTAAAAAGCGCGACGCTCAAACTCGTAGCGCCAGCAGAAGCCGGCCACAATCGCGAGGTTCTTTTGTTTCGAAATCTTCACCGAATCGAGAATCGAGCGTACGCCCGGCGCATCGGTGGCCATCGGTTTCTCGATGAAGCAGTGCTTGCCGGCCTCAACTACCGCTCGAAAGTGCAACGGACGAAAACCCGGGGGTGTCGCGAGAATCACCATGTCCACCCCGCTGTCGATCAGCTTTTGGTAGGAATCCAGACCAACAAACTGGTGCGGCACGTCCACTTTTTTCTCATGCTGCTTCTTGAGTATGTTCACCGCACGATCGACCTTGTCAGGAAAAACATCCGCCACCGCGGTTAATTTCACGTTGTTATCGGCCGACAGCGCCTGGTTGGCAGCACCGGTACCGCGACCGCCACAGCCGACCAATCCCACGCGGATCGTGTCGCTGTTTTGCGCGTAGGCACTGCTGCGTGAGATGAAGTTGAGTGATGCGGCGCCAGCCACGGCAGCCGAGGACGAGGTTTTGAGAAAGTCCCGACGGCTGGCTTCGTTGAAAGGTGTTGATTTACTCATAACCGGAAATAAAGACGGCACGCTACGCCTGCGCTTGACCAAGTGCAAGCTCCCGCTTGGCCAAGCGGGATTCGCCCAACAAAAAAGGCGGACTGCTGGAGTCCGCCTTTTCTTCAAAATAAATTCGCCCTACTTGATTGCCGAGAAATCGGTTCCCGTGAGGAATTCGCTATCGATCTTCTTCACCAACTTGCCGTCCTTGGTCGAGGCCTTGTAGGCGGCCTTCCAGTCCGGGTCATTGACAAATCCCTGAAAAGCCTTCTTGCGGGCGTCTTTGTTGGGGAAGGCGAGGATATAGACCAACTTGTTGTCCTTGTTGTCGACCGGCACCCAGTAGCCGATATTGGTCATGCCGTGCTTCTTGAACAGCGTCACGGTGTGGTCGCGAAAACGGGCCTTCAGCGCATCCAGTTTGCCTTCGTTCGCATAGTAGGTGCGGATTTCGAAGAGGCGGTTTTTCTTTTCCTCCGCCTGCGCGGATTCCAGACCGAAAATCGTGCTGACAAAAAGAGCCGTCAGCAACGCCATGAACGTGTTTGTTTTTTTTAACATAGCTCGAAGAGTTCGCGGCGCATCGCACCACCCCGGACGTGCCATGTCAATCAAAGTTCCGCCCTACCTTCGAGGGCGACGTTTAGCGGGTAATCGTAAATCCCACGCCTCCACCCAGCGTTCATTGACAAGTTTCATGTCGAACTCGTCCACCATACGGCGGCTCATGTCTGCGAGATGTCCCGCCCCGTAAAAGATGCCGATCTTTTTCACACCCTTGTCGAGTTGCTCTCGCAGGACGTTCATCGCCACGATATTCCGCTCGGTGATAATCGCCGAACCCTTTTCGCCACCCAGTTCGAACAGCACATCCGACTCGGCAAACTGCTGCGCCATCAAGCGCTTCATCACCAGTTCGCGGTTGCTTGAGAACAATGCAAATAACAGGGCAAGATCGTTGGGAGCCTTGTTTTTGTTGGCCTGCTGCTGCTTCAGGCCCTGCACGAACAGGTCCACGAACAGCGTAAAAAAAGATTCACCACGCTCCTTCATTTTCTCTGCAAACTCCTCCGGCGACATGTCGGCGTGCACCATGTTTTTCGCGGAGTAATCAATACAGTCCACCTGGAACGCCAACCCCAGCATGTCCTTTGCGCCCAACTGCATCCCGCCCACGACCGCCATCCCGACCTTGAACCCGCTCTCCTCCGAGGCATCTTTCGTTGCAGGCTCCTTAGGCTTGGTTGTGCCATCTTTATCGATCGTTTTTTCCCGATCCACGAACCGAACCGGTTCACCTCCCAAGTCGTCCTTATCAGCGACCATCTCATAGAGCAACGCATCGTACTCCTTAAACTCGTTGTTCAGTTGCTGAAAATACCTGCGATCGCCGATGTGAATTGCGCCAATCAGATCGACCGAGACTCCGGCCTTGGCCAGTTTTTCATCCTTCGGCACAAACCGGATGATGGATGTGTCAAGCGACTGCGGCACTTTCGGGCGAGCCGGGTTCATCGTCATCCGGATGTACTTCTCCGGCACATCCGATGCCGGCTTGGCCTCCTCGGCAACAACCGCCCCGGCCACACCGACCAGTAACATACCGCACAGGCATATTCTCCAATTCGCCTTCATTTCCAAATACCCTACTTGGCCAAGCGCCAAATTGCCCTCCAAAAATGTGCCCGTAGCCGATACGATTCGCGCATGCCGGACGAGGCGAAAACAGGTGGAGCAGACGCCGAGTGGCCGGGGTTGTTTTATCGGTTCCTGATCGATGAGAAGGATGCCTCGGTTTATACGCAGCGCAATTACCGACAGGCACTCGACGAGTTCGACAAGTGGTATCGCAAGGCCAACGTGTCGCCTGTGCGCTGGGCGGAGCTGGAGCGGAATGATTTTCGGCTGTTCCTCCGGCAACTGGGGCGTAGGGAATTGAGTCAGGCAGCCATCCGGCTTCGGTTCAGCGCGCTCAATTCTTTTTACAAATTTCTCATGCGTCGCGGACTGGTGGAGGCTTCGCCGTTGAAGGGGGTCACCCTGCCCAAGCCAGCCAAGCGGTTGCCGCAATTCCTGACAATTGACCAGATGATCGCGCTGCTCAACGCCCCGGAGGCGGAGTATAACGCCGAGCGATTGGCCAAGGAGGGCACTTCAAAAAAAGTTCGCAAGGCGCTTTACCTCCGCGACCGCGCCATTCTTGAGACCATTTACTCCTGCGGTCTTCGTATCGGGGAAATGTGCCGGATGACGGTCGATGAGATCGATTTTGAGGAATCGGTCGTCAACGTGCAGGGCAAGGGAAAAAAAGAACGGCAGGTGCCGATCGGACGCGCTGCACTTGATGCGATTCAGGGATACTGGCAGAACCTGGCCAAGCCGCCCGCCATCGACGAACCAGTGTTCTTCGCATCTGAAGCCAAGCGCACTCCGGTCTACCCAAGACTAGTTCAAATGCGTCTAAAAAAATACCTCAACGCCTGCAAGCTGGACGCGACACTCACACCGCACAAGTTGCGACACAGCTACGCGACACACATGCTGGATGCGGGCGCGGATTTGCGAAGCGTGCAGGAACTGCTTGGCCACTCGAACCTCGCCACCACACAGGTTTACACGCACGTGACCACCGAACGAATCAAGCGAGCATACGACGAGGCTCACCCGCGGGCTTGAATCAAGCGTTTGGCCAAGCGTTAGTTGGCGGCCGGTTGCTCTGCAGCCGGCGGGGGGGCTGAATCCGGCCTGGCCTCCTTGGACTGAGGGAAAATCTGGTACAGCAGGAGGTAGATCAACACGCCGGTGACGGAGACGTACATCCACAGCGGCCACGTCCATCGAGCGATTTTTTTGTGCAACTCGAACCGGGCCTTGAGCGCGCGGCTAAAGGTCATGAAAATGAGCGGCAGGATCACAACCGCCAACACGACGTGCGTGAAGAGAATGACGAGATAGATCGGCCGAAACCAAGCGGGATCGACAAATCGCGTCACAACCTCGGTGTTGAAGTGGTAGATCAAGTAGCAGGTCAAAAACACCGCCGAGGTTATGAAGGCGCTGATCATGGATTTTTTGTGGGCCTCCTTGTTGCCTTTCTTGATGAAGACAAAACCGAGCGTCAGAAAAACAGTCGCAAGAGAGTTTAGGCATGCATTGATCAGCGGTAGATCCTGAATGGTCATTGTTCCTCATTTAACAATTTGGTTGCGAGATCTATGGCCTTATTCTTCCAGCTATCATCCAAGCTCTCCAATACGCCGCGGAGGCGACCCCGCTGATCGATCACAACAAAGTAGGATGAGTGGATGAAAAGATCCTCCGGCGTGACCTGTTCACCCCTTGGTTTTTCACGCGCGATGAGTTTCATCTCATCCACCGCCAAGCGCACGATCTCGGATTTGGTCCCGGTCAAAAAATCCCAATTTTTATCCTGGGCATCATGTCGTTGGGCGAAACGTTTCATGACTTCTGGAGTATCGAACTCTGGGTCGGTGGTCAGCGTGGCAAATGCCACTTCCGGGTTTTCGGCAAAGTGTGACTGCAACTCCGCCATGCGCTTGGTCATCGTAGGACAAGGGCCAGCACAGCGGGTGAAAACAATATCCGCAAACCAAACCTTGCCCAAGAAATTGGACAAACGCACCGTTTGATGGATTTGATTCGTAAGATTAAAGTCGGTTAATTGAGAGATGACAGGCAAGGAATTGGTACCACTAGACGCAAGATTATCAGTAGTGGAAAAATTGTTTTTGTGCTCTTTAAAAAAAGCCAAAAAAATAGCTAAAATAACAACTAGAAGGCCGCTCCAAACCACCCAGCGAACTGCGCCTGATTCTGAATCCATTTATAAAAAAAGACCCCAATGGGGCTTCAAAGAACTTATGAATAACAATCAGGCACTTTCATCTTCAGAAGATAAAGATATCTGTTGGGTTGATTTAACTGCATTGGAATTCGACTTTTGCCATTCAATCCACTCTTTTTCAGAAACTACCTTTACAACACCTCTCATGCGTGCGTGACCATCACCACATAACTGGGCACATGTAACTTGATAACGTCCAAGTCTTGTAGGTTTAAAATGTATTGGAATGTTCAAACCAGGAATTGCATCCTGACAAATTCGGAAAGGAAGAACCTTAAAATTGTGAATTACATCTTTGGAAGTTAGATCAATGGTGACACTTCTGACAGTGCCATCTTTTATCGCTTCAAAAGCATCGGGGCCATGCATTTCTGTAAGAGAAATATACTCCGTCTCTGTTAAAAGCTGTCCAAGTTCTAACTTAGTTTTACTTGCATCTCCTGGGTTTTCTACGCGGTAATTATAAATTAAAGGCACCACAATGTCTTCCTTCAAGACTTCTATATCATCAACCCCATTTACATCATCTTCGACTAGTCCGAATGGATTTTCACCACTTACAAGAGATTTGTCTTGTTTTCCTAAACGGCCGTCAAGACCAGGATAATGTGCGTTCCAACCAAACTGCTCAGCAGTTACCCGCACAACATGCATGTCTCTTTTACCCATCTTTATGGCCTGAACATCGGCGTAATCATCAGCTTCGTTTACATAAAAGTTCCAATAATAAGTCGCGACAATAACCAATATTAACTCCGCTACAATAACTCCTCCCTCGACAGAATTAGTAACAGTTTTACTTTTCAATCCTTTGTAATCAGCACTTGGATTTCGTGAAGCTCTAAATTTAAAAATTGCAACGAAGTAATAAATTATCCATCCCACAAACAAAGCCAGCATTAGCAGATGAACAGCAATGACAAGACCATCAACTTTCCCACCATCCTGAGAAGCTAGATCAGGAAAAGAAAAAGCTTCAATTATATTTGATAAAAAGTCCATTTTATACTATTCTCTAAATAAATTTGGATCCTGAAATGATTCAAAATCCTTAGCTCGCTTAGCTAAGAATATAAAGAATCCTCCAACCCCACCCAGAACGGGGACAAGCACAAACAAAAGTGTTGCAATTCCCCACTGCATACCTTTTGTCATTGGATCGTCAGGGGCCCCAAAACATACTGCACAAGCAGTTGCAGAAGATGGGAAAGCACCTAAAAATAAAACAAAAAACCAAACGAAAAAAGAACGAAGAAAACTCATAAATAACTGATATGTTTAAATTTTTTCAAAAAGTAAAATAGATATATAGACATGATAACCGTACCAACTAGTGAAACTATTCCTAATATTAATTCATCCAACTTTTCGCTTGAACTGTAATTTATTACTGCCCAAACGCCGAATAATAATGTAAACAATATTGAGACGATGACGAATAAAAGATGAAATGCTTTTAGAGACATGAAATTAATTAACTTTTCGTTTTTCTAACTTTGGTTTTTGCCTTGGACGATGCTGATGA
>DKGH01000046.1:0-13356 GCA_002453165.1 Verrucomicrobia bacterium UBA6775
CAGCCTTGGCGCGGCTAAAGTCAGCGCGCGTGTGCCGGCCAGCTTGGCTGCTTGGGCGCGGATCTCGGCATCGTTGTCTGCAAATGGAAGCCGCTTGGCCAAGCGCTTGTCTCGCTGCTGGTCGGCGTCAAACTGGCCAAGGCCCCACATCGCGTGCACGCGCGCGAGCCGGTCGCCCTTGGGATCGGTGGCCAGGCCAAGCAACTCATCAAACCGATCGCGCCTAGCCAACTCGAACTGCGCCTCGAGCCGAATCCGCTGATCCGCATGGGCGAGCAGATAGACGAGGAACGAATTCGTGTGGCTGCCGAAATCGCTACGGAGCAGCTTGGCGACCTGTTTGCGCTGCTCCGATTTTCGAATCGCCGGATCGTCGACCACCCAGATGCTGCCAAGTTCGTTGGGCTGCCATTTGCCGTCCCAGTTGGCGACGTACAGCGAGCCGTCTGGGCCGAAGTTGATAGCGCTGGCCATCATCCCGAACAGGAAAATGTGTTCGTCGACCATCTTAAAATACGCGCCCTTCGGCTTGGTCTTGAATGCGGTCACCTTTTGCACGGGAAACTCGCACAGGAAAAACGCGCCCTTATAGCGGTCGTTCAATGCCGTACCCGGGTTGTACTTGAAGCCGCCCGGACCAACGGAAAATTCGCTCATTGGCGGCGTGATGTAGGCGGCCTGCCCGGGCCAGTGCGGGAGCCAAAGTTTTTCATCGATCCACGGACAATACTCCGGTGTCTGGGTGCGGCCGGGCCAGCCCCCTTTTTTGAATTGCCAGTTCAAACGCCAGCCGGAATCGCTTCCCTCGGTGATGTAGACGAACCGTTCGCGTTCCTCGCGGATGTCGCCGTCGTTGTCCACCGAGAACAGGTTACCGAACTCGTCAAATGCCAGTTCCTGCACATTGCGCAGCCCGGTGGCAAACACCTCGAGGTCGCTGCCGTCCCAGTTGCATCGCAGCACGCCGCCGGTGTTCGGGTGATGCAGCAGCCGACCCTCGCGCGTACGAACCGAGAAGCCGTTGTCGCCGACCGAAAAGTACAGCTTCCCGTCCGGCCCGACCGTCAGCCCGTGCAGGTCGTGACCGTCAAACGCAGCATGCACGCCGAACCCGTGAAAAAACACCTCTCGCTTGTCGGCGTAGCCATCCTCGTCGATGTCATTCAACTTCCAGACATCCGGGTAAATTGTGGCGAACACATCACCCCGGTACGGGAGTACCCCGGCCATCACGCCATTGATCTCCTGATTGAACCCCTCGGCAAACACCTTGGCGACATCGGCTTTGCCGTCATCGTCGGTGTCCTGCAGCAGATGAATCCGCTCCTTGACCGCCATCAAGTCGCGCCAATCGTGCGAGCCGTCCCCGTTCCGGTCTGCCAGCCACGACTTGTTTTGTTCGCTGAGTTCAGGCGCCATCTTTGTTCGGAACATCCGGCGCAACTGCGGGATGGTCTCACTCGAAAGATCGTCGATTACCCATTCCTTGTGACTACGAATGTCAATATCCACCGTGCCACGGCGAGCGGTCTCCACCACGTACAACCGACCCTCGTAGTCGAAACTCAGCGCGACCGGATTGAGCAACATCGGCTGCCTTGCCCACTCCGTCAGGCGCAACGACTTGTCGTGCAGCTCAAACGGAATCTGAACCCGGGGATTCTGCCCAAGCGCCTGGCCAAGCCCGAGGATCATGCCCAAGACCCAGACCGAGGGCAGTGCAATTGGTTTGAAATTATTCGTTAGCACGGTACGCCGGGATTGTCTCCGGTTCCTTGTCCAATTCAACCTTTCATTAGTCTCTTGGAAACTGTTGCGCTTGGCCAAGCGCTTGGCTTGACGCCTCCAGTGTTGAGGGGGAGGATGGCCGCACCCAGTTTGATTATGACAACTCCTCAAGTTTCCATGATTCGTCGTCGTGCTTTTCTCAAGACTGCTGCTGTGGCCGGTGCCGGCGTGACGTTCCCGATGGTGGTGCCGCGGCGGGTGTTCGGTGCCAACGAACGGCTCAACGTCGCTGCGATTGGTTCCGGCGGCAAGGGGCAGGTCGATATCGACGGCTGCGAAAGCCAAAACATCGTCGCGCTTTGTGACGTCGATCCCGGCAGGGCGGCGCATATGTTCAAGCGTCACGCCAAGGCGCCGAAGTATGCCGACTTTCGCAAGATGCTGGAAAAGGAGGCCAAGCACATCGATGCGGTGATCGTGTCCACCCCGGATCACACCCATGCCCCCGCCGCCGCGATGGCCATCCGGCTGGGCAAACATGTCTACTGTCAAAAACCGCTGACGCACTCCGTTTTCGAGGCACGCGTGCTGACTGATCTCGCGCGCAAACATAAGGTCGCCACGCAGATGGGCAATCAGGGTCATTCCAACCCGGACTCGCGTCGGTACGTTGAGTTGATTCAAGCCGGTGTGCTGGGTGACGTGAAGGAGGTGCACATCTGGACGGATCGACCCATCTGGCCGCAGGGCATAGGCCGCCCGGCCGGTTCGCCGCCTGTGCCGAAGGGGCTGGACTGGGATCTGTGGCTGGGGCCGGCGCAGGAGCGGCCGTATCACCCCGCCTATCATCCATTCAAGTGGCGCGGGTTTTGGGACTTTGGCACCGGCGCGGTGGGTGACATGGGTTGCCACAACTCCGACCTCGCCTACTGGTCTCTCGACCTGCGCAACCCCACTACACTTTCGGCAGAGTCTTCTGACAACAACCCGGAGACCGCTCCCAAGTGGTCGGTCATCACCTATCACTTCCCCAAGCAGGGCAAGCGCAAGCCGGTCAAGGTCGTCTGGTATGATGGCGGCAAAAAACCGGATCCCGCTCTGGCCGGGCAAAAGTCGCTACCCGGCAACGGCTCCATTCTTATCGGCAGCAAGGACTCACTTTACATTCCGATGTACTGGGGCAAGGGGACATTTCTCTCGGGAGCAACCGAGGTGGATCACAAGGATGTGCCGGAGAAGTTTGAGAAACCAAAGGACTTCAATCGGCACCACTACCTCGAGTGGATCGATGCCTGCAAGGGAGGCCAGCCGGCTTGGTCGAATTTTGATTATGCCGGGCCGATGACCGAGGCGATGCTGCTTGGCCTGGTGGCACTGCGCACCGGCGAGAAGATCGAGTGGGACGCCAAAAAGATGCGCGTCATCAACCTGCCCGAGGCAAACGAACTGGTCCGCCGCGAATACCGCAAGGGCTGGGTGCTCTAACAGGCGGGCTGCGCTTGGCCAAGCGCTTGGCTTGACTTGCTCGTGGTGGCGGTGTACTCCGCCTGCCGCTTTGTTGGATCCGCAGCGTTGTGGATCCTTTCTTCGCTATTCTCTGGCGGCCGAAATACAATCCAACTTGGCCAAGCCGGATTCGTTCATGAGTAATCCGAATAAAAATAACCGCAGGCGTAGTGGCAAAAAAAACCGGCCAAGCGGTTCGAAATCTCCCCGACGCGGTGGTCCTGGCAGGACTTCCGGTGGTCGTGGTGGCGGCTTTAAGGGTAGGCGGAAACCGCCAGTTCGTGAAAAACGGGAGCCGTTGGAGGCGATCCGGATGGAAGGCGTGTTCGACTCGGTGATTCCCGAGATCCAGCACGCGCTGCGCCGGGAACATTACGAGATGCCGACCCCGGTTCAGGCTCAGGCCATCCCGCCGCAGGTCGCCGGTGATGATCTGTTTGGCAGCGCACAAACGGGAACCGGCAAGACGGCGGCTTTTACGATTCCTCTGTTGCAGGAACTGTCCAGCTATCGTAAACGCCCGGACAGCGGATGTCCCCGGGCATTGATTTTGGCACCCACTCGAGAACTCGCCGCGCAAATCGGTGATAGCATTGCGACGTACGGTCGATTTCTGCACGTATCGCACACGGTGATTTTTGGCGGTGTGGGGCAGCGACCGCAGGAGCTGGCGCTGGATCGCGGAGTCGATATCGTCGTCGCCACGCCTGGCCGATTACTGGATTTGATGGGGCAGGGCCATGTGGATTTGTCACAGGTCGAGACATTCATTCTGGACGAGGCGGACCGCATGCTCGACATGGGTTTCATCCCGGATATCGAAAAGGTGATCGCCCGGTTGCCGGAGGATCGGCGCAACGGTTTTTTTTCCGCGACCGTGCCCATGGCGGTCGAGGAATTAGCCGGAAAGATTTTGGTGAACCCGGTCCGGGTAAAGATCGATCCTGAAAAACCGACGGTCGATAAAATAGACCAACGCTTGTTGTACGTGGATCGAGCCAAGAAGGATGACCTGTTGATTGACATGATTCGCAGGCGGAAAATCAAGCGGGCGATCGTCTTCGTGAAAATGAAGTACCGGGCGAGCCGCGTTTGTGATCGGCTGGGACGCGCCGGAATTTCCTCCGAACCGATTCATGGGAACAAATCTCAGGCAGCTCGAACCCGTGCGCTGGAGCAGTTTAAAAAGGGAAAAGTCAAGGTGCTGGTCGCAACCGACATTGCCGCCCGGGGAATCGACGTGGACGACATTACTGATGTCTTCAATTACGACCTGCCGGTTGAGGCGGAAACCTATGTCCACCGGATTGGCCGCACCGCCCGGGCCGGGGCTGAAGGGCACGCGTGGACATTTTGCAGCAAGGATGACGTCGACCTTTTGCGAGACGTGGAGCGTTTTATCAAGCGGCCGATCCTGGATGAGACCGACCATGAGTATCATCGTGAGTCGTTTCTTAATATGGTTCGCAACTTCAAGACGTCCCGTCGCAAGGAGGCCCAAAAACGGAATAAGACGAAAAAGCCGAAGCGTTGGGCACTGAAGAAGAAGCCGCGTTCGATCAGGGAGCTTTCAGGCGGCGGCGGGGAGCGAAACAGCTGATGTCAGCGCTTGGCCAAGCGCGGATTCTTGCCTAGTTTTTCGCCGTGGGAAAGCCGCCGGATTATCACATGCACACCCCTCTCTGCCGCCATGCGGAGGGAGAGCCGACCGAGTATGCCGCCCAGGCAGCCAGCCTTGGCCTCACTGAGATCGGCTTTACCGAGCACGCTCCAATGCCGGATGATGATTTTGATGACTGGCGGATGCTCGAAAGCGAGCTGGATCTTTATCATGAAAAACTAGATCAAGCTGAGAGGGACAATCCGAATGTCACCATTCGCAGGAGTTTGGAGATTGACTACCTCCCCGGTTACAAAGAATGGATCAAAAGCTTGACCAAGCGCTACAATTGGGATTATTTGATCGGATCAGTGCATTACATTGGAGAAAAATGGAGTTTTGATCATCCTGATAAGCGCGATACATGGGAGGGGAAAGACCTGAATCAAGTTTGGATGGAATATTATGGTCTTTTAGTGGAGTCTGTGTCTCTTGGTATTTTTGATATTATTGGCCATTGTGACTTGATTAAGGTGTTTGGCGACCGCCCTGAAGGGGAGTTGTCCCAGTTGTGGCGGCCGTTTCTTGAGGCAGTGAAGCAAAGCGACATTGCCATCGAGATTAACACAGGCGGGATTCACAAACCGTGTGGAGAGATGTATCCGGAGCCGGCGTTGTTGGAAATGGCGGGCGGGATGGGGGTTGGGTTGACGTTTGGCTCCGATGCCCACAAGTCGGCGCGGGTGGGTGAAAATTTTGATGCTGCGGTCGAGTTGGCCAAGCGGAGTGGCTTCACGGAGTATCGCCGTTTTGCCGGAGGCCAATACGAGTCTGTGCCGTTTTGAATTGAAACCCGACCATTTCTGCCTCCAAATGCCCGCCCATGAGTAATGTCTACGAAGGACCGGTTTTTGTGGTGAAGGATAACATCGACACCGATCAGATTATCCCTGCCCAATACCTAAACCTTGTTCCAACGATTCCGGAGGAGTACGAAAAACTCGGCAGCTACGCGCTGATCGGTTTGCCGGAGTCGCTGTATTCAACTCGTTACGTGGACGAGGGCGAGTTGAACTCAAATTATTCCATCGTGGTTGCCGGTCGTAATTTTGGCTGCGGAAGCTCGCGGGAGCATGCCCCGATCGCGCTTGGCTCTGCCGGGTGCAAGCTGGTGCTCGCGGAAAGTTTCGCCCGTATCTTTTTCCGTAACTGCGTGGCGACCGGGGAGCTTTATCCGTGCGATGTCACCGAACGACTTTGTGACGTGTTGAACACCGGCGATGAAGTGCGTGTCGATCTGGACGCGGGCACGGTGGTCAACAAGTCGACCGGGGACGAGTATTCCATCAAGCCGCTGGGCGAGGTGCGCCCGGTGATCGATGCCGGTGGGCTGTTCAATTTCGCCCGCGAGAACGGCATGATCTCAAAGTAAACCAAGCGCTTGGCCAAGCGCAGTCCTTACCATGTCTGATTCCGATCCAACACGAGTAGTCGTTGGGCTGAGCGGGGGCGTTGACTCGTCTGCGGCGGCCTCGTTGTTGGTGGAGCAGGGCTACGATGTGGTCGGCATCACGCTGAAGGTCTGGCCGCAGGATTGCGTGTCGCGTGCGGAGGACAAGTGTTGCGGACCGCAGGCGGTGATGGACGCCCGTTCCGTTGCTGACAAGCTGGGCATTCCGTATTATCTAATCGATGAGTCGAAGGAATTTCAGCGGGATGTGATTGATTACTTCGCTGCGGAGTACAGGGCCGGGCGCACGCCGAATCCGTGCGTGATGTGCAACGAGAAACTGAAGTTTGGCAACCTGATCGACCGCGCAAAAAAACTGGGCGCAAGCTACGTGGCCACCGGCCATTATGCGCGGCTGGAAAAACGAAACGGCCGCACGGTGATGTTGCGCGGGAGGGATGCCCGCAAGGATCAGACTTACTTTTTGTTTTCGCTCGGGCAGGAGCAGTTGGCGCACATGATGTTTCCGCTGGGTGAACTGCAAAAGGCTGAGACCCGTGAGGTGGCGCGCTGCGTGAGCCTCAAGACGGCTGAGAAACAGGAGAGCCAGGAGATTTGTTTTGTCCCGGACAAGGACTACAAAAAATTCCTGACCACAGCCGGTCTGGTGGAGGAGCATCGGGGGGAGATCGTCGATACCCGCGGGCAGGTGTTGGGGCATCACGACGGGATTGAATTTTATACCATCGGCCAGCGGAAGGGGCTTGGAATCTCATCGCCGACGCCGCTGTACGTGGTGGAATTGGATCCGGAGAACAATCGTGTGGTTGTGGGGGAGGAGGGGTTGTTGCTTCGGTCTGAGTTTTGGATCGACCGTTGCAACTGGATTCCGTTCGAGGATTTGGAGGGGCCGATCGAGGTCTCGGCCGCGATTCGTTACAATCATCCCGGGGCGGCGGCCACGGTGGAGCCGGCGGAGGATGGCCGGGCGGTCGTCAGGCTCCATGAGCCGCAACGGGCGGTGACCCCCGGTCAGGCCTGTGTTTTTTATCAGGACGATCTCGTGGTGGGCGGAGGGTGGATCATGCGTCATTAGACCGTGTTTTTGGTGAAAAACGGGCATGATTGTTTAGCGATATTGCCCAAAATACGGGGCATAAAAGGATTGCCCGGCCGGGGCGTTTGTGGCTTTATTTCCGGCCCTGACGCACGGGGGAGCTGCCGGGAAGGCGGTTTCCTGTTGCCCCAACCGGGGCTGCGCCGTTCTGGCACCTTCTGGTTATGAACTTGGTTCGAGTCCATGTACACTACTCGGGACGAGTGCAGGGAGTGGGGTTCCGATACACAGTGAAGTCATTGGTACCCGGGTACGATGTACTCGGCACCATTCGGAATTTGCCCGATGGTCGTGTGGAAATGGTCGCCGAGGGCGAACAGGGGGAGGTGGAAGAATTCCTGCAGGCGGTTCGCGACTCCGGGTTGCGACGCAACATCCAGGACGAGGAAATCGTCTGGGAAGCAGCAGAGGATCAATTCAGGGGATTTGAGATTACCGGCTGAGTTCCGGTTGTTTGAATGAAGTACGCTTTAATAGCAGACATACACGCCAACCTCGAGGGGCTCGAGGTTGTGCTGGAGGATGCGCAGAAGAACAACTGCACGCACTACGTGTGTCTGGGTGATGTGGTGGGCTACAACCCCAACCCGGTAGAGTGCATGAATATTGTCCGGGAGATGCACATGCCATGCATCATGGGCAACCACGACGAATACTGCGGCGGCACGACCGATCTGTCCGGGTTTAATCCCCACGCGAGCCACGCCATTCAGTGGACGCGCGACCAGCTTTCCGATGAGCAGCGCGACTGGCTGCGCAGGCTCAAGTATCTGCGCATGATCGCCAACTTCACGATCGTGCACTCCACGCTCGACGGGCCCAAGCGCTGGGGCTACGTGCTGAGCAAACTCGACGCCGCCTCCAGTTTTACTTACCAGAATACCGGTGTCTGTTTTTTTGGTCACACGCACGTGCCGCTGGCGTTCGTCCGCGAACAAAACGCGGTGACCGGCGGCAAGTACACCAAGTTCACCGTCGAGAAGGGGAAGAAGTATTTCGTCAACGTCGGCAGTGTTGGGCAGCCGCGTGATGGCGATCCCCGCGCCGGATACGTGATTTACGACCTTGAGGCAGGCACGATTGAACTGCGCCGCCTCGAGTACGATGTAGAGAAAACCCAGGCCAAGATTCTGGAAGCCGGATTGCCGGAGCGCTTGGCCAACCGCTTGGCTTCCGGTCGCTGACCCGGCCGCGCTTGGCCAAGCGCAAACGCGTGCCAACCCCAAGGCGCACGCCCCTAGCTCATGCATAAGCTGAAGCATATTTTCACCTTCATCGCCCCCTATGTGAAGCCGTATTGGGGGCGGCTGCTGGCGGGGCTCTTCTTCGGCGTACTCTTCGGGGCATCCAACGGCTTGGTGCTGTGGGCGACTAAGACACTCCTGGACCGGCTGGACCCGCAGACCGTCGCGGCAACGGCGAGTAGAACGAACGAGGTTGCCGAGCCCGGCAACTGGTTCACTGAGACCGCTGCCTCCATCCAGACGAGTGTCATCGGCACGCTGGATCCGTGGCTGCCGAGGATGGGCGACGACCTGACATGGATGCAGATCGTAGGCGGGCTGTTGGTATTTCCGTTGCTGGTCGGCTTTCGCGGCTCCACCAAGTTTCTCGGGGCATACTGTCTGGCATGGGCGAGTGAGCGCGTGATCAACGACCTTCGTGTGGCGGTGTTTCGCAACCTCAGCCGGCTGTCGATTCGCTTCTTCAACAAGTCCACCACCGGAGACCTGATCACGCGCATCAACGGCGACGCGTTGTTGTTGCAGTCGTGCCTCTCGTCCGGAGTGGGGCATCTTGTTGCGGAGCCGGTGGCGGTGATCAGCGTGTTTGCCGGCCTTTGCCTGATTGACTGGCAGTTGACAATGGGCGTGCTGGTGTTGTTCCCCATCTGCGTGGTGCCGATCATTCACTTCGGTAAAAAGGCACGCCGGGCAACTCGTCGAAAAGTGGAGGCCAACGTCAATCAGTCCAGCCTCGCTGTGGAGATGTTTTCCGGCATGCGCGTGATCAAGGCATTCGGACTGGAGGGCATGCGCGTGGATCGTTTCCGCGAGTTGTCGCAACAGCTCATCCGGCAGACGATGAAAACGGTTCGCTCGCGCGAGATCGTCGGTCCGCTGGTGGAGACGGTGTCGATGATCGGCATCGGTGCGTTGATCCTGTACGTCGTTTACACCAACCGTAGCATTCCCGACCTTGTTGTGTTTTTCACCGGCGTGCTGATGTTTTATACGCCGATCCGCAAGTTGGCCCGCTGGCATGTGCAGATCGAGGAGGCCAGCGTCGGTGCTCAGCGCCTAATGAATGTGCTGAGTGAAAAACCGGACATCCTCGAGCAGTCGCAGCCCAAGCCGGTCCAGGGTTTTGAACAGGGCATCGAGTGGAGTGGTATTTCATTTGCGTACGAGGAGGAGGAAGTGTTGACTAATTTCAACCTCATCGTGTCCAAGGGGACCAAGCTGGGGATTGTCGGTGAGAGTGGCTCCGGCAAGAGCACGCTCATTAATTTGCTGTTCCGTTTTCATGATCCCGATGCCGGCGCGATCAAACTGGATGGGCACGACCTGCGCGACCTGAGCATCCCGGATTTTCGGGCGCAGATGGCTTTGGTCAGTCAGGAGATTGTGCTGTTCGACCTGACTGTGGCTGAGAATATTGCGCTTGGCCAAGCGGGCTGTACACGCGAACAGGTGGTGGAGGCTGCATGGCATGCGCACGCACATGAGTTCATCGAGGCACTTCCGGATGGGTACGACACTCGAATTGGTGAACGCGGCGTGACGTTGTCCGGCGGTCAGCGACAGCGCCTAGCCATCGCGCGTGCGTTCGTACGCAACGCCCCGATTCTCGTGCTCGATGAGGCTACTGCTGCGCTGGACTCCAAGGCCGAGACCGAAGTGCAGGCGGCCATTGATCGGTTGAGCGAGAATCGTACTGTGCTTTGTGTGGCGCATCGTCTGTCAACGTTGCGCACGATGGATCGCATCATCGTGCTGTCACGGGGTCAGACCATCGAGGAGGGGACGTTCGATGAACTACTTGAAAAGGGTGGTGTCTTTTGCGGCTTGGCCCGGGCTCAGGGCATCGCCGGATAGCGAATACCAAAGCCAAGCGCTTGGCCAAGCGCTATTTTTTCTTCTTCGCAAACAACGGGAATCGCTCGGAAGGCGTGTGGGCTTCCTTGAATAATGGTGCGATCTGCTTGACGACATCCGGGTGTTTGTCGGCGATGTTTTTCTTTTCACCGATGTCCTGTCTGAGGTTGTACAACCGGATCGGTGCGTTCGGATCGTTTTTCACCTTCAGCCGGATTGCCTTCCAGTCGCCCATTCGGATGGCCTGTGCATTGCCGTAAGAATGAAATTCCCAGTAGAGGTATTTGTGCTTCGTTTGTTTTCCGCCGGTCAGGGTGGGGACGTACGAGATACCGTCGGTGTGCCTTGGCGTGGGGATTTTAGCCAGTTCACAAAACGTCGGCATGAGATCCCAGTGCGCGCAGATGTGATCGCTCACGATTCCGGCCTTCACTTTGCCGGGCCAGTAGGCGATCAGCGGTACGCGGATGCCGCCTTCGTACAGGTCGCGCTTGTGACCTTTCAGCGGGCCGTTGCTGTTAAAGAATCCGGGCTGATGACCTCCCTCGTAGTGTGGGCCGTTGTCACTCGTGAATAAAACCAGCGTATTGTCGGCAATTTTCAATTCATCCAGCAGATCGAGCACGTTGCCGATGCCACGATCCATGCGGGTCATCATGCCGGCAAATGCCGCCACCGGATTCTTCACCTTGGTTCCGTGGCTGTACTTGCCAATCTTGTCCTCAAACTGGGGGAACTTTTTTCGGAACGGCGCAACGTCCTCTTCTGGACACTGCATCGCGGCGTGCGGGATGGTGATCGGCAGATAGGCGAAGAACGGTTTCTTCGCGTTGTCGCGGATGAACTTCAGCGCCTGTTTTTGGATCAGATCGTGTGAGTAGGTCTTGCCGTCGAGCAAAACCTTTTTGTCGTTGTGCCAGAGATGCTTCGGATAAAACGTGTGCGCTTGGCGCTGGCAGTTGTACCCAAAAAACTCGTCCCATCCCTGCTTTACCGGATCGCCTTCCGAGCCGGGTGCACCGAGGCCCCACTTGCCAAACATGCCGGTGGTGTAGCCGGTCTCCTTTAGCAACTTTGGGATGGTGATCATGTCGGCCGGAATCGGGGCCTGGCCTTCCGGGTGTACCTCGCGGTTTCCGCGCACGTAGGCGTGACCAGTGTGTACGCCGTTCATGATGCTGCAGCGTGTTGGCGCGCAAACCGTGCTGCCTGAGTAATGCTGGGTAAACCGCATCCCCTTGGCCGCCATGCGATCGATGTTTGGCGTGGCGAACAGTTTTTGTCCGTAGCAGCCAAAGTCACCGTACCCGGCATCGTCGACCATGATAAAAATGAAATTTGTCTTTTTTTCAGCCGCCTGAGCAGAAAAGCCAAGCAGGCCAACCAACAACAGTAACAGTAGTTTTTTCATGTGAAATTATTCCTGGGAGACATGCTCGCGCTTGAGGACGGCATTAAATTCCGCAACCAACGCCTTTTGGTTCTCGGCAAGATTTGTTGTCTCGGCGAGGTCGTTTTTTAAATTGTAGATTTCGATCGGGCCGTTCGGGTTTTTCCTCGTGTTGCGGCGGACGCCTTTCCAGTCACCTTTCAGCACGGCAGTCGCACCTCCCCGCTCACCGAATTCCCAGTAGAGGTAGTCGTGTTTACGCTGGCCCTTTTTGCCGAGGAGTGTGGGCACCATCGAGATGCCATCCACTTCGTGCTCGAGTTCGATCTGTGCCAGCTCGAGCAATGTGGGGAACATGTCCTGAAAACCGCTGATGTGGTGATTGATTCTTTTTGCGGGGACACTCCCCGGCCAGCGCGCGATGAACGGCACGCGGATGCCACCCTCATACAGGTCACGTTTCATCCCGCGCAACGGTCCGTTACTGTCGAAGAATTCCATCTTGTGTCGCCCCTCCTGATGCGGGCCGTTGTCGCTCGAAAACATCACGATGGTGTTGTCGTCGATTTTCAGTTCCTTGAGGATGTTCAGAATTCGCCCCACGTCCTGGTCGATGTAATCGATCATCCGGGCGAAGCCTTTTTCCTGATCGGGAATGTCGAGGTTCGCGTGACTGCCCCAGTCGGGCACGCGCATGCCGTCGAACCCGATCCGTTTTTCCCCGCCGGCCTCGTTGTTGGCGTGAGGGATGTTGAGAGCGTAGTAGGCGAGAAACGGCTTCGACTTGTATGCGCCGGCTTTGCGGATGTAGTCCATTAATCGGTCGGCGATCATCTTGGGCGCGTAATCGACGGCCACCTTCGCCACGCCGGCTCCCTCGTATTGTGGGCCGATGCGCCTGGCCCGCCAGTCGTCGTACAGCACATTTCGCAGCTTCACCTTGCGGCCGTTGTGGACGAGAAACTCGGGGTAAAAATTGTGCGCGTGGTACATGTTGATGTAGCCGTAAAACTCGTCGAAGCCGTGGCGCTGTGGGTCGTCCAGCGGCGGCGGATTGCCGATGCCCCACTTGCCGAAGCAGCCGGTTTGGTAGCCGTGTTTTTGGAGCACCTTGGCGAAGGTGAGGTCACCTGGCTGCAGTTGGCCCGGGCCGTTGCCACGGATCCGGGCGTGGCCGGTATGCAGGCCGGTCATCAACACGCAACGCGACGGTGCACAAACTGTGCTGCCGGAGTAGTGACGCGTGAAGCGCATGCCCTCTTTGGCCATGCGGTCGAGGTTTGGGGTGCGCAACGTCTTTTGGCCGTAACAACCGAGGTCGCCCCAGCCAAGGTCGTCCGCGAGGATGTAAATGATATTGGGCCGCTCTGCCTGCGCCTGGCCAAGCGCGAGCAGCAGGCCAAGCGCGATGAAAATACTTTTGGCGGGCCGATGCATGTGCGGAGAGAATTTCTCAACGCTTGGCCG
>DKGH01000046.1:13742-15603 GCA_002453165.1 Verrucomicrobia bacterium UBA6775
AAAATCGGGTTGATCAATTGTAACTAGGTGATCACAGTTTGCCTGTTGACTGAACTGCGAAATGTAATTCTCGTCGTCTGGCTTGCGCTTGGCCTGTGTGCCTGTTCCAACCCCGAGGCGGATCGCGCGCTCATTGAGGCGGCCAAGGGCGGCAACCTCGAGCAGGTCAATTTGGCCATCTCAGACTGGGGCAACGTGAACGCGAAAAGTGGCAAGCTTATGGCGACGCCGTTGCACTACGCGACCGTCCACGGGCACACGCCGGTCGTCGAGCGGTTGCTCGACAAGGGCGCGGACGTCGGATTAACCGATGCCAACGGGGAAACGCCGCTTCACGATGCCGCCACGTTCGGGCGCGTTGACGTGGCCGGGATGCTGTTGGCTCACGAGGCGGATGTGAACGCATTGACGCCGGAAGAAGAGTCGCCGCTGGATTACGCCATCGAAGCTAACGCGGAGGAGGTCGTCGAGTTGCTTCGGACGAATGGCGGCAAGACCGGCGCGGAACTGTCCATTCACACCGCCGCCAAGCGGGGAGATCTTCAGGCGATCCAGCAACATCTGGACGCCGGCGTGGATGTCAATCAGTTGGACGATTCCGGGGCGACGCCGTTAGACTACGCAGCCAAGCGCGAGACGGATGAGACGGCGGATTTCCTACGCAAACGGGGCGGCAAAACTTCTACGGAGCTAAGAGAGGAGCGGAAAAAGTTGGCCGATTGATTGGCTGAACGGGTTACGGCACCTCGAGGCAGACAAGCTGGTTTTTGTTACGAACGTACAGCCGTCCGTTGGCCAGTGCGGGTTGGTTTCGGGCGTTGGAGCCAATCAACTGTGCGCGGCTGATCTCCCGCCAACCCTCCGGGCTGACCTGCCCAAGCACCAGCTCCCCACTTTCCATCAACGCCACCAGCCGGTCACCGCACAGGATCATCTGGCAGTCGCCGAACCGGTTTTCACTCCAGCGCACCCTGCCGGTGGCCAGCTCGACACAGCGCAGTGCCGGCTCCGGCGGGACGTCTGCCCGCCCGTGTGTGCCGTAGAGAAAACCATCCCTGTGCATCACGCTCGCGTACTGGCTCGAGAGACTCGTGTCGTTGGACCACACCTCCCTGTAGCCGCTTGGCGTGGCGTCCAACACCAGCGCCCCGGTGTTGTAGCTGGATGTGAGATAAACCCGGTTCGCCACGACCAATGGGGCGGCGGCATTCACCGAGGCATGAATCCGTGCACGCCAACGGTGTTGATAATCGACGGCCCCATCGGCCGGGTTCACCACGGCCAATCCGGTGCGCGTGAAGAACACCGCGCGCCGTTTGCCTTGCAGCGTGGAGATCACCGGCGAGGAGTAACTGGCTTCGTCGTCGAGTGATTTCCATAGCAGCTTGCCGTTGGTTTTGTCGAGCGCCACGATCCCCGCGCCGCCCGTGCCACCGATGTTCAGCAGCACTGCGTTCCCCTCGATCAACGGCGAGCATGCCATCCCAAAAAAGCCGTCCGGGGCGCGATAGGTCTTTTGCGTGTCCACCTTCCAGACCGTTTTGCCATTGGCCATGTCGGTACAAACCACGATGCCCTGTGCGCTCATGGTGTAAACCCTGCCGTCCACAATTGCCGGGGTCGCCCGCGGCCCGGCGCCCGAGCCAAAGCTGTCGACGTAGCTCGTCGGGTAACGGTTTGTCCAAATCGTTTCGCCGGTATTCGCGTTCAAACACTCGATCACATCCTGCCCCGATATCTCATGAAACAGGATGGCTTTTTTCCCTGAAACGACGAGACCGCACAACGCCTCGCCGATTTTCGTTTTCCGCCAAATGACCTTTGGGCCATCCTCCGGCCAAGCCTGAGTGAGTGCCTTCCC
>DKGH01000046.1:15989-16213 GCA_002453165.1 Verrucomicrobia bacterium UBA6775
CCGTCTGCCGGTGGCCCAATCAGGCAAGCGGCGAGGAGTGAGGCAATATGAATAAATTTCATTTTTATTACAGATTACAGGTAGGGATTGGAATGTTTCAGTGACTCTGCGACGACGGGTGGGACGAGGCCGTCGATCGCTTGGCCAAGCGCGAGGCGTTGGCGGATGGTGGAGGAGGAAACCTCGAATGGCCAACCTTGCAGCGCTTGGCCGCCAAACGGTTC
>DKGH01000013.1 GCA_002453165.1 Verrucomicrobia bacterium UBA6775
CATCGTCGGTTTTCCGGGTGAGACAGAGGAGGAATTCGAGGCGACAATGTCCCTATGCCGGGAGGTCGAGTTCGATAATGCGTTTGTGTTCAAGTACTCCACGCGCCGCAACACCCCGGCGGCGGGGATGGATGTCCAGTTGCCGAAGGAATTGATCGAGGAGCGTCACGCCAATCTGCTCGCTGAGGTGGATCGCATCGGCGCTGTGCGTTACGAGAATCAGGTTGGAGAGACAATGCAGATTTTGGTCGAGGGTCCGAGTCGGCGAAATAAGGCGCGAATGGAGGGGCGCACCCGCTGTAACCGAATCGTGGTATTCGACGGCGGCGAACGGTTTCGAGGGCAGTTGGTCGACCTGAAAATCGAGCGCGCCGGTTCCTTCACACTCTACGGTGATCCTGCCATTTTGAATTAACATGCCTGCATCTCCCAAGGAATCCCCGGCCACGATGCCGCTATTCGCCCTGTTGCTGGCGTTTGTCGGGGCGTGTCTTTACATCGCTTTCGAGCAGAACAACGTCATCAGCATATCCAACTTGTCGCTGTTGCTGGGTGGATTTCTGGTGGCGGTGGCTGGCTACACCTTGGCCAAGCCGGCAGAAGTTGGCCAGGCGCTCAAGACTTTTCCCCGTGCCAATGCGCCTGGTTATGTGTTGATGCTTGCCGCGACTGCATGGTTCCTCTGGAATATCAAAACCGAGGACATGGAGGATTATGTAAATCTTAAGATCTATTTTTACATCGGCTTCGGTGCGGTGGGGGTAGGGTCCTGCATTTACCTGCGCGATTTTCTGGCGGTACGAGGGTTGGCGGTGTTTCTCCTGCTTCTGGCCAAGCTGATCCTCGACACACAGCGGATTTATATGTTCTCCGAACCAGTGGAGACGATGTCGGAGTGGCGATTGATTTTTGCCTTCTGGGGATATGCCATTGTGATCGTGTCGATGTGGCTGATCATCTCGCCCTGGCGTATGCGCGACATAATCGACTGGATGACCGCCGAGCCCAGGCGCTTGGTTTTTAAAAGCGGGTTTAGGCTGCTCTTCGGCCTCCTGTTGATCGTGCTTGGCCTAACGGTGTTCAAGTCTTAGCGCTTGGCCAAGCCGGTACGGATTGAAGTTGCTTCACTCTCGTTTTTCACGCTAATTGGCCTTTTAGAGAAGAGATTGTGAATCAGGCCAAGCTAGATCAGGAGTTCCTGAAAGCCATCCAGTACAACAAACTGGCCTTGGCCAAGCGCCTGCATTCCGACGGGGCAAACGTGAATTGCCGCAACGACGAGGGACGCTCTCCACTGCACTTGAGCATCTACAGCGAGTGGGATCCGATCTCGCGCTATCTTATCGCCTCTGGAGCAGACCTCGACGCCAAAGGCAAATTCGGCGGCACACCCGTTCACATGGCGGCGTTTAAGGGCAACATCGGCATCGTGAGGTTGATGGTGAAAAAAGGGGCGGATGTGCGATCCAAGGATTCCAATGGCAATATTCCACTTCACTTGGCTGCGATGTACGGTTGGCCGGATATCATCGAGGTATTCCTTCAATCTGTCGCCCCGGAGGAGGTTGAACTGGCACCGTTAACTCCTCCGGAAGAGGAGGAAGAAAAGACGGAGGAGCAGTCAGAAGAATCTGGGGAAGGTGAGGGCGAG
The DNA here is from genome assembly GCA_002453165.1 of Verrucomicrobia bacterium UBA6775. GTDB lineage: Bacteria > Verrucomicrobiota > Verrucomicrobiia > Limisphaerales > UBA1096 > UBA1096. The sequence continues at coordinate 1,652 of DKGH01000013.1, forward strand.
GAGGAAATGCATTCGGACATTCGCTCCATGATTCAGGCGCGCAACAACGAAGGCGAAACCCCGCTGCACCATGCCGCGGTGAATTGCCACAAGAAAGCGATCGAATATCTGCTCCGTTTGGGTGCCGACCCGGAGGCGAAGGATAATCAGGACACGCCACCTCAACTCTATCAGCCCGGCAAACCGGAGAGCTACTTCAAGGTGCCGGCCTATGTTCGGTGCGCCCACTGCACCGAGAGTATCAAGCTGGACGGAGAAGAGCAGCGTACCGGCGTCTATTTTTGTCCCTACTGCGAACAGGAAGTCGACCATCTTAACTACGGAAAAAAATCCGGCTCCAGCGGCGGCGTACTGAGTGCGGTGAGCGGCTGGTTCAGCAGCAGCGATGACGAAGCTAAAACAGTGGAGCCGGAACCCGAACCAGAGCCCGAGCCGGTTGCTGAGGAAACGGCCGAAGAGATTCACCATGATGATGTGGAGATAGCCGATAAGCTGTTGCCCGAGACGGTCAACTGCGTCCTTTGCCGAAACAGCCTCAAGCTCGACGAAGAGGAGCAGGAAAAAGGCATCTACTTTTGTCCCTACTGTAACCGCGAGGTTGACCACATACATGATGCGGACTAAAATATCGAGGGCACTGAAGCATGGTGCTGGCCTATAATTTCAATTAAGATGAACACTCGATTTTTTACTCCGATAAACCGGCTGCTTGGCCAAGCGCTTGGCTTGGTTGTGGCTTTGGCCGGCCTGTCGCTTGGCCAAGCGCAACAGGTGCCGGTTGAGGAGCGAACACTTTCCAATGGCATGAAGTTGCTAATGCTCGAACGGCATCATTCGCCGACGATTGCCGGCGGTTGGGTCGTGCGCGTTGGCAGCGTCAACGAGCGGCCGGGCATTACCGGGATCGCTCACCTGTTCGAGCACATGATGTTCAAGGGCACGCCGACGATTGGCACCAAGGATGCCAAGCGCGACGGGGAGATCATAGACGAGCAGGAGAGGGTGCGCGATGCCATGCGGGCGGAGGAGGCCAAGATGCGGTTGGCTCTTCGGCGCGGCGAGATTGATGACATTCAAAAACCGGAAAATAAGACGGCCCGCTACCGGGAACTGGAGGCCGAATTCAAGGCGTTGCTCGAGGAACAGCGGAAGATTCTGGTGAAGAACGAATTCGACCGAATTTACACCACCGCCGGTGCCTCTGGCATGAACGCCTTCACCTCAAACGACATGACCGGCTACTTCATCACCGTGCCGTCGAACAAGCTCGAGTTGTGGACGTGGATGGAATCGGAGCGCCTGCTGCGGCCGGTGTTTCGCGAGTTTTATGCCGAGCGCGACGTGGTGTTCGAGGAGCGCCGGATGCGCACCGAATCGACGCCGCTGGGCAAGTTTCAGGAATCGCTCGAGGCTCTTTTTTGGGAATCCCATCCCTACGGTTGGCCGGTGATTGGCTGGCCCTCGGACATCCCGGCCATCTCCAAGGCGCAGGCCGATGAGTTTTACTCAGTCTACTATTCGCCGCAAAACATTACGCTGATTCTCGTGGGGGATTTCAAGACCGACGAAGCGGTGAAACTCTGCGAACGTTACTTTGTCCGAATCCCGCGCGGAAAGAAAAACCCGCCGGAAGTGGTCACGGCTGAGGTGGCGCAGAAAGTGGAAAAACGGATGAACGCCGAGGCGGAGGCCAATCCGCAGGTGGACATCCTATGGCATTCGCCCGCGGCGGGGCATCCCGACGGTCATGCGCTGGATGTGCTAGCCGCGGTGTTGTCCGGGCGATCCGGGCGATTGCACAAGTCGCTTGTGTTGGGGAGCGAAGTGGCGACCTCGGCATTCGCCCACCAGATGTCCCGCAAATATGCAGGGATGTTCAACATCGGCGGCGAGGCCAAGGAGCCAAATAAGCCGGGCGATGTTGAAGCGGCGATTTACGCGGAGGTGGAGCGACTGAAAAACGAACCAGTCACCGAGCGCGAACTGCAGAAAGTGAAAAACAATTTTGCCGCGATGGCGGTCCGCCGTACGTCGTCCAACTTTCATTTGCTGGTGCAGTTGATTCAGGCCGAAGGAACCGGCGACTGGCGAACGATCAACACCGAGATCCCGAGCATTCTCAAGGTCACCGCCGGGGACATTCAGCGCGTGGCCAAAAAATATTTGGTGAAGGAAAACCGAACGGTGGCAACCTACACGAGAAAAGAAGGCGCGGCCGCGCCGGACGACCCGGCGCTGGCGGGATTGAGCGCCGACCAGCAGGCCGTGGTGCGCCGCATCACCAGCCAAATCAAGGCGGAGAAAAACAAGGAGCGATTGCAACAACAGTTGAGCGCGATGGAGGCGCAGCTTGGCCAGGCGGACCAAAAGCAGCAGGGCCTCATGAAGATCATTATGGTGAAGATCGCCGAGCGCCTTGCGGAGTTGAGCGAATAGGGGAATCGGAATGAAGAAAGTGATGAAAGATTTGAAGCAATTTGTTGTGCGAGTGTTTGTGCTTGGTTTGATGTTGCAGCTTGGCCAAGCGCAGGAAATACCGGACCGCCCGGAGAAGTTGACATTCCCGCCGCTGGTCTACGATCCGCCCAAGCCGAATGACTATCGCACGGTGCTGAAGTCGGGAGTGGTGGTGTACATTTATCCGGATCGCGAGCGGCCGTTGATCGACTTGACCATTCATATCAAGGGCGGCAGCTATCTCGACCCCAAGGGCAAGGAGGGATTGGCTGGGTTGACCGGTTCGCTGATGGCGCGCGGAGGCATTCCTTCCAAGCCGGCGGATGAGTTGGACGAGGAACTGGAGTTTTTGGCAGCCCGGTTGAGCAGCAGCCTGAGTGGCCTCGATGGTAGCGTGAGCCTGAACCTGCTGTCGAAGGATGCGGATCGCGGTTTTGAAATCCTGCGCGCCATTCTCGCCGCGCCGAGTTTTCAGGAGGACAAGTTGGCCCTGCGGAAAACGCAAATCCTGCAGGGGCTAAAACAGCGCAACGATAACTCATCGAGCATCGAGTCGCGAGAGCGCGCCCATCTCGCATACGGGGATCAGTTTTGGTACAACCGACATGTCACCGCTGCCTCGATCGAAAGCATTCGACGGGAGGATTTGTTGGCGTTTCATCACAAGTGGGTTCACCCGAAAAACTTCATCGTGTCGGTCAGTGGCGACTTTGACCGAGACGAAATGCTTAAGCGGCTGGATGGCGTGTTCGATCGCTGGCCGCATGCCGGTGAAAAAGCGCCGCCGGTTCCGCAAAAAATCAAGTATGGCAAGCCGGGTGTTTACATCGTCGATAAGGACGTCAACCAGGGGCGCGTGTCGATCATCATGCCGGGCATTCGCTGGGACGATCCGGACTATTATGCAATCCAAGTCATGAATGACATCCTCGGTGGAGGCGGGTTTACCTCGCGCATCACCAACCGGGTTCGTTCGGATGAAGGCTTGGCTTACTCCGCACGTTCGGCGTTTCCGGGAGGGTCTCATTATCCGATCGTGTTTCGCGCCGGCTTTCAGTCCAAGTCGCGGACGGTCGCCTACGCAACGTCCATCGTGCTGGAGGAGATCAAACGAATCATGGATGAACCGGTGACTGCAGAGGAATTGTTGACGGCAAAAAAATCGTTCACCGACACGTTCCCGAACAATTTTTCGTCCCCGTCGCAGGTCGTGTCCCTTTTTGCCGGCGACGAGATGATCGGCCGCTATGCCAGCCAACCGGGTTACTGGACAAAATATCGCGATCAAATTGAGGCGGTCGACATCAAGGCGGTGCAGCGCGTGGCAAAGCGTCGACTTGAAACGACCAAGGTAATCGTCCTGATCGTGGGACAAAAAGAGGAGATTTTAAAGGGGCACCCGGATCACCCGGTCAAGCTGGAGCGGATCACCCGTGGAGGGGTGGAGGAACTGCCAATGCGGGATCCATTAACGATGAAGCCTGTAAAATAGGCTCGAAAATCCTTCTTTCGGCTTGCAAGCGTCTGATGGCCTTGTTATGAAGCGCTCAACATGGCAGCAATCGGGCGTTTCCAGAAAGGGGACGATATCTTCTACGCCAAGGTCGAAGATGGAGCACTTTACAAGCTGAAAGGCGATGTTTTTGGTGCCCCTTCGTACCAGAAGAAGCCCATCCCCAAGAAAGGCTTCCGCACGTTGGTGCCGGTTCAGCCCTCAAAAATTATATGTGTTGGGCTGAACTACGCCGATCACGCCGCCGAATCCGGCCTCGAGGTACCAAAATCCCCGCTTTTTTGGCTGAAATCCCCCGAATCCATCCTGCCCGACGGGGGTAAAATCGACATTCCTTTCCCCGAGCACCGTGTGGATTACGAGGCGGAACTGGCCATCGTGATCGGTCGGCGCATCCGAAACGTCACCCCCAAGGCGGCCAGTCGTTACATTCTCGGTTATACCACGGCGCAGGATATTAGCGATCGGACGATTCAAAATTCCGAGAGCCAATGGGCGCGGGCCAAATCGTTTGATACCTTCACGCCGCTTGGCCCGTACATCGAGACCAAGATTGATCCAGATTGCCTTACCATTCAGTTGTTCAAGAATGGTCAGCTTTGCCAAAACTCCTCCACGGCGCAGATGATTTTCAAGTGCTCAGACTTGGTGAGCTTCATTTCCACCAACATGACCCTGCTTCCCGGTGATATAATTCTCACCGGCACGCCGTCCGGCATCGGGCCGATCGAGTCCAACGACACGTTGGAGGTGCGGATTCAGGGCTTGGCTCCGCTGGTCAACTCCGTGAAGTAGCCGCTGCGGTTTCGATTCGACTTCCCTCAGTTTTTCTTGTTCGCTTGGCAAAGCGCCGACCAGCCGGTCGGCGAATCTATTTTAAGACACATGCGTTGGTCCCAGACATTCATCCCGACGATGAAGGAGTCGCCCGCTGAGGCGGAAATCATCTCCCACAAACTGCTGCTCCGCGCCGGCTTGGTTCGCAAGTTAACCGGAGGCTTGTACACGTTTCTCCCGGCCGGACTGCGGGCGCTTAAAAAGGTTGAACAGATTGTGCGCGAGGAGATGGATCTTGCGGGAGCGCTGGAGGTGTTCATGCCGGCACTGCAGCCGCCCGACATTTGGGAGAAAAGCGGACGGCTGGAGAGCGCAAGGGACGTACTGTTCCATGTAAAGGATCGCGGACAGAAAGACTGGGTGCTGGGCCCGACCCACGAGGAGGTGATCACCAAGATGGTGTCAGACGAATTCAGTTCCTACCGTCAACTACCGATCAACTTTTACCAAATCCAAACCAAGTTTCGTGATGAAATTCGGCCGCGCTTTGGCCTAATGCGCGCCAAGGAATTTATCATGAAGGACGCGTATAGCTTCGACATTGATGACGAATCTGCCAACGCCAGTTACCAGCGGATGTACGATGCCTACAGTCGGATTTTTGCGCGCTGCGGCCTTCAGGCGTTTCCGGTGCAGGCCGACACCGGGGTGATGGGGGGCTCACATTCGCACGAATTCATGGTGCCAGCCGAGACCGGCGAAAACGATGTGGTGTACTGTGAGAGTGGCGACTATGCGGCTAACATTGAAAAAGCCACCAGCCAAGGGCCGACGGCAGCCACTCCCTCGGATGAATGCGGTGAGGTGGAGAAATTTGAAACGCCCGGAGTCAAAACCATCGAGGACTTGGCCAAGCGATTCGACGTTGCCGCCGAGCAGCAGATCAAAACTCTTGTCTACATTGCCGACGACAAACCGGTGATCGTCCTGCTGCGTGGCGATGATCAAATCGAGGAGGCCAAGCTGGGGGGCGCGCTTGGCACGGCGCTCTTCCGGGCTGCGACTGACGGGGAAATTGTCGATGCCCTCGGCGCGCACCCGGGCAGTCTTGGAGCAGTTGGGGTTGCGGATATCCCAGTCTTGGCGGACGAAGTATTGCGAGGCGGTTCCGGCATGGTCACCGGCGCAAACGAGGACGGCCAACACCTGCGAAACGTGAACATCGAGCGCGACATCAAGGTGAAGGAGTGGCGTGATTTTCGAAAAGTACAGGCCGGCGAATTGTGCGAAGAGACCGGCAATCCGCTGAAGATCCGCCGGGCGATCGAGGTTGGTCACGTTTTCAAACTTGGCACCAAATACAGCGAGGCACTCGGGGCGACGGTGCTCGATGAAAACGGGGCGAGCAACGCCTGCATCATGGGCTGCTACGGCATCGGAGTGACCCGCACATTGCAGGCAGTGATCGAGCAATGCCACGACGAGAACGGCGTTGTTTGGCCGACCTCCGTGGCGCCGTACCAGGTGTGCATAACGGCGCTCGATGTAGAGCCCGAGTCGGAGGTCATGAAGTTGGCCACGTGCATTTATGATGACTTGCAGTCCAAGGGCGTGGACGTGATTCTGGACGATCGACCGGCCCGTCCGGGGATCAAGTTCAAGGACTCAGAACTGGTCGGCTTCCCGCTGCGCATCGGCATCGGCGAACGCTCGCTGGCCAAGGGCAACGTGGAACTCAAGCCAAGGGTGGGGGAGATGATCCTGTGCAGTCCGGACGAAGCCGTTGGCCAAGCGCTGGGTTGGCTCGAGGAAAACAAGGTCGGCTGATTAGTCCGCTTGGCCAAGCGCTTGGTTTTCGGCACAGCGCTTGGCCCACCAACGTTCGAGCATCGTTTTGAATTCCGTCGCGTAGCCGTCGTAATCCATCAACGCCGATTGTTGCAGCATCCCGGGCAGGTTTTGGCGCAACTGCAAAAGCAGGTCGGCATTGTTGCTGATCTGCACTGCCTTCTCGATAAACTCCCCGGTGTCTCCGGCAATGAACGCCTCCAGTCCAAGGCAGCGGTTTTGCATTACGCCCTGCCGTGAGACGTACGTGTCCCCCTCGAGGCACAGCACCGGCACGCCCATCCAAAACGAATCCCCGGTGGTCACACCTCCGTTGTACGGGAACGGATCAAACATCAGGTCGATCTCATTGTGTAATTCAAGAAAATAGGTGACTCCGCCTTTGGGGCGAATGTCGACCTGTTCGGGTGCGACGCCTTCTTCTGAAAAAAACTGTTTCAGTAACTGGCCGTGATCCGGGTTGAGTTCAAACAGGATGATCCTTGAACCGGGACGCCGCTTCAGAACCTCAGCCCACAACCGGATGGAGATCCGACTGGTTTTCACCGGATTATTCAGGCAGCCAAACGTGAACGGCTTGCCGGTGCTTGAGGGAGGCGGAGCGGTGGTAGCCTCGAATTCGAGCGGCGGCAGATAGAGCCACGGTGTGTGCGGCATGTACTCGAGTTTCTCCTGCCAAAGCGATTCTGTTGTACCGGCGGGATCTGAGTGGGGATCAGTCACGCGGTAATCAACAGCACCCAGCCCGGTGGTGTTCGGATAGGCAAACGACGCAGCCTGAATCGGTGCCGGCTTACGTGCCACGATGCCGAGCCGGTTGTCTTTCGTGTGGCCGGATAGATCGAGCAGAATGTCGACCCGATCCACCCGGATCTTTTTTGCCGCCTCGTCATCCGTCAACCCGGTGATGTCGCACCAGTCTGCGTGTTCCTCGAAACTTGGCTTGAGTTCATCCGTTTCGTTGTTGTTGGAATAAATGAACAGGTCGAATCGTTCAAGGTCGAGGTGGTGGCAAAGCAGCATGGCAAACCGTCCAACAGGGTGCCGGCAGAAATCGCCGGACAACATTCCGAGTCGGATCCGGCGATCTTCAGAAAAATCATGGTCGCCAAAGTCAAACTCACGGCCGAGATGATTCATGTATTTTTCAGCCCACTGAAAATGAATTTCTGCCAACTCGGTCGGCTTTTGGTTGGAGGGGTAATTCAACGCCTGCACCGCGATGCTGCCCCGATCGGCCGTGCCATGGTCGAGTTGCAGCCACTTGCAAAATAAATCGCCGCCCCGATCCGTATCCCCGACTTTGTACATTGTGCCCCAGGCGTAATCGAACAACAGGTCGGCGTGATCGGGCGCAAGTTGGTGGGCTCGCTCGAACAATCGTGTCGCCTCCGTTTGGTCGTTGCTGAGGTAAAGATTGGCCAATTGCCGGTGAGCCTCAACATGGTCGGGGTCCAGTTCAACACAGCGGCGGAATGCAGCGATTGCTTTTTCGTGATGCCGCTCGTGGTAGAGGAGGTGTCCGAGCAGGTTGAACAGCTCCAATCTATCCGGCAACCGCTCGGAAGCCTGCTCAAGGACGTTGATTGCCTCCGTGATTTGATTCAGCAGGGCGCGGCAGCGTCCGAGCAAAAAGAGGGCTTCAGCGTTTTCGGGGTCGGACTCCAGCGCTTGTCGAGCGAACTCTGCCGCCTGTTCGGGATTACCGGTTTCCAGTTGATAAACGGCCTGCTGGAGGATGGTTGCTGGGTCGGAATCCGTCACGATGTGGTCACGAGTTCAGGATGCTCCGGAGGTTGAATCGCCGGCCGGGACAGGCGGTCGGCTTGGGATTGATATGTCGGTGGGTACGAACCTCCTTGTAAGGGACTCCGGTGCGGGCGCGCAGCCGGGCGACGAGCGCCTTCAAGCTGGAGCGTTGCTTGGCCGTCGGCACGCGTTTGTCAAAGTTGCCAACAAGACATATCCCGATGGCGATCTCATTTAATGCCGTGCTGGCCACGTGCCCCCCGCGGATTTGCCGGCGCCAACGATCACCAACGTATATTTTTCCGTCGCCGGTGTTCACACCGTTGCCGATCACGAAATGATATGCCAACCCGTTCTCCATGCGGCGCACTCGCCGGTGATAATGTTCCATGCCCTGAATGCTGTTGGTGTTGTCGCCGCTGTGGTGGATGACGATGTGTTTCCAGCGGCCACGTCGAATCCGGGGGCGGTTGATCTTGGACAGCGTATCCGCCGGGATGTAGGCCGGTTTCGGCTTGGTGGGTTTACTGCCTGATCCGCCCTTGGTGATTTTTAATTTTTGGCCCGGCCGGAGTTTTCGGGGATCGGAGATGCCGTTGGCCCTCGCGATTGTACTGGTCGTGGTGTTGTGCTTTTTCGCGATACCGCTGAGCGTGTCTCCGGCACGAACGGTGTAGGTGACAGAGACCGACTTGGCCGGGATATTGATCTTCTGGCCGACCTTGACCCGGTTCGGGTTGGAGATGCCGTTGTGGGAAGCTAGGGCGGAGGCAGTGACGCCGTATTTTTTTGCGATGGCGCCCAGTGTTTCGCCCTTGCGAATGACGTGGGTGGCCGCTTGGCCAAGCGCTTGGCCAAGCCACATCAAAACCAATGCCGCCAATACGGGTGCGCAGGCGGCCATTCGTTTGCCCTTGGCCAATTGGGTCAGCATGATGCTGTTCGAACCTCCTAAAGGGCGTCCTTTTTACTGGCGCGCCGTGCCCTTGGCCAGCCCTAGTTTGATTCGGATGCCCAATTTGCTTTCGAAAAAGGGTAAAATTGGGGGTTGCGGCTCTGGGCGGTTTTGGTAGGGTGCTCGCCCTTTTTTGGCGGAAAGGGGTGTTTGAACACTGAATCCACCAACGGAATCGCCTTTAAAAACCGACCTTGGGCATGGCTGCTTGAGGAGGCATTAATCACAATAAACTGAATCCCGAATTTCCGCGGGACGGCTGTACTTAGGACTCAGCCGGCAACAAAAGGAAAACAACGAATGAGTAACGTAAAAGAACTGTTGGACGCGGGTGTGCACTTTGGCCACCAAACGCGTAAGTGGAACCCGAAGATGAAGGAATACATCTTCGAGGCTCGTAACGGAATCCACATCATCGACCTCGTCCAGACGGCGACCCAGATTGATGGCGCTGCGGACTTCCTCAAGGGCGTCGTGGCCAAGGGTGGCAAGGTGCTGTTTGTTGGCACCAAGAAACAGGCCCAGATCAGCATCAAGGAAACTGCCGAGACGACCGGTCAGCCGTACGTTTGCGAACGTTGGCTGGGTGGTATGATGACCAATTTGAATACCATCCGCAAATCGATCAAGCGGATGGTCGAACTCGAGACCATGGAGTCCGACGGGCGCATGGCTGAGTTCGTGAAACAGGAGCAATCGATGCTCCGCCGCGAGTTGAACCGTCTGCACATTCGCTTGAATGGTATCCGCGACCTGAACAGCAAGCCGGATGCGATGTTCATCGTGGACATCAAGCGCGAGCACAACGCCCTCGCTGAGGCGCGCCGCCTGCGCGTACCGGTGGTGGCCATCGTGGATACCAACACCGACCCGACTCTGGTCGACTATCCGATCGCCGGCAACGACGACGCGATTCGCTCCATCAAGGCAGTACTCGGTGCGGTCACCCAGCCGATGATCGAGGCCCGCGCGGCTTACGACGCCACCTCCGAAAAATTGAAGGAAGAGGTTGCGAAGAAGGCAGAAGCCCCGGCGGCAGCCGAGGAAGCCGCTCCGGCGGAACCTGCGGTAGAGAAGCCAGCGGAGACGGTCGCAGAAGAAGCCCCGGCTGAGGCTGCACCGGAAGCAGCGGCGGAACCCGCTGAAGCATAAGGCGATCGAATTTCATCCTTGTTGCCCGGTGATCCCGGGCGGCGTGTATTTTTACTGAAAACATCATGGCAGAAGTAACAGCAAAACTGGTTGCGGAACTCCGCAAATTGACCAGCGCAGGGCTCATGGATTGCAAAAAGGCCCTGACTGAAACCGACGGCGACATCGAAAAAGCAGTCGACGTCCTCCGTGCACAGGGCACCATCAAGGCCGCCAAGAAGGCCGACCGTGAAGCGAACGAGGGCATCATCTCCCACTACATCCAGCCGGATTCAAAGGCGGGTGTTCTGGTGGAAATCAACTGCGAAACAGATTTCGTTGCTAAGAACGACTCATTCGTCGAGTTCGCGGGCGAAATCGCCCGACTCAAGCTCAGCGAACCGGACACCGATTTTGAGGAACTGCGCACGGCGCAAGTTGCCAAGATTGGTGAGAACATCCAGTTCTCCCGTGACGCCAAGCTGGAAGTCGATGGCACTGGCTTGATCGCAGCCTACATTCACACCGGCGGCAAAGTCGGCGTGTTGCTGCAGGTGGGCACCGGCAAGGAGGAGACACTGTCCAACGACGACTTCAAGTCGCTCGTGAAGGACATCACCCTCCACATCGCGGCGTCCGCTCCGGTGGCTGTCAACCGCGAGGACGTGGATCCGGAGTTGGTCGCCAAGGAAAAGGCGATCGCCGAGGAACAGGCCCAGGGCAAGCCGCCCCAGGCAGTCGAAAACATCGTAAACGGCAAGGTGAACAAGTTCTACGCGACAAACTGCCTTGTGGAACAGGGTTTTGTGAAGAATCCAGACGTCAGCATCAAGGATCACATTGCATCGGTGGCTGGCACGCTGGGTGACGAGATCACAGTCGACAAATTCCTCCGCTTTCAGGTGGGCGAGAGTTTCTAAGGCTGGGAATCGAACGAATTGCGAAGCGGGAGCCGATCGGTTCCCGCTTTTTTTATTCCCGCTTGGCCAAGTGAGATTAGCTTGGCCAAGCGCTTCTGAATTGGCTAGCGTGAATCCCCAGACAAGTTGGAGTTTGACCCATGGAAGAAAACAACACGGAAAACCAAGCAGACGCACTGGACAAGGCCTCGGAAAGTGTCGCGCAAAAATTTGAGTCGTTACGAGACCTGTTGACCTCATTGAAGGACCAGTTCATCGGTTGGGGTATCGCAGATTTTTGGGCGGGTGTTTTGGTCAATGTGGTGGGTGCCGCGGCATTGGTGTTTGTCTGCTGGATCGCGTACCTGGTATCCAAGCGCATCGTGCTCCGCGTAATTCGTTACGCACTAAGTAAGACTGAAAACGATTGGGATAATATCCTGATTGAAAACAAGGTGTTCTCCCGTTTGACCAACATCGTGCCGGCGATGGTGGTGCATGTGCTCGCACCGGTGGTGTTTGACGGGGTGGACAGCCTTGTCGCGTTCGTTCAGGGAGCATCGAAAGTTTATCTGGTTGTTGCGCTGCTGTTCACGCTGCAGGCGGTGCTTGCAAGTGTGCTTGAGATTTACCAGCGGTTCGATATATCGAGGCGAATTCCAATCAAGGGCTTGACCCAGGCGGTGATGCTGGTCGCCTGTTTTATCGGTGGCGTATTTGTGATCTCCATTGTCATGGGCCGCGAGGTGGGGGCGTTGATGGCTGGATTGGGTGCGATGTTCATGGGCTTTTTGTTCGTGTTCAAGGATGCGATCATGGGATTCGTGGCTGGCATCCAGATCGCGACGAACGACACGGTGCGGAAGGGCGACTGGATTGAGATGAAAAGCCACGGCATCGACGGGGATGTCATCGATGTCTCGCTGACGACGGTCAAGGTACAAAACTTTGACAAGACGGTGGTGAGTATTCCGGCTTCGAAATTGATCACCGATTCTTGCCGTAATTGGCGCGGTATGAAGGATTCCGGTGGGCGGCGTATCAAACGGCCGATCCGTATTGACATGCGTTCCATACGATTTGCCGATGATGCGTTACTGAAAAAATTCCAGCGATTCGATCTATTGAAGGATTACCTTCAGTCAAAACTCGACGAGGTGAATTCCCACAACCAGACAGCAAACACAGATCTGTCGGAATTAGTCAATGGAAGGCGACTGACCAACATCGGAACCTTTCGTGCCTATATTGTCGCTTACCTCAAAAATCATCCCAGCATCAGGCAGGATCGCACCTTTTTGATTCGGCAACTTGAGCCGAGTGATAATGGCCTTCCGATCGAGATTTACATCTTTACGGATACGACTGTTTGGGCGGAGTACGAGGCGATTCAGTCAGATATTTTCGATCACCTTCTCGCGGTGATCCCTGAATTTGAGCTGGCGCCGTTCCAGAATTCCACCGGCAAGGAGTCGGTCAGCGGCACGCTCGACGTCACGATGGTGAACAGTTGAGCGGCGCTTGGCCAAGTGCGACTCCGAACTTGCCAGCGCCGGCTTCGCTTGGCCAAGCTCTCCGCGTGCAAACATTGACAGCGGAATGTGTATTGGACGCCAAGGCGATCCTCGGTGAAGGCCCCGTGTGGCGGGCGGAAACGCAAGACTTGGTCTGGGTGGACATCGAGAGTGCCAAGGTGAATTGTTTTTCACCCTCAAGCGATGAAAACAAAACATGGGACGTGGAGGAAAAACTGGGCCTCGCGGTGCCGGCTGAAAACGGCGACTTGATTCTGGGTATGACGGTTGGCTTGACTCGTTTGAATCTCGAGAGTGGCGACGTGTCGCCGATCATCGATCCCGAAAAAGATCTGCCAAACAACCGTTTTAACGATGGCAAGGTGGATCCCGAGGGGCGCCTTTGGGCAGGGACGATGGGCCTCGATGAGGCACCCAACGTCGGCAGCCTTTACCGCCTGAACCGTAATCATTCGACGGACAAGTTGTTTGATCAGGTGAGTATCTCCAACGGCATGGCCTGGTCGGCCGATCACAAATCGTTTTACTACATCGACTCTCCCACGAGGCAGGTTGCTGCGTTTGACTGCGACATGGATGCCGGGACGGTTTCGAATCGGCGCGTCGCGTTCGAGTTGCCGGAGGGGATGGGTTATCCCGATGGCATGTGCATCGACAACGAGGGGATGCTGTGGGTGGCACTATGGCAGGGTTGGGGCGTCGCGAGGTTCTCTCCGGATGGTGACTTGCTCGGCAAAATCGAAGTGCCGGTCGAGCGTGTGACGTCGTGTTGTTTCGGCGGAGAAAACTGGGATGAATTATACATCACAACGGCCAGTCGAGACCTCGATGAGATGGGCAGGGCAGAGCAGCCACAAGCCGGTGGCGTGTTCCATTGC
>DKGH01000169.1 GCA_002453165.1 Verrucomicrobia bacterium UBA6775
GTTTGGCTTGATGGCGTTCTTAGTTACCGGGAACAGTTCCGGCCCAAACTGCAGTCCCAGCCATGTGCCGAGCAGTGCCCCTGCCACCGACGACGCCAGGCCAATCAGAATCGCCTTGCCAAGAAACAGGCCAGCGATCTGGCCGCCGCGCTTGCCAAGCGCCCGGAGCACGCCGATCTCCTGCCGCCGATCGCGGACGTTAATGACAAACAGCACCGCCACCCAGAGCGCCCCGATCAGCAGCACGGTTGGCAGGACAAATTGGTTTACCCGCTCACGGGTCTGGCGCTGCTTGGCCCGGGCATCAGCCTGCACCCGCTTTTGCACCACCTGTACCCCAGGCAAAATCTCGCCGATTGTCTTGCGCAGGATTGATAACGGATCCTGATCCGCCGTAAGACAAAGGCAATCGATCGCCTCGATCTCGTTGATCTTTCCGGCCAGTCGCATCGTCGCCTGCGCGTCCTCCAGTCGCATGAACACCGTAATGTCGTCCTGCGTGCCGGTCTCGATCGCATCGTTGACGATCTCGTACGTGGTGGTGCCGACGTGGAATTTGTCTCCCTTCTTTTTATTCAACGCCCGCGCGATCTCGGAGCCGACGTGAACCGTGCTGGGCTTGATCTTGAATCCCATCGGCTTCTTGCCCTGCCCGGGCGCGACGTAGGTTTCCGAGAGACCGACGAGCATCATCGTCTCGCCGTTGATCGTGTACTCATGCCGCAGTGTGCCGACGAGATGGTTGAACTCCACGTTGTTGGTCAGACTGGTCGCGAGCCGGTCAAGCATCGAGGCATCCATCATCCGCCTCGAATAACCGTCACGATAAAACTGCCCGAGGTCGGTCTCCGCCGGGATGATGCGGAGGTTGAATCCCATGTCACGAGTGACCCGTCGCGTTTCGCGTTCGTCCGCCTCGGCGATCAACTTGCCCATGCTGATCGTCGCCGCCACCGCCGCCAGCCCGATGAACATCAAAAGCGCATTCCATTTGCGGAAGGCGATCTCACGGATGATTTGTGACCAGGGCGACACTCAGCTTCCCCTCCGCAACAGGACGATCCCACCGCCGCCAAGCGCCACCACGGCGATCAACGCCACCATCCACGCAAGCGGGTTCGAGCCGGACGGCTCCTCGACAACCAGCTCGTCTTTTTTTGCAGTCGGCACGGGTGCGGGCTGCGGGGTCAAGGCTGGCGGTTCGCTCGTGACCATCGCGATCTCTTCCATCGGCTCCTCGATGCCGATGATCTCTTCGCTGTAACCCAGCGCGAGTTGGTCAAAATTATCCGAGGCTGACTGCGGTTTGCCGCTTGGCCGGGAGTTCGGGCCACGGGCGATGATGCGGCTGATCTCGGCTTTCACCTTCGGGTTGTCGGGATCGAAACCAAGCTCGGCAAAGGCGGCCTGTTTTTCCGCGCGACCCCACGCGAGCGGAAATCGTTCGCCCTGCATCCACACACGGTCGAGGCCGCACTCGCAATCCTGTCCCACCACCGCCATCGCCTCCTGCAGCGCCGTCCGGGTGATCAACCCGCCACGCATCGACTCGCCCACGCGGCGGCCGCGCCCCATCACCACCACCGCCTGCGGCTCCGGCGTCGGGCTCGTGTCCAAACCGAGGCTCCACAGCAAAATGGTCTCCTCCGCCATGCGGTCAACCGGCAGGCGCACCACAACCGGCGGATGCTCCACCGGCTTGGGCATCTCCGGCATCAGCTTGGTAATCTCCGCGATGGCCTCGACTGCGGCGGTGTGGGCGCGCTTGGTTTGCGCGGCATCCGTGCCGTCCACCAGCAGCACCACCGCATAGGCGGGAATGAGTTTTTCCAACAGGGCATCGCGCGTTGGCGAGGCGATGATGGACTGGGCCACATCCCACTCCGGTTCGCCGGCTCCGGCCTCCGTGCCTGGCCAAGCGATGGAGTGCGACCGTTTGCCATCCGGCGAAACCAGCACCAGCCCCTCGCGGCCCGGCTCGCGCTTGGCCACCTCAAAAATCACGTTGGAATCACCCAGCAACGTCCGCGCTGCTTGGCCAAGCGCGCCTGCCGCCTCCGGCTTTTCCGGGTCATCGACATAAAAACGGAGCGTGTATCGTTCATTGCCCAGATCCGCAAAACCGACATCCCTTACCGAGTAACGACACGCCTCGGCCAACGGCACAACCAGCGCGATGGCAGCAATTAAAATTAAAATTCGGCTAAGCAACGTCGGCGAATGATACGTTCCCGCTCGTTGACCGCAAAGCCAAAATCGCCCTAGCATCGCCGCCGCGAGATGCAGGTTTTGATTGAAGAATTCGGGCAGTACCTCCGCCACGAGCGGGGGCAGTCCGAGCACACACAGAAAGCCTACTGCAATATCCTCAACCGGTTTGCCGACTGGGCCAAGGGCGAGTCGATCGAGCGCTGGAACGAGGTCACACTTACCCACCTGCTTAGCTACCTGCAGCATCAGCGCGAAGACAGCAACCCTGAACCTGTGGACGAGCCGAAAAAACGGGGGCGTCCCCGCAGCGAATCGGCCAAGCTCAGCACCGCCAGCCTGTACCTCGAGATCGCCGCGTTAAAGGCGTTCTTCCGTTTTTGTGTGCAGGAAGAATTTCTCCCCACCAACCACGCTGAGAACCTCAGCCTGCCTCGACGATGGAAACGCCTGCCCAAGGCGTTGACGCACACGGAGATCGAGCAACTGCTGCAACCGATCACACCAATCACGCCTGCGTCACTCTGCGATCACGCGATGCTCGAACTCTGCTACGCCTCCGGGTTACGACTGGCTGAATTGCGCGGCCTGCGAATGGAACAGCTCCGGCTCGATGCCGGGTTCATTCAGGTGATCGGCAAGGGCAACAAGGAACGCGTGGTGCCGGTCGGGCGCCATGCCGTCGAGGCGATCGAGCGCTACCTCACCGCCGGTCGACCAAATCTCGTCAGGGACAAGTCACCCGGCAATGTGTTCCTGACCTCGCGCGGCACGGCTTTCGCCGCGGTGACGTTGTGGACACGCCTCAAGAAACGCTGCCGCGCCGCGGGGATCGTCCGCAACATCACGCCGCATATGCTGCGGCACAGCTTCGCCACGCACCTGCTCGAGCATGGTGCCGACCTGCGCGTGATTCAGGAACTGCTTGGCCACTCCAGCATCTCCACCACCGAGGTTTACACGCATGTGGCCGGGCAACGGTTGAAAAAAGTGCACCAACAGTTTCACCCGCGTGAACAAATTACGCCTTTCGACGACGAAGAGCCAGAAACACGACCGCAGTAACAAACGACAGCAGCGTGATCGGCGGGAGATGGCCGTAGTTGGCCCACTTTTCCGGGGCGAACCAAATATCCCACCCCATCAGGGCCACGTGCAGCGCGCCGCAAATCAACACCGCACGCCCCACCCAGGGCAAAAGGCTTCCGTTGCCGTTTGAATCGGAAGAGCCGTTGGCCTGCGCCGCCGTCGCCCAAAGCAGCCAAGAAAGAAAACCCAGCCCCAACACCCCGGCCAACATCGATGCCTCGCCTGCCCCGGTCAGTTTCATACCGTTCATCGAGTCAAAAAACTTGCGAAGATACTCCGGCTTCAGGACGAGCAACGACATCACCACGTGCAGGCCGATCATCAACGCCCCGATCAAGCCGGCCTGCTTTCGCGCCGCCGCATGACCGAGCAGGCGCGACAGGCCGATCGTGGCCAGCCCCGCCCAAGACAGCGCCTTATTCATCACGTACAACGGCAGTTGCGACACATCCTCCGGCCCCAACGTGATGTAGCGGATGAAGGAATAAATCAGGCAGACGGAAAAGATGACGCCCACCCATTTCAGGCACGAAACGTGTTCGCCCGGCTTATCCAAACTCCCTCAATCCTCCTCGATTAATAATGCCAAGCCGCTTCCGGAAAAATCAGGGGAACGCGTGGCGACGCTGCTTCGGATCCCAGTTTTCGATGTACTCCGCGGTGTTGTCCTGCTTCGGATTGATCGTGCGATCCGGGTCGCGGTACGACTGCACGTGCCCGTCCGCAAACGCCACCGCGGCCGTGTTCCCATGCCGATCACTCGCCACCCCCTCGTTGGCCCGGTTGATGAACGGCCACCACAACGTCAATGACCAGTGGCCGCCGTTCTTTTGCTCCGAGTCGGCGAGGTTGATGCAGTCCGCTGGGCTCCTGACCGTGGCCAGCTTCACCTCGTAACCGCAAGGCAGCCGGCCGCTCTGCTCCTTCGCACGGCCCGGCATCTGGCCCAGAAAGTATGAGTTTTGCCCGTAGCCAATGCTATGGGCGTCGAACAACCACTTGTCATGATTCTTGGACGAGTTCGTGAATTTGGAATTGCGAAGATCCGGACAGCGAAATGCCTGATCCGCCGGGGCATAGCCGTAGATCAATGTGAACCATGTCTCCTCACGTGCAAAGGACCTCCCCTTGTTCAACTCCACCAACCGCTTGAACCCCTCGCTGGGTGCTCGGCTCACCGCCCGGCGGTGGTAGGGAAAAATATCATCATTGTCGTTCATGTACATCGAGTTGGCCAGGTTGAGCTGGCGCAACTGACTGCTGCACTTGACCGCCACCGCCTTGGTCTTGGCCTTGGCCAAGGCCGGCAACAGCAACCCAGCGAGAATGGCAATGATGGCGATCACCACCAACAGTTCGATCAACGTGAAAGCCCGCTTGGCCAAGCGGCCTCGTAAAAAATCCAAGTCATTCATGACAACGAAAGGTGAACGCCCAATCTATCGCCTCCACAAAACCTCAGCAAGGCCAAATGCGGCCAAAAAACAAGCGCTTGGCCAAGGGCGTATAGAGTGC
>DKGH01000109.1 GCA_002453165.1 Verrucomicrobia bacterium UBA6775
ACCGTCAGCATTCAACGCTGCGATTGGCGCATTGACTGTAGTGATCGTTCCCTTTGAATCGTTCGCACCACCAGCAAGCACAGCTTGGTTGATGCTGGTCAACAGTGTTGGCACAGTAGCGACAACTGTATTGTAAATCGATTGGTGTTTAGTCTTCTTGCTAACCTTGACCAAAGCAACGGTGATCTCGCCTGCTTTGGCCGGTGCCGCCTTAGCTGCCGCCCTGGCAATGCCCTTCGCGTACTGCGGTGCTAATTTAACTGCCTCAGCTGCAAGCTCAGGAGCCGACTCCGGAACCAAGCTGGAAATGAAACTGACGACTGCAACACACGTTGCCGGCTTCTTGGCAACTGCTGCGCGCAGCACTTCCATCGCAGTTTCTGCCTTGTCAGCTTTCTTGGCCTTAAGAACCAACTTGCTTGCAATATATGGAACCTCAGCACCTGGAGCCTTCGCAAAAGCGTCCTTGACTGCTTGCTTGTCCACTTCAGCGGAAGCGGAAGACATGGCTGCCGCGAACGCAACAGCGAAGACTAAACGTGTCTTTGTTTTCATAATCATTAATTAAATCGTTTACCCCTAAAGGCCAAGAACTTGTGGGCTTTGCTGCGAAGTGTCAACCAGAAAAAATGATCTTTTTTTATTTTTTTTCAACGGCCGTTTTTGGTCATTTGTGGCTGGAATGCCAGTAAAACCGGCCGTAAACTCTCGCTCCTGAACCAATCAGACTCATGAATCGCACTTTTTTCTATTCCAAATCGCTGCTGATCGGCCTTTTTTTGATCTCTCAATCAACTCAGGCGCAATCACTTCCGACCGTCACTAACATAGATTTACAACCCCTGAAGGCTCAGGTCAATCGCCTTATAGAAGCCAAAGAATACCTTGGCGAACCGTTCACTGAGGCAACCAAACGCGCGCTTGGCCAAGCGCTTGGCCAAGCGGATGAGTCTGAGGCCGTTGTTTCCGTACAAGAAATCCTTGATAAGCAGTGCCTTGCCGACATCCAAATTAATCCTGAGTCCCGTGTGAAAGTGAACGCCGGACCGGCCAAGCGCATCTTGGTTGAGCAAGGGTGGCGGAATCATTTGGTAAAAGTTCGAAATGAAGCCGGTGTTACGGCTCCTCTGCACGCAAACAGCCCAAACGCATCTCCCCATGCCGGATCGACCAAGGAGCAAATTCCAGATCGCTGGCTGGGGTTGAGTGTTTTTAACTCCCAACCGCTCACGAAATCCCTCAGTGGGTTGGAACTTGAGTATCGTATCATCCAACTTTACAGCCGGGACGCAGGCAAGCGCGATGGCAAGCTGAGTTTCGATGTCGGCCAAGGCACTCAAGACTTGGGTTTCCGCAACGAAGTCAGTCTGCTTTTCGACTGCCAACCAGCACACAATCTTTCTCTCCAAGTGTTGGATGAAAACGGTAAGGCGACCACTGCCGGATTTGAAATTCGGGACCAACTCGGCCGGGTATATCCATCGCAGGCCAAGCGACTCGCACCCGACTTTCACTTCCACCCGCAAGTCTATCGCGCGGATGGAGAGTCCGTGAAATTACCCAACGGAACGTATCAGGTGAAATTCTACCGCGGGCCCGAATCTCACGTACAAACCCGGACGGTCACAATCGATGACCAGGACAAAACCGAGTCGTTCAAGGTTCAACGCTGGATCGACCCCTCGCTCATGGGCTGGTGGTCTGGCGACCACCATATCCACGCTGCCGGTTGCGCTCACTACACCAACCCCACCGAAGGCGTTCACGCGCCGGACATGATGCGGCACTGCCTCGGTGAAGATTTAAAAGTCGGCGCAAATCTCACATGGGGGCCCTGTTTCGATTATCAAAAACAATTCTTCACCGGCAAGGACGACTCCGTCTCACAGTTCCCCTACCTCCTCCGCTACGACGTCGAGGTTTCCGGGTTTGGCTCACATCAGTCCGGCCACCTCTGCCTGCTTCGGTTGAAGCAGCAAATGTTTCCCGGCGGCAAGTCGAAACACCACTGGCCAAAGCTGGGCCTCAACACTCTCCGCTGGGCCAAGCGTCAGGGTGCTCTCGTCGGTCCGGCACATACCGGTTGGGGATTAACCCAAACCACCGACGATTTACCCACCTACGAGGTTCCACCGTTTGACAGCATCGGCGCCAATGAATACATCGCCGATGTCACCCACATGGTGCCGGGGCCGGACGGCAAGCTGGTGCCGGCAGTCGATTTTCTCTCTATGGTCGACACACCTTACGTTTGGGAACTGAACATCTGGTACCACACACTGAACTGCGGATTTCGCACGCGCATCAGCGGTGAAACCGATTTCCCGTGCATCTACGGAGAACGTGTCGGGCTTGGCCGGTCGTACGTCAAACTCGACAAAAAACTAACGTACGATGACTGGTGTGAAGGTATCCGTGCGGGACGCAACTACGTTGGCGATGGACGTAGTCACCTAATCGACTTCAGGGTTGATAACGTCGAGATGGGTGTGAACGGCAGCGAACTGCGCTTGGCCAAGCCGGGCTCTGTTCTGGTCAAAGCCAAGGTTGCTGCCCGACTGAACTCCGAACCCATCCCCGGCTTGGCCAAGCGCAACTACGCACAAAAGCCATATTGGCACGTGGAGCGCGCCCGCATCGAGGGTACGCGCAAAGTACCCGTGGAGGTGATCGTCAACGGTTATCCCATCGCCCAGCAAGAGATCCTCGCCGATGGCGAGTTACGCGACATCGCGTTTGAGGTGCCGATTCAGTACAGCAGTTGGATTGCCCTCCGAATTCTCCCTTCCTCACACACGAACCCGGTTTTTGTGGTCGTGGATGGCAAGCCCATCCGGGCTTCCAAGCGTAGTGCCGAGTGGTGTCTTGCCGGGGTGAAAAAATGCCGGGATCAAAAACGTCGTTTCATGGGCGACGACGAAATTGATGACTTCCACGAAACCTACGATCACGCCGAGAAAGTCTACCGGCAGATCATCGCGGAGAGTGTCGCGGACTAGCCCAAATACAGATTGGTCGGCGGCCCGCTGACACCCGGTTCGCAATGGAACACGCCACCGGCTTG
>DKGH01000178.1:0-7716 GCA_002453165.1 Verrucomicrobia bacterium UBA6775
CCGCTTGGCCTTATGATCTGTAAACAGTGAAACCGCCGTCTCCTTACTCCAAAGCGAATCGGCTTGCACTTGGCTAAACGCAAACACCGCCAACACTAACAGGGACACCCCCGTCCTAAAGATTTCTAATTTTGACTGTATTCTCATCAACCACCTCTCCAATCAGTTCCTTGCGGGTGACCAAGTTTTGGACACGCACAACGTCCCCCGGCGCACCATCTTCCAGCACTTTGACGTTCGCGCTCACCGTCAGCGAACCATTCGTCACCACCGCCTTGGCCAAGCCGCCACGACGAACAACAGGCTTCATCCCAACGGATCGCGCGTAAATCAAACGGCCCGGCGAGATCACCTCCTGAAACCAAAATCGACTGTCCGAAGGATTGCCGTCCCACAAATCTCTACGGTTCTTGATGATATCCATCCGCTGCCGCTCCAGCTTGGCCTCCGGCAATAGCGTCCCGCGATTGATTGAGCCACTCGCAACCCAGACATCCTTCCACAAGGCCATTTTGACATACGCGCTGAACGACCCAATCGGCACCCCCGCATCCAGCAACTGAAATCTCATTGTTGTTTGCGGAGTTCGATAATTCAATTTGGAGACTAATTTCAATTCAAGCGGGCTATCCGGGATCATCAACGATCTCCACTCACGGGAAAATATCATCTCCAACTCACCACCCGCATAAAGAGGGGATCTTGCAACTTCATCCTTCAGTGCTTGAAGTACTTCGGCCTCTTTAAGGGCACGCCCCCTTCGAACAACTCGAACATTGTCCTGTACACCAGCACGAACATGAACCGCCTGAGCACGGGTCTGAATGAGTTTCATCAATTCATCAGCGGCGTACTCGCGGACAGATCCCCACCTCGGTGATACATCGAGATGAATTGCAGGTATTGGGTCACCCTTGGCAGCCTCAACGACATCCGACAAGTAAACACCATCAACCCCAACCTCACATTCGGCTTTGAGCACAAAGTCCGCACGCGCTTGGCCAAGTAAAAAAAACAAGGCGGAAACCGATAACGCTTTGATTAGATAATGGTGTTGGTTGACCTTCATTGAAGCAAGTTCCTTCTATTAACGCTTGATTGCATTACTACGCTGCATCATCTCATCTGCAGCCTGAATGGCCTTTGAGTTCACTTCATAGGCCCGTTGGGCCTTGATCAGATTCACCATCTCCTCAACAACTTTAACATTAGACATCTCAAGATATCCTTGAGCCAACTGTCCGAAGCCATTTTGACCTGGCTGGCCTTGCTCCGGCGGGCCTGAAGCTTGGGTTTCAATAAATATATTACGGCCTATGTTTTGTAATCCAGATGCGTTTATAAATCGAGTCAACTGAATATTTCCATTGCCGATATTTTGACCTTGTTGATTGAAAAAAGTATATTCACCAGTTGATGCAATTCCAATGTTGATTGCTTCCGCTGGTATATTATCAAGACCAATATTCAGAGGGTACCCTTCGCTTGTAACAACCGCACCATCTGCACTTACCTTAAAGCTACCATCCCGAGTATAACCTTGTTGGCCTCCTGGCATTTGAACCTCGAAAAAACCGTCACCATGAATTGCCAAATCTGTTTGCTCACCTGTTTCAACCAGATCGCCATCAGTAAAAATTTTTGTCGTAGATACAGGTCTAGAACCATGCCCTATCTGAATGCCTGAAGGTGTCATATTGCCATCACCAGCCTCTGCACCTTCGGCTTTTTTATTCTGATAAAGCAAATCCTGGAACTCGATTTTGCTTTTCTTGAAGCCGGTAGTGTTGACGTTGGCCAAGTTGTTGGCGATGAGATCCAGATTCATCTGCTGGGAGTTCATCCCGGACGCGGAGGTATATAGTGCTCGAATCATATTCTTTAATTATTATTGCGTGGCTGTGAGTGTGCTAATGGTTTGCCCCAGTCTCTGGTCGTGCGCCTGAATCACTTTTTGGTTAGCCTCAAAGTGACGCATGGAACGAATTAAACTGGTCATCTCCGTCAACGAGGTACTGTTGGACTGTTCAAGAAACCCCTGCTCAATTTCGGTGAACCCCTCGGTTTCTCGGTCGATATCCGCCATGGGCATCCCCATGTCGGCCGGATTCGCCTTGTAGTACGCCCCGGAGATGCGTATCAGATTTGAGGGATCATCGAACGCAACCAACTGCAGTTGCCCGATCACTTCACCGGCCTGACTTGCTGTTCCATTCTTGGCAATCACCAGAGACTGCACTTGGTTGGGATCGTTAAGCTGCAGGCCAGTGTCGTATCCTTCTTTGGTTACCAGCTGGCCTGAGGGCAACATTTTCAATTCACCGTCCCTTGTAAAAAGGTTGTTCCCCTGTGGATCCTGTACCTGCAAAAAACCTTTCCCTGTTAGAGCAATGTCCGTCTTGACCTGCGTTTGCTTGAGCGGCCCTTGCTCGAAATTTATGGCAAGACTCGGCTTGGGCAATTGAAACGGCTTTTCACCCGTTTCAGTCGACTCCACTTCCTCGCCCGTAACAGGATCGGTCGTCGTCTTGATCATCTCTACCGGTTTCTCCATCTTACCGGCAACCAATGCAGAAAAGGTGACGTCATGTTTCTTGAATCCGGGCCGAGACACCTCGGCCAGATTCTCCGAAACAGCCTCCTGCCAGCGCGCGGATGCGTCCATCGCGGCAGCGGCTTGATATAAACTCACATTCACCTGACTAAATCTGAGCAGGAGCAATGCCAAAAACTGAGATTGGGCGGATCTTTAAAGAAAAAATGCGGAATTTCAAGACAGTAGCATCTAATTGATTCAGAATCAGTTAAACACCGTATCCGGCTGCTTGGTGGAATTCTCAGGTTCTAACTGCTGCATCACCGAGTGAAATAGCATTTCCGAGGTTAGCTGAACGAAATCACCGGGAATTTCCTGTCCTCCTGAGCAGTAGAGTATGGGCAACCCTGTCTCCAAGGTCAGATTCCACAGCTTACTCCACTTCGTCTCCTCATCCAGATGCGTGGCAATCAAACCGTTTATCGGCAGATCACCGAACGGACGAACAGAGCGAATGAGATGATCCAATTCATAGGCAGAGTTTAACACCAAAATGAATTCTGCCGGTTGAATCTCGTTGGCCAACTGCTTTAGCGTATCCAAGCCCAGCGAGTCCCCTGGCATCACCCCTGGTAAATCGAAGAACTGAGCCGTCCCATCCGTGATCGGCTCCGGGTACCAGACACGGTTCACCTCGACATCCAGCATCTCTGCGTGGACGGTCAACATCTCTGCGGTGTTGGATTGATGACCGTCCAGTCTCCAGACTCGAGCCGGTTGGCGCTTGGCCAAGACCGTCTGTGTGAGCCACTTACATAGAACTGTTGTTTTGCCCGATCCCGGCGCGCCGACCAGCACTTTTCGGGCATGACTGTTTTTCTCAGCTGCCTTGGCCAAGCTGTTCCAGTGATCGATGAGGCAATGACGGATGTACTGCACTTGGTCTCCCATTGGGCACGAGTCCAATTTCGGGAAACGCTGCTTGGCCAAGCGCAACAATCGTTCGACCTGGAGAGGCAGCACGCCAATACCCTCCAGCACTGTTCCGATATTGACCCCATTCCCGGGAGCCACTTGCTCTCCTTGAGGTGCCGTTTGGCCAAGCGCTTGGCCAAGCGGTTCAACAAACGTCTTGGGCAAAGGATCGTTAAACAGATTATCGCTCTCTGCATGAGCTGATAACTTCGGGATCTCGATCGGGGTATCGTCAACTATATCCAACCTGCTCCCGACCTGAGGATTTTTCACCGCTGGCACATCGATATCAGTCGAGATCGGTTTGGAGACTTGCCTTTCAATCTCTCTTTCGCCGCCCGGTTTTGTCGAAGTTATGCCGCTGACTAAGGCAGACACCTCAACTTGGGGCGATTGAAACAATCCCTGCCAACCCGGCTTCGGCAGTTTGCGTATATTGACCACTATCGCGTCCGGGCCAAGCGTGCTATGCACCGTTTCGATGGCTTCCTTCGCGGTTGGCGCTATAAATGTTTGGACCTTCATTTATCTCAGGGCATACCGGGGATTGCTGAGGTGGATTGAATCCCCACCTTTGGTGGCAACTCCTCATAAGCAATGAAGGCAATTTCGGGGAAATTCGCGGAGAAAAACCGCCGCAAACCAAGGCGGATTTGTGTCGAACAAAGCACCACCGGCTGCTGCCCGGACGCAATCATAGGCTGCACAGCCGTCGCCAGATGATGAGTCATGTGTTGGGCCAACTTGGGCTCCATGAAAAGGACAGATTCGGTCGCAGACTTTTGCAAACCCTTGGCGATCTCCTCCTCGAGCCACGGCTCCATCGTCACGGCACGCACTTCGTTTTCGTCCGATAAAAACGGCTTCACGATTTCCGAGCCCAATACACGCCGCGCCTGCTCAGACAACTCATCCGGGTTTTTCGTCGCAGGAGCGTGATCAGCCACACGTTCGAGGATGCCCACCAAATTCCGGATCGGGATCACCTCGGACAACAGGTTTTGCAAGATGCGTTGAATCTGCCCGATGTTCAAAAGGTTCGGCACGAGTTCGTTGACCAGCGCAGGGTGATCGTCCTTCAGGGTGTCGACCAGCACCTGCACATCTTGACGAGTCAAAATCTGATATGCGTGACGTCGAATCGATTCACTCAAGTGCGTGACCATCACGGAGGATGCATCCACAACCGTGTAGCCTGCCATCTCAGCGTTTCGCCTTTCAACTTCATCCACCCAGGTTGCTGGTAGCTTGAATACCGGTTCGGTGGTTGGAACACCCTTAAGCACGACTGTACTGTTCGCGGTGTTCATGGCCATCCAATGGCCGGGCATGACTTCGCCAGAAGCAATCACCTGCCCTCTCAACAAGAACTGATACTGGTTGGGGCCAAGCTGAAGACTGTCACGCAGGCGGATGGATGGCACGATGAAACCCATGTCCTGCGCAAATGATTTCCTGACGCCCGTAATCCGTTGCAACAGGTCCCCTCCCTTTGCCGGATCCGCCATGCTGACCAACCCGTAGCCAAGCTCAATCATGAGTGTGTCAACCTGAAGCAGAGACTCGAGTGCTTCATCCGGGCTTCCCACGGCTGCTTCTTTCTTGGCATCATCCTTTCTGCGACTCGATGCCTTGTTTTCATCCTCCACCTTGTCAAAGGCCTCTTTCAGTATGCCTCCCTCACGAAGTCCGTAAGCGATGAACCCGAACAACCCAGCCAAGGCAAAGAACGGGATCATCGGAAAACCGGGAACAAACGCCAGCACGGTCATTGTTCCGCAGAGAATCGACATAACTCGTTGGGAGAAAAACAACTGCTTGCCGAGACTCTGCCCAAGCTCCTGCCGTGATGCAGCACGGGTAACCAGCACACCTGCGGCCGTCGAGGTGACAATCGCCGGCACCTGCGTCAACAACCCGTCACCAATGGTCAGGCGAGTGTAGGTTTCCAGTGCATCAGCGACACCCATCCCATTTTGGAAGACGCCAATCGCCAAACCGCCGATGATGTTAACCAACGTAACCAAAATGGCCGCAATGGCATCACCCCGGACGAACTTGCTGGCGCCATCCATCGCACCATAAAAGTCGGCTTCCTGCTGCAGTAACCTGCGTTTTTCGATCGCCTCATCAACAGTGATATAGCCCTTGTCCAACTCAGCATCAATGGATAATTGCTTGCCAGGCATGGCATCCAAAGTAAATCGTGCAGCAACCTCAGCGATACGCCCTGCCCCCTTTGTAATCACTGCGAAGTTGATCACGGTCAGAATCAGGAAGATCACGATTCCCACCACGAAATTACCACTGACAACAAATTCCCCGAACGCATCAATCAGGTCACCCGCGTCGGCTTCAGACAAAATCAGACGGGTCGTTCCAACGTTTAGACCTAATCGGTACAATGTAAAAATCAGTAACAACGTGGGGAACCCCGTGAAGTCGGAAGGGTTCTTGAGGAATAAGATTACCAGCAGGATCAACATTGCCAGGGCAAGGCTCACCCCGAGGAGCATGTCCATCACAATCTGGTGTACCGGGACAATCAGCACCAACAGGGTGCCGAACATAAAAACAACCAGCGCGAGATCGCTCAGATCCCAAACTCGTTTCAGTTTTTTGTCACTATCTGCCATGGGTTACGCGGGGATCTCCCTTCCTTGTGCAAAGTAACGGAACCGGTTCGTGCGATAAACATACGCCAATATCTCTGCCACAGCAGAGAAGAATTGGAACGGAATCTCCTTGCCGGGCCGACCGAACTTAAAGAGCATTTGTGCCAGTGGTTTGTTTTCAACGAGGGGCACTCCGTTTTTCTCGGCGATTTCACGGATGAGGAGAGCGTTGTAACGAGCGCCCTTGGCCAAGACTTTAGGTGCCTTCATTTTTGCCCGGTCGTATTTGAGAGCCACGGCCAAGTGTGTAGGGTTCGTGATCACAACGTCCGCCTCAGGAACCTCGTTCCACATGGTGTTTTGTATCATACCCATTCGTCGCTTGCGTTGCTCGCCCTTTGAATGAGGATCACCGTCCTGACTCTTCTGATCATCCTTCACATCCTTGATGCTCATTTTTAAGCCATCCCGAGTGCGCCACCATTGATAGGCATAATCAAGCGCACCAATCACGATCATGGCCAGTAGCACTTTTTTCAGAAGCAACAGAGCCGACTCTGAGATGAAATCCAACACTTGGCCAAGGTAGGACGGATGGTGAAAAACCGGGTGATCAATCACCCCCCAAACCACGTTCATCAATAACCCAACTACAACAACAAGTTTAATCATGTTGATCAGGAATTCCCCCCATGATTTCCAACTGAAGATTTTTTTCAGACCGTTGATTGGATTGAATTTATTTAAATCCCACTCAACGGCTTGTGGTGAAAACTGAAACTTCACTTGGGTTCCCGCTGCGAGGATTCCAACAAACATCACCCCAAGCAGAAACGGCAACACAAGATCTCCCAGCAAATTAAGGAATTCTCCCAAGAAACCCTGAAGCGAAGTCGTCGTCATCTCGAGATTGCCTAAATCGGCATAGATGTGAACGAAATACCCCCGTAGACCTTCCCAAATCACTCCGCCCAGCAACGACAACAATAGCAAAGCAACTGCCAAGAGAGCAGCCGTATTTATGTCTGCACTCTTAGCTATATTTCCCCGTGAAACCGCCTCGGAAATCTTCTTTCCTGTTGGTTCCTCAGTCTTTTCGCCGGTATCGCTATCTTGGGGCATGGTTTATTTTGCACCCGTTTGGACCCCGAATGGACGATCTCGTGCACCCGGAAAACCCGAAAAACGCCAAAAATAACTAATTTCCAGCAAAAATCCGGGCTGTAATCACCAAACCGTTTGGTATCGTGCGAATAAAATTCGCGATGTACTCGGCCATAACAGCAATAGTCGCGCCGAAAACTCCAATTCCGCATAAAAGTCGAATTGAAAAACTTTCAGCAAAGACGTTGATCCGAGCCACGGCGCGCCCCATCAACGCCATGATGAAGTTTACAAGAAAGCCGATTGCCATCACCGGAGCCGAGATCAATATTCCCATCACGAAGACATTTCCGATCATTGAACCCAGTTGATTGATTAGACCGCCATGGAACTGACCGCCCCCAATCGGCAACAATTGATAACTAGCCTGTACCGCTTCAATGATGAAGTAGTGCAAATCCATCCCCACCATCATGATGCTCGCCA
>DKGH01000178.1:8123-8647 GCA_002453165.1 Verrucomicrobia bacterium UBA6775
ACAAACAATCCCGAATCGGTCGATATCCTCAAGCCGGCTATCTCAAGGGCGTAGTAAACCATTCGGCAAACCAACCCCATCAACAAACCGGCGCACATTTCAAAAAAAACGATACCCAACATGTCCCCCATTCCCATTGAGCGCCAGTCGGGGGCCACCGATAGATTGCCCGCCAAGACCGCCCCGATCATCAGGGCCAAGGCCAAGCGCACCTTTATCGGGATCCGCGCCATGACGAACAAGGGATAAATCAGAAACAACCCGCCAAAGCGGAGAAACATCATGAAGACTAACAGGAAATATTCCACGGCAAACCAAGCGCTTGGCCAAGCGCGTCATCAAGGCCCCACTTGGGACATTCGGTTAAACGTCTCGGCCGTGTAATCCATCATGGTGTTGATCAACCAGGGGAACAGGATGAACACCACAACAACGACAACAAGCGCCTTGGGTACGAACGTCAGGGTCTGTTCCTGTAGCGATGTGATGGCTTGAAAAAAACTGACAAGCAATCCGATGATCAT
>DKGH01000178.1:9049-9880 GCA_002453165.1 Verrucomicrobia bacterium UBA6775
GGATTGATCAACAGACATCAGGCGTAGCTAATAATTAAAACTGTCCACCAGCGATTTCACCAGCAGTGTCCATCCATCGGCCAGGACGAAAAGCAACAGCTTCATAGGCATGGATATCATCGTGG
This sequence comes from Verrucomicrobia bacterium UBA6775, assembly GCA_002453165.1. Classification (GTDB taxonomy): domain Bacteria; phylum Verrucomicrobiota; class Verrucomicrobiia; order Limisphaerales; family UBA1096; genus UBA1096. The sequence continues at coordinate 9,175 of DKGH01000178.1, forward strand.
GCGGCAGAAACATGAGGCCAAGACTCATCAACACAATGGCCACAACAAAATCGATCAGGATAAATGGGAGAAACAAAAAGAATCCCATTTGAAATGCTGTCGTCAGTTCGCTCAGCACAAAACTCGGGATCACCACACGAAGCGGAACATTCTCCAGTGTGGTCGGTCCTATGCGCGACAAGCCCAGAAAGAACTCCACATCCTTCGGCCGGGTTTGTTTCAGCATAAATTCACGCATCCTATCTGCACCAACATCGATCGCCTGTTGGCTGGTGATCTGCCCATCAGAGTACGGTTTCAAGGCGGTTTCGTTGATATCCTCAAACACCGGGCCCATGATGAAAAATGTCAAAAACAGGGAGAACGCGATGAGCAACTGATTACTGGGGGCCTGTTGAAGTGCAAGCGCGGTGCGCAAAAAGGACATGACAATCACGATGCGCGTGAAACAGGTCATCATGATCATGAGCGACGGCGCGACCGCCAACAACGTGAAGAAAATTACAATCCGGATGCTCAGATCGAATTCCTGCGGATCTTCCGGTAATTGGAGGTTGAAACCAAACGAGTTGGTCGAAGATTGCTGAGCTTGAACACTTGGCTCACCAGCCACAACCAGCCCAAGAATAACCAACCAAAACAGCAGTCGTGATATGCGCTTGGCCAAGCGGGACATTATTTCCCCTCCTTTTGGATGTGCTGAGAA
>DKGH01000189.1 GCA_002453165.1 Verrucomicrobia bacterium UBA6775
CACACAACGATGCGAAGGTGGGCATAAAATCGATGGTGGCAAACACCGCTCCGTTCACACGCCCCGTCGGCACCCGACCGGGCCAGCGCACGATGCATGGCAACCGGTATCCGGCCTCGTACGGCGAGCCCTTCCCGTTACGAAGCGGGCCGGCCTCACCCCAGAAAATGGAGCCAGCCGGATGGCCCTTCTTGCGCTTGGTATACTTGTCCTGATTCCACGGACCGTTATCGCTGGTGTAAATGACAAGCGTGTTGTCGGTGAGCTTGAGTTCGTCGAGCGTGTCGAGCAGCCGGCCGGTTTCGAAATCGAACTCCTCCACCACATCTCCGTACAACCCGCCCTTCGACTTGCCGCGAAACTTCGGCGAGGCGTTGATGATCGTGTGCATCATCGTATGCGCGAGGTAGAGCACGAACGGCTTGTCGGGATCACGCTTGTTTTTGAGGTAATCGATCGACTTGTCCGTGTAGAGCTTGATCAATCCACCCATGTCGCGAGTGGATCCTGCGGGCTCGTTGTTTTCATGCAGGTGCACCACGCCGGCGTCATTCGCACCGAGGGCGCCGTAAAAATAATCGAACCCCTGCGCGTTCGGCATGCGTGGGATGATCGGTTTCCGATTGGAAACATCCCACTTACCGATGCAGACGGTCTGGTAGTCCGCCTTGCGGATCAACTCCGCCCAGGTGATCTCCTCCGCCGGCATGCCCCAACCGCCACTACGAATCGGCTGCCGTCCGGTCAGCAGCGCCGAACGCGACGGCCCACAAACCGTCTGCGTATAAAACGAGGTGAACCGCGTACCTTCCCTGGCCAGTTGATCCAGCCGCGGCGTCTTGTTTTTTGTGTTCCCGTAACAGGCGAGATCCGCGTAGCCTTGATCATCAGTGAAAATGATCAAGATATTGGGTTTTGCGGTAGCCGGGTAAGCTGCCGTAGTAAAAGCAGCCAACGCCAGCGCAGCTAACAATCTGTTTTTCATTTTACTGTGATTTTCGCGGGGCCAATCCTACGGGGCGAACCCCGACGCAACAAGTTCAGTAACAACCACTCGGCGAACGGTCACTCCTCAACGCCGCTTGCGCTTGCCGTGGTTCGTGCGTTCTCTTCCACCAAAATACTTGTCGCGAATCCACTTTGGCTGCCAGACGTCGAGCACGCGCTTGGCGTTGTCGTAACGAGGCTCCTTCGAATCAGGCTTGGCCGACTCAAGCGGGTGCAGATCGCCGAGGCGCTCACGCCATTCATTCATCAACGTCAGCATTCTCCCGGCCTGTTTTGTGTGGGCTGAATCTCCGGCCAAGTCCCTCGTCTCATGCGGATCTGTAGCGAGGTTGAACAGCAGACGGTGGTTGATTTTCGGGTAAATGTGCAACTTCCATTTGCCATCACTGACCGCCCGCTGGTTGTTTTGAAATGGCAGAAAAACTGAGTCGCGAATCCGGGCAACCTCCCCCTGCATGATGGGCGCGAGATTTTTCGAATCGACCCCGACCGGCACCGGCACGCCGGCGAAGTTGCAAAGCGTCGAGTAAAGGTCGTGGACGTAGGTGAACGCGTCGCTGGACTTGCCCTTTGGCACACCTGGCCCCTGCAGGATCAGCGGACACTGCATGCTCTGCTCGTAAACATTCTGTTTGCCGAGCAGGCCGTGGCTCCCCATCCCCAGCCCATGATCCGCCGTGTAGACCACCAGCGTGTTGTCGGCGTGCGGACTGCACTCGAGCGCCTTCATGATGCGCCCGACCTGTTCGTCCAAATGCGTCACCAAGCCGTAGTATTCGCAGAGCTGATCGCTGATGACCTCCCGGGTTCGGGGCCACGGGGCAAGGCCTTCGTCGCGACCGGAGGTGGCTTGCGGCGCATTTTGAAAGGGATGCTGGGGAAGATAGTTCGCCGGCAGCGGCGGACGATTCTCATAGTACATCTTCCGGTATTTCTCGGGCGGATTGCGCGGGTCGTGCGGAGCCATGAACGCCACGTAGAGGAAGAACGGTTTGTCTCCCTTGGCCTGTTGAATGTACCGGACTGCCTCATCCGCGAACACCGTGCTAGAGAATCCACCGGCATCCCGCTCCTTGCCCAGTTCTCCATCCTTCAAGTCCTGCACGGCGAAGTCGGCATGATTCGCCATGCCGCCCATGTACACCGCCCGGCCGTTGGCGAATGACCGGTCGAGCATGCCCTTGCCGTTGTGCCACTTGCCGATGATGAACGGATCGTACCCCCCGCGCTTGGCCAACAGCGTGGGCAGGACGGTGGCGTCCCCCCAGTTCGTGGCCGGCCGGTTTGCCGGCAGATTCATCCAGTGCCGGCCGGTCATCAGCATCGCACGGCTGGCCACGCACACCGCGCCGCTGAACGAACCCGCACAGTAGTTGCGCCGAAAACTGAAGCCCCGCTTCACCATCCGGTCGAGGTTGGGCGTGCGAATGTGCGGATTGCCGTGGGCAGCGATCGTGTCCGCCCGCTGGTCATCGGCGAAAAGAAAAATGATATTCGGCGGGCGATCACCCGGCGCCGCTTGGCCAAGCGCTTGGCCAAGCGCAATGGCAACAATCAAAAAAACAAATCGGTTCATGAGAGGCCGCCAATCTGAGCCAAGCCCGACCACAAAACCAGCATTTTGAAAATCCCGGCCAAGCGCTTTACCGAGCGTTCTCCTGTCGCAAACTGGCGCAGGGTTCCTGCTATCGATCAGTCGCCGATTCCGTCCCCGTCCCTGTCCGTAACATCGGACAGCGGATTGTTGATGACCGCTTCCCAGGCGATCCGACGGAAGAGCCGATCCACTTCCTTCCGTGGAGGATCGAGTTTGCCAAGGTTTCTGTCGACGATCGGCTTGAATGGAATCTCCCCCTTGATGAGAGCCGGCGACCGCTTGTAGATGGTGGCGTAGAACACATACCCCTCGAGCCGTTCGAAGCCCGGGCCAAGATGCCCAAGTTTGTCCCGCCAGATGCTGTAGGTCTTGCCGCCCAGCCAACGGTTGATGCCCTCGATGCCCGGCAATTTGCCGTCGTAATAAGCCTGAACCGCCAGCACCATGGCGTCCGATGTGGGCATGACATGAACCTTGTTTGGGTATTTGCGATCCAGCTCCTTGATCAGTTTTTCGAGGGAGACATCCTTCTCCTTGTCCATGCGGGCGAAAGTTTCAGCACTCAACTCGGCCTCACTTTTGGGCGGTGGGTTCATCTGGCGCAATGACGGCCAGGCATCGCTCAGGTAAAATTCCATATTGGGGTTGTACTTGAGGCCGAAGTCGATCCAGCAGGCGTAATACTCGAGGCGATCTTCATAGTAGGGTCCCCACATCATGGCATCCCATGCACCGGTGGCCATGGCGGCAAGAAGCTTGGGCTGTGGCTTGTTGGCAAAATCGAAAATCCCATTCTCCTGTTCCCATTTGTACCGGACGCTCCCGGTTATCCCGCCGCCGGTATGAGTTCGCAGTGGTTGCTCGAAACCGGCAGCCCGGGCGATCACCGGAAAAGTACGATACCCGGGCGCCATGAAACTGTGTCCCGTGCCCACGATCCTCAACGCTTTCTCTGGCTTGGGAACTTGAAATACCGGGTTCGTATCCTTCGGGTAAACCTTCCGGTAGAGCGCCTGTATCTCTGCCGGGGTCATATAACAGACGGCGTTGTCCGGGAATCGAACCTTGCTCCAGCCCGGGTCGACGTGAAATTTCATGGGTGGCCCCTGCCCTGCTCCTCTCCGGCTTCGCGAAGCCATGAACGCCCGGGCTTCCTCTGCCGTCAATTTCCCATCACCGTTCGTGTCGGCCGCCGGGAATTGTCGCAGCAATTTGCGCAACTGGGGTTCAGACTGTGAAAAAACCACAGTCGACATGAACAGAAAACAGATGCACAGATGGAAAATTTTCATGAGTCGATGTCTACGTAAAGTAGGGTTCTTTGAAACGATCGAATCCTTCAAGCCCGCGCCGCGCCTGAACTGTATTTTGGTCATAAAAGGAGAACAAAAAGCCAACAAGGATTCTTCGTCAACAGATTTGACTAAGAATGAATTATTGCGGACTTTGTGGCCGTTTCATGGTGCGCGGCTTATTCATCTCAACTCTGATCAGTTTGACCGGATTCCTCGCGGTCGATGCTGCGGGTATGGACGAGGCGGCGCTACGGGCGGATACCCAAAAAACTTCAAGGAAAAGGTCGGGCCTTTCGTTGAAAAATACTGCGCGCGCTGCCACGGCAGCCGGGCAGCGATGGGTTCGCCGCGATGAAGCAGCCCTTCCCCAGCGGCTGCTACGCCTCCGCTTGTGTGATCAATCAGGCCGCCTGGGAAAGCGACGATTGGATCGAGGCAATCAACTCGATCCAGACGGACGAGATCCGGATCGGCGCCAGCCGCCTGGTGGATGCGGGATGGAGCATCAAGCTGTTGGCCGCCGACATTCTAGCCCTGCAAAAAGCCACCGGCCTTCTCCGAAAAATCCTCGCCCGATTTTTTCCCTCCGCGAACCATCACTCCCGAATCTTCGGCTTCGATTAAAGAGTGATGCGACTCTGAAATGAAGCTTCGTGAAGTCGGCCAATAGTTAGTCGACCTTCACCCTGTCCTCTCCCTGTCCAGGGAGAGGGTATCACCGACGACAGCCAAGCGCTTGGCCAAGGGGTGGATTCGGCGTTGACCAAGCGGGGGGTGGCGAAGCAGTATGTCGCCGCCGTTGGCCAAGCGCCACGGCTGGACGCGCGCGTGGCGGAATTGGTAGACGCGCCGGATTTAGGTTCCGGTGCCTTCGGGCGTGAAGGTTCGACTCCTTTCGCGCGTACCATCTTCTTTAGGCCCTATTTACGGCAGCCAAATCACTGTTTAAAAAATACAAACAGTGAAAAATAGTATCAGAAAATCCGTTGGTGCCTATTCTTCATCGCCTGAGTCTAAAAAGAGCAGATCGTTTTCACCTGTCCTCGACTCATCCAAAAAGCCAATCCGTGGCCTGTGGAAACGCGGCAAAATCTTTTATGCCAGAATCACCACAACTGACTCCAATGGCAAAAGAGCTCAACGTCGCGTACCGCTTAATGCCAAGACTCTGGTTCAGGCGCAGTCAGAGCTAGAGAAAATCAGGCAGAAACCTGTTGTTTCTACTGGCCAGCAATATTGCCCCACCTGGACCAAGTACTGGCCTATCTACATCTCACAAATCCACCATCTCAAACGGCCAAGTACAGTCGACTTAGAGAAACTGCATTGCAAGCATTGGGCTAAGTTCATCGGGGATATCAGATTACATCTAATCCGGAAATCACATCTCTTGAATTACCGATCCGAAAAACTAAAAGCTGGCTGGACCGGAAGAACAGTCAATCTGTCCATAACTGTCTTGAGTAACGTCCTGAATCACGCGC
>DKGH01000230.1 GCA_002453165.1 Verrucomicrobia bacterium UBA6775
CGGATGCCCGACGAGCTTCGCCCGAAGCGGTTCCAGTGAAGATGAATCGAACGCGCCGCTCATAAACCGATCAACCGCGGATCGTCGCATTGAGGTCGTTCCGCATTTGCTCGATCACTTTTTCATGAACGGCATCGACCTGCTTATCCTTCAGCGTGCCCTCCGGCGAACGGTAATGAAACGCGTAAGCGACACTCTTGCTGCCGTCGTCCACGCCCTCACCCCGGTAGACGTCGAACAGTTCCACCGACTCGAGATGCTTCGGCTTTGCCTTGCACGCGCTGGCCAGCACGGCGTCGTGCGTGGTGCTCTCGGGCACAATCATCGCGATGTCGCGGCGCGTCCCGGGAAACGCCGGCAGCGCCTTGAAGCTGCGCTTGGTCGTCCGCCGTTGCAGCGCGAGATCGAGATCGAATTCCGCGAGGTAAACCGGATGCTTCAGGTCGTGCCTCCGGGCGAACTGCGGCGACAACTGGCCAAGCGAGCCGACCGGCTTGTTGCCGACCCGCACGCTGCCGGACTCGACGAAAAACCCACCCGGCTCGGCGTCACGCTCATAGCCCACGCCGCGCATCCCGAACTGGTCGGCGAATTCCTCGATAATTCCCTTCAGGTCGGCGAACTCGTTGATGGCATCCCGGTTTTCGCCCTCGTGAAACGGCAGAAACCGGCGACCGGTCAACGCGATGCCCAGCCGCCATCCTTCCGCCGGCGAGCCGTCGTCGTCGCGGAACACCCGCCCGATCTCGAACATCGCCACGTCGGGCGTGTCGTGATTGGCGTTGTGCTGCAGCACGTTGGTCAAGCCGGGTAACAGGCTGGTGCGCAGCTTGTCCTGCTCGCTGCTGAGCGGGTACTCGAGCGCCATTGAGGCGAGGCCGGTGATGGACGCCGCCTCACCGGACACGAGTGTCTGCGTCTGAGCCTCGTACAGGCCCAACCCTGTCAGGATCGTGCGAATCTCCTCGAAGGCATCGTGCGTGGCATCGAACGGGTGCGTGCCCACACAACCGCGCGGCGGCGTGGACGGCACGTTGTTGACGCCAAAAATCCGGACGACCTCCTCGATTAAGTCCACCTCACGCTTCAGGTCCACGCGCGCCGTTGGAATCCGAAATGTCGCCGAGGTGTCCCCGTCTCGCGCGGTCTCCTCAAGGCCAAGCCCCTTCAAGCTGGCCACCTGTTTGTCGGCCGGAACGGCGATGCCAAGCAGTTGATCCGTCTTCGCGAAGCGTAGCTTGATTTCCCCCGGCTCGGCCGATGCCGGGTAGGCATCGACGCAGCCCTTGGCCAAGCGGCCACCGGCCGTCTCAAGGATTAACTGGGCCGTGCGTTGGCTGACCCAGTCGCAGCAGTTGGGGTCGCAACCGCGCTCGAACCGATACGACGCATCGGTGCTGATGGCCAAGCGCTTGGCCGTGGCCCGGATGTTTTGCTGTTTAAAATACGCGCACTCGATGAGCACGTCCTCGGTGTCGTCGCCGATCTCACTGTTCAGTCCGCCCATGATGCCGGCCAGTGCCACGCCCTTGGTTTCGTCGGCGATCAACAGCGCGTCGGTGGGTAACTCGTGTTCCTTCTCGTCGAGCGTGGTGAACTTCTCCCCATCGGCCGCGTCGCGAACGACGATGACCGGCTTGTCGGCGCCCTCTTTTTTCGTGAGCAGATGATAGTCAAACGCATGTAGCGGCTGGCCGGTCTCAAGCATGACGTAGTTGGTCACGTCGACGACATTGTTGATGCTACGGATGCCAACCATCTCGAGTGTGTTGCGCAGCCAGTCCGGACTGGGGCCAACCTTCACGCCGCGTACGACGCGGGCGTTGTAGCGCGGGCAATGCTCGGCGTTGTCGAGCCAGACATCCACCAGCGCCGCAGTCTCCACGTCATCGGCCGGCAGCTCCGGCACTTCCGGCACGATAAGCGATTGGCCGGTTAGCGCGCTCAGTTCGCGGGCGATGCCGATCACGCTGTTCCAGTCCGGCCGGTTGGGCGTGACCTCCAGATCATAAACCACATCATCGCCGGTGCGGCCCAAATGCTCGGCAAACGGCTGGCCCACCTTTGCCTCGGCCGGGAGCAGCAGCAGGCCGTCGGCATCCTCGGCGATGCCCAACTCCTTGGCCGAGCACATCATGCCGCAGGATTCCACACCGCGAATCTTGCCGACCTTGATCTTGAACGGCTTCTCACCCGGCTCAGTGGGCATCTCGCAGCCGGGCAACGCCAGCGGCACCTTGCTGCCAACCTCAAAATTCGTCGCACCGCAGACGATCTGCCGCACGCCCTCGCCGTCGTTCACCTTGCAGAGCGACAGGCGGTCGGCGTCCGGGTGCTGCTCCTTCTCCAGCACCTCGGCGACCACGATGTTCTCGAATCCGCCGGACACCTTCTCCACGCCCTCGACCTCGAGCCCAATCATGGTCAATTGCTCGGTGAGTTCCTCGGGCGTCGAGTCGAAGTCGACGTATTGCTTCAGCCAATTGTAGGTAACTTTCATTTCCTCGGGGAATCCGGCGAAAACCGGGGCGCGGCAGAGTACGCCAAAACCGGCAAAATGCGATGGATTTTTTGACCGGCCACGCCCGCACAAATCCTTTGCCACAACCACGCGGTGGTGAAACACTGCCTGCCCATGATTTTGGAAAAACGAGATTTTCCGGCCAAAAAACTGGTCGCCCTGCTTTTCGCCACGACTCTCAGCCTGCCGATGTTCGCCGACGACAAGGGCGAATCGGAGGAAAAGAAGGTGACCGAGGGACACTCCTTCCACGGGGAAGCGTTCAACGAAGGCCCCCGCCAGAGCGCGTACCTGATGAAGGGCATGGGCCGCGTGCGTTTCCCGGTCACCACAGACAGTCAGGAGGCGCAGCTCTTTTTCACACAGGGCATCGCACAGTTGCACGGCTTTTGGTACTTCGAGGCGGAGCGCAGTTTTCGGCAGGCCGCCAAGCTCGATCCCGACTGCGCCATGGCCTACTGGGGCATGGCCGTGGCCAACCGCAACAACACCGAGCGCGCCAAGGAATTCATCGAGGAAGCCAAGAAACGCCGGGACAAGACAGACAAACGCGAGAAGTTGTGGATCGATTCCGAGGTCAACTACTGGGCCGACACCAAGAAGGCCGAGAAGGATCGCCGCAAGAAAATGGTGCGCGATCTCGAGACGATCATTTACGACTACCCGGACGACATCGAGGCCAAGGCCTTCCTTGCCGTCTGGCTTTGGCAAAGCGCCTACAAGGGGCTGAGCATCAGCAGCCACATGACGGTCAACCTGTTGATTCAGGACGTGCTCGACGTTGAGCCGATGCATCCGTGCCACCACTTTCGCATCCACCTTTGGGACAACGAAAAACCGGAACGCGCCCTCGCTTCCGCCGCGGCCTGCGGCCAGTCCTCACCCGGTATTGCCCACATGTGGCACATGCCCGGCCACACCTATTCCAAACTTAAGCGTTACCAGGACGCTGCCTGGCAGCAGGAAGCCAGCGCCCGGGTCGACCACGCCCACATGATGCGCGACCGCGTGATGCCGGACCAGATTCACAACTTCGCTCACAACAACGAATGGCTCACGCGCAACCTCAACTATCTCGGTCGCGTGAACGACGCCGTCGCCCTGACCAAGAACATGATCGAGCTGCCGCGCCATCCGAAAAACAACACCCTGGCCAAGCCCGGTTCCCCGATCGACTACGGCAAGCGCGGCAGCGCCAGCTATGGCCGCACCCGACTCATCGAGACCCTGCTGCGCTTCGAAATGTGGGAGAAGATCATCCAGCTTTCACAGACCGTTTACCTCGAGGAAACCACAATTCCCGAGGAACAGGCCAAGCGATTGGCCGCCATCGGGGCCGCCCACTACTCACTTGGCCAAGCGGAGAAAGGTGCCGAGGCCTTGGCCAAGCTCGACGACATCACCGCCCGACTCAAGAAACTGAAACTCGAGGCCGGAACCAAGGCCGAGGAGAAGGCACGCGAGGAAAAGAAAAACGACAACGACGTCAACAAGGCCATGGTTGACGCGATGAACAAGTTCAACGGTCGCTTCAAGACGGTCAACCAGTACAAGGCCGAACTCCTCGCCTATCAGGCGATCGCCGATGACGACAAGGACTCCTTCAAGAAACAGATCGGCAAAGCCGGCCGCATCGCCCGCGAGCGAAAGGCCCAGCTCCACCTGAAAATCGGCAACAAAAAAGAGGCCGAAAAATTGGCCAGCCAGTCTGCCAAGTCCCCCGGTCAGGTGCAGCCGCTGGCCAATTACGCCGACATACTCTGGCAATCCGGCAAAGAGAAGGAAGCCATCGAGCAGTTCAAGAAACTGCGCGAAATCTCAGCACACCTCGACATAGACAAGGCAGTCTTCCAACGCCTAGCACCGATCGCCAAAAAACTGGAACTGCCGGAAGATTGGCGCACCGAAGTCAAGCCTTCAGATGACGTCGGCGAACGTCCCTCCATCGACACTCTCGGGCCGTTCCGTTGGGCACCGTCCGCCGCCACGCAATGGACACTCGTCGATGGGCAGGGCAAAAAACATTCACTCTCCGACTACGCCGGCAAGCCGGTGATCGTCATCTTTTACCTCGGCAAAGGCTGCGCGCACTGCATCGAGCAACTCAGTGCCTTCGCCCCCGAGGTGGATCGATTCAAGCAGACTGGTATCGACCTTATCGCCATCAGCACCGACCACGTCGGCGGCCTGCTCGAGACATTTCAGCTAAACCAAAACAGGCCGTTTCCCTTCCCTCTTCTTTCCGACGCTTCGCTGGAAGTGTTCAAGCAATACCGCGCCTACGACGATTTCGAAAAACAACCCCTGCACGGCACCTTCCTGATCGACCGAGCCGGCCTCGTCCGCTGGCAGGACATCAGCTACGAGCCGTTCGAAGAGGTGGAATTCCTGCTAAACGAATCCAAGCGCCTCCTGGCTCAGGACCCCCCACAGGTAACCAAGCGCTAAAACGGAGCAGGTCCTTGTAATCCGTGTTTCGATGATTCTTGCGCGCTTGGTCAAGCGTGAGTTGTTTACCCGCTTGTTTCGACGATTTTCTCGGCGGCCTCGCGGACGGATTTTGCCAACTCGGGAGGCTGAATGACCTGCGCGTTGCCGCACCAGGTCATCACCCAGCGCTGCACTTCGGAGAGGCTTGTCAGGTGAATGGTCAACTCCACGCCGCCGTCCTCGAGGTCGCGCTGCTGCTGGGTGGGATGCCATTTTTTCTCGCGGATGTAGTCGGCCACCAATTCGTTGAATCGGATCACAATCTCCTGTTCCTCGTCTCCCGTGACGATGGCGAAGCTGCCGCGCAAACGTTCCTCGAGTGAGAATCCTTCTGGAGACTCAAACGTCACGCCGGTCTCGACCATGCCCTTGATCCGCGCCGGGGTAAACGTGCGAACGTCGTTCCGCAAGTGACAATGCGCGAAGAGGAACCACTCGCTGTTGATGTTGGCAAGGTGATACGGGTCGACCACGCGCGACTCGGCCTCGGTGGCTCCGGGCTTGCGGTAGTTAAACCGGAGTTGACGTTTGTTGGCGGCGGCCTTGGCGAGGGCGTCGATGACATCGAGATTCAAGATCGGCTCAGCACTGGTGCGAAAGGAGATGCTGGAATCGAAGTCGTCGAGATTGAATGAGATCGTGTCGGTCAGACCCTCGGTCACCTTGCGAAATGCACTCAGCAGCGGTTTTTCAAAATTGGTTCCGCGGTACTGCTGCATCGCCTTCTCCGCAACCATCATGGCGAACAGTTCACCCTCGGTAATTTTTACGGTCGGAAACTGGCCTACCTCCTCAATGTAGTGATAACCGTTGTATGCTGGCTCAAATTCCACCGGCAATTCCATCCGGTCGCGCATGAAGGCGATGTCGCGGTAGATGGTCTTCGTCGTGACCTCCAATTCTCTGGCCAGACGCGTGGCATTCGGGTGACTGCCGCCCTTGATGAGATTGTGAATCCTGAGCATCCGCTCGATTGGCGGACGAGTGGACTGCTTAGCTGTTGTTTTGCGGCGCTTGGCCATGGATAGACATCAAACTAGGCCAATCGTGCAATTGCATCCAGCAAAAGCCGGACAAAAAAAACGGACCCAATCGGGTCCGTTAAAGTGGCAGTACTTGGCCAAGCGCTTGGCCGAGGGTTACTTGAGTGTGGAAAGAAACTCGTCGTTGGTCTTGAACTTGGCCAAGGCCTGTTTGATCGTCTCCATCGCGTCGATCGGGTTCATGTCCGTCATCGTACGGCGAAGCTTGTGGATCGCGTCCAGATGTTGGGCTGGAAACAGTTTTTCCTCCTTCCGCGTGCCGCTCTTGGGGATGTCGATCGCGGGGTAGATGCGGCGCTCGGCCAACTTGCGATCGAGCACCAATTCCATGTTACCGGTACCTTTGAATTCCTGAAAGATGAGTTCATCCATCCGTGAACCGGTGTCGATCAACGCCGTGGCGATGATCGTCAGCGAACCGGACTCCTCAGTCTTGCGGGCCGAGGCAAAAATCTTCCGGGGAATCTCCAGCGCACGGGCATCGACACCACCGGTCATCGTCCGGCCGGAGCCGCCGTGAACGGAGTTGAACGCACGAGCCACACGGGTGATGGAGTCGAGCAGCACAAAGACGTCCTTGCCGGACTCGACAAGGCGGCGGCAGCGATCGATCACCAGGCGAGAGAGGCGCACGTGGGTCTCGAGGTCCTGGTCGTTGGACGAGGCAATCACCTCGGCATCGACCGATCGGGAAAAGTCGGTGACCTCCTCGGGGCGCTCGTCGATCAACAACACAATGGCGTGCACGTCCGAATGATTGGTGGTCACGGCGTTGGCGATCTGCTTGAGGATGGTCGTCTTACCGGTGCGCGGCGGTGCCACGATCAGGCCACGGGTGCCCTTGCCGATTGGCGTGACGAGATCGATGATCCGCGTCTCGAGTACGTCCGGCGTGGTCTCGAGCTTGAATTTTTCGATCGGATCGATCGTGGTGAGATTCTCGAAGCGCATCACGCTCCCGTATTCCTCAAACGGAATGCCATTAACGCTGATGACCTCCTTGAGCTGTGGGCTGGTGCCGCGGTGGGGCGGCTGCAGTTTGCCTTCGATCAACGCGCCTTCGCGGATGGCGGTGCGCTTGATCGTGTCCGGGGTCACGAAGATGTCGGACGGCTTGGGCTGGTAATTGTGGTCGGATGACCGGAGAAAACCGAAGCCCTTGTCGGAAATCTCCAGATAACCGGCTCCGGTTTCCGGAACCTTGATCTGCGGTTTTTTGCGTCTTGGCCGTCTGTTGTTGTTATTAGCCATTGTGTGTGTTTTTCGTACGGATAACTCCCCTTGTGCACCACGGATAACCGTGTTTTGAAACACTCGGAATCGAACAAAAAAGGGCGAATGTCAGGAATGACGATCTTGAAATGCCCCCGGCGGAAGAAGCCCGCCGAGCAATTTATCCGCCAAACGCGCCGGAAATGCAACCCCTTTTTTGGGATTTACTGTTCGGCCAAATCGGGAGCCCCGGCTGCCAGCGCCCTGAGTTGCCTGAGGTAAATCCCAGCTGCCAACGTCATGGCCCCGCAAACCATAAATATCTGGAGCAGACTAAAACCCAATTGCGTTTTGCAGACATAGTAAATCAGCGAGGCCAGCGCCACGCCCACGAATGAGATGGTGGAACTCAGCGCAATCACCGCTCCCTTTTCCTTGATGTCGGGACGCTGCTGGACGGTTGTCGCCAGCGGCACGAGGTAAAATCCTCCAAAAAATCCAACGGCAGCAAGGCACGCCGCCATTGACGGGAACGTGTCCAACTTTAAAAGCGGTATCAACAAGATGGAAATCATCAGACCGATGACGCCGATCCGGACAAACCCGTACGCGATCTTGTTCCGCGACAGGAAACCGGCAAGAAAACAGCCGAACCCAATCCCGCAGGCCAGTGCTCCGTTCATGAAACCGATCTTGATATCTGACAGCTCGAGTTCCTTGCCGTAAAACATCACACAAAACTGCATCAGCGCACCCAGTAACCAGAAAAAGGATTCCCCCATCACGGCCAAAAAGAGAGGTCGATCACGGCGGATGATCTCAAAGCTATTCGCCAATTCAGGCATCGGGTTTACCCGCATCTGATGATCCGGCGCAGCGGGCTTCACATGGCTGATCCGTGTCGAGCACAACAGCCCCACAACCGACAACCCCAGCAGCACTAAGCCGGACCAGTGCTGGTTACCCTCAAACTTCTCTTTCAATACTCCGGCAATGACCGTCCCGGCGATGATCGCCATCGTCGTTCCAAACTGAATGACCCCGTTGCCCCACGACAGGCGCCTCTCAGGCAGTAACTCCGGCAGCAGCCCATACTTAGACGGCCCAAAAAATGCGCTTTGCGTGGAAAGAAGAAACACCACCACGACCAGCATTGCATCGGAATCAAAAACAAACCCAAGAATCGCCAAAATCATGATCCCCAACTCCGCCACCTTGGTGCTTACCGTCACCGTTCGTTTGCTGAACCGCGTGGCAAGCTGGCCAGCGAACGCCGAAAAAAGGATAAACGGCACCGCAAACACAAACCCGACCAACGGAGCCCAGTTGTCAGCAGTCGCCTTACCCAGCACCATCAAAATCACGATAATCTTGAAGGCGTTGTCGTTGAATGCCCCCTGAAACTGCGTCAGGAAGAGGCTCCAGAA
>DKGH01000014.1:0-1299 GCA_002453165.1 Verrucomicrobia bacterium UBA6775
GGTAGTGTCAGCGTCAGGTACACGATCACCACGCCGAACACGTTGGGCAATATGTGTCGCCACAGAATCGTCCACGTGCCGAGGCCAAGCGATCGTGCCGCCTCGACAAACTGCTGCTCTCGCAGCGCCAACACCTGCCCGCGCACGATGCGCGCCATGGTCAGCCACGACACCGCGCCCAGTCCAGCGTACAACAAAAGATGCCGAGCGGTTTCGCCCCCATCACCGCCGAACGCCGACTCGACCCAGCCTTGAACCAAGCCCTCAAGCGTCGTGATGATAACGATCACGAAAATGATCGACGGCAGCGAGTAGAGCACATCGACAGTGCGCATCATCCAGTTGTCCCAACGCCCACCAAGCAGGCCGGCCGTTGCGCCCCACAACACGCCGATCATCAGACTCACCAGTGCCCCGACAAGGCCGACCAGCAGCGAGATGCGTGCGCCGGCCATCACGCGCCCGAACAGGTCGCGCCCGTGCACATCGGTGCCGAACCAGTGCCTTGCGCTTGGCTCGGCAAACTGTGCGTCGCTGTGTTGGTTGCCGAGGTCGGACACCCACGGCCAGCAGACCGCGAGCAAAACCAGAGCGATTAAAAAAACGGAGGCCACCATCGCCGGGCGGTTGTCACGGAACCGGAGCCAGGCACGGCGGTTCGGCGACTCGCCCAACTCGACCGCCTGGCCAAGCGGCGGATCGCTGGATGGGGTTACGTCAGCCATAGTTCACGCGCTTGTCGAGCATCCCATACACCACATCCACCAACAGGTTCAGCGTGAGCAACAGCACCGAGTACAGGATCACCAGCCCGACCACCATGGTATAGTCCCGGTTGATCGAGCTGTTCACAAGGAACACCCCGATGCCTGGAATCTGAAACAGGTTCTCCACCACAAACGAACCCACCAGCAGGTCGGCCAAGAGCGGCCCGCTGTAAGTCACCACCGGCAGAAGGCCCTCGCGCACTGCGTGCCGGAACACGATCGCCGGTTCGCTGACGCCCTTGGCCCGGGCTGTGGTGATGAAATCCTGCTGCATCGCCTGACTCATGCCCTCGCGGGTCAGCCGGGCGACCTTGCCGGCGAAGTACGTGCCCAGCGTGACGGCGGGCAGGATCACGTGCCACGGCCCGCCCCAAAGCCCAACCGGGAACACCGGCCACTTGACACCAAGCAAAACGATCAGAATCGGCCCAAGCACAAACGCCGGAATACAAACGGCGAGGATGGAAAAAAAACTGCCGAGATGATCCTGCCATCGCCCGCGCCGCAGCGCCGTCCACACCCCAAGCGGGAT
>DKGH01000014.1:1707-11284 GCA_002453165.1 Verrucomicrobia bacterium UBA6775
CGATGATATCATTGACCGAGTGATTGCGATACTTGAGCGACGGCCCGAAGTCACCGCGGATCAATCCCCCGTCGAACCCGATCCCGACAAACCGCAGGTACTGCTTCCACAACGGGTCGTCGAGGTGATACTTGGCCTTCAGATTGCGCTCGATGTCCGGCGAGGCCGGCGCGCGCTCCTTGTCGAACGGCCCGCCCGGCGCGACGCGCACGAGGCAAAATGCGAGGAAGCTGATCACCAGGATCAACGGCACCAGCATCGCCACGCGCTTCAAAAAATAAGCCAAGCTCACCGCGAAAAACCATGCCCCCGCAAAACCACCCCTGTAAAGACCCTCCACCTATCGAACTAACAAAACCGTGAAAATAGAGACATAATGTCCCTTTTTTGAGTCACGAAAAAGTGTGTCAATGTGTCTCTTTTTGGTGGTTATTGACTTAAATCAGCCATTTTTTGCATATTATTGGCTGAAAAGCGCTTGGCATGGGGGTTGCATTTAGTGGGGCAGTTGGTTCGATAGAAACCGTTAACTTAAACAGAAAGGAAAAATGATTATGATTACGACTAAGAAACGAAACGACAACCCGCTCAACGTGTTTGAGGATGTGTTTGGCACGCTGTTCAACGACTCGGTTGGGGCGTTGGCCAAGGCAGCCCAGACCGGCTCGTGGACCCCGGCGGTGGACATTGTTGAGTCCACGGACGCCTACACGCTGACCGCTGATCTTCCGGGCCTGACCAAGGGCGATGTTCACCTCACGGTGGAGGATGGTGTACTGACGCTATCCGGCGAGCGAAAGAGCGAGCGCAGCGAGAGCAACGAGTTTGGTCATCGCTACGAACGTGCCTACGGCAAGTTCAGTCGCTCGTTCCAATTGGAGAGCGGGATTGAGAATTCCAAGATCTCGGCGGAATTTAAAAACGGCCTGTTGAAGGTGGTGCTGCCGAAGGTCGAAGCCAGCAAACCCTTTGAGGTTTCTATAGCGGAATAACCGCACTGATTATCAGGACACAAAAAAAAGCGGAGCTAACCGGCTCCGCTTTTTTTGTTTTTGAAATTGATTTAGGCCAGGCGCTGGCCCCAAGCGCGATCAACGACCGCGACCCCTGCGACTGTCACCGCCGCGACTGTAATCGGATCGCCCTCGATCCCCACCATCGCCACGACCTTGGTTGAATTCCTCACGAAACCTCTCCTTGATTTCAGCCTTTTCAGCATCACTCTTGCCACGGGTCATTTGCTCGTAGGTAGCCCTCATTTGCTCGCGTTGTTCCGAAGTGAATCGGCTACTGCTACTGGAAGTGCGCCTGGCGGCCTCCTCTCGTTTTCTGCGCTCAATGGAGGCCTTGATTTCAGCCGCCCTCTTAGCTGAAGAGGAAGAGGATCGAGAGCTGGAAGACTTCGAAGAACTCTTGGACGACGAACTACGGGAGGGCGCCTTGGAGACGGATGTTTTGAATGCGTCGGTCTCGAACGAGAGGCTGCGCAACGAACCCAATTCCTTGAGTGTCACCTTGCCGGTTTTCTTGTCGATAGAGACGATTTCGATGTGACCCTGTTTTTCTCCGGCTGCCAGTTCGAGGTACTTGGGCGGCTCGGATTTTTTCTTGGGATCGATGACAGCAATCGCGGCGCGCTCTATACCCTTGTGCCGGAAGATGCCAGTCAGCTTTATGTCCTCGCTTCTCGGCGGCTCCGGTGGCGGGCCAGCTTCCTCGCGCTTGGGCGGCTCATTGGAGAGATTGAATGCGTTGCGTTCGGAGATCACCCGGTAGCTTCTCTCCGCAGCTAATGGCTGGCTGACGCTGGACGCGACCAAGCCAAGCAAAACGACAGTAAACGTCAATCTGGAGCTAAAAATGCTCATTTTTAGGTGGTTTTTGTGATCAGCCGCCAACCAAAAACTAGGCGGCTAAACATAGCTTAAACGTCCAAAACGCCCAAAACGTTACGGGAAAATGTCCGCTTGGCCAAGCGCTTGGCCAAGGGATCAGGAGCCAAGCGAGCTGGCCATGGTGAAGATGGGCAGCAGCAGGCCAAGCGCAAGAAAGCCAATACCGGCTGCAACGAGGCAGAGGATTACTGGCTCGATTAGCCGTACTGCCTGGTCCACCTGCTGGTTTGTCCGGCGCTCAACCGAGTCGGCAATCTGCAAGAGTACCTTCTGCAGTTGATTCGACTCCTCGGCAACGGATATCATGGCGATGACCTGTTCGGGGAACAGACCACCGGCCTTGAGTGGTGCAGTCAACGGCTCGCCGGCACGAACGTTTTCAAGTGCCTCGTCGATGTTCACCGCAAGCAATGCCGAGCCGGTGGCGTCACGGCTGATGGCCAGCGCCTGCAGAATCGGCACGCCGTTGGCCAGCATCGTGCCGAGGATGCGGCAGAAGCGGGTGATGGAAACCATCTTCAGCGCATTGCCAGCTACTGGAATCTTGAGTCGCCAACGTTCGATCGCCTGCTTGCCAGCCTGGCTCTGGAGAACGCTCCAAAAAAAGGCGATCACCCCGACGATCCCGGCGATGAGAATCAGCCAATGGTTGCGCAACGTTTCGCTCATGAAAAAGACGACTTCGGTCGGCAGCGGCTTGTCCACGTCGGCCAGCATCGGCTCGAACTTGGGCACGAAGAAAATCAGCGCGCCAATCATGACGAGCGTGCCCATCAACACAAGCATGGTAGGATACACGAGGGCGCCAAGCACCTTGCTTCGGAGATCGTCGAGGCGCTCGAGAAAAACCGACAGGCTTGACAACACCTCCTCGAGAAAGCTGGCGCGCTCACCGGCCTGCACCATCACCGTGTGCAGGGTGGGGAAGATTTCCTGATGCCCGGCCATCGACTCGTGCAGTGATTTGCCGTCGGCGACCTCGTTGTGAATATCGCGCAGCACGTCGGCCAGCCGCTTGTTGACGGTGGACTTGACGAGTGACTTGAGCGCGCGCAGCAGCGGCACGCCGGAGCCGAGCAGGTCGGAGAGCTGGCCGTACATGATGCCGAGATCGCGCGAGGCGATCCGGCGTCGAAACGAGTTTGCGCTTTCGTTGTCCTCGACGTCCCAAACGTCAATGGGAAACAGGTCACGATTTTCCAGCAGTCGACTGGCTGCGCCCACGGCTTCGGCCTCGATCTGGCCGGAGACCCTGCCGCCGTTCAGGTTTCTTGCGGTGTACTGGAACTTGGGCATGGCTAGGCGGCGGTCACGCGCAAAACCTCGTCCGGCGTGGTGACGCCGTTGCGCACCTTGAGCCAGCCGTCCTCGCTCAATAGGCGCATGCCGTTGGCGCGACCGATGCGCACCAGTTCGCTGGCGGCCACGCGCTCGATGATGCGCTCTCCCAGCTCCTCGTTCATCGTCAGTAGCTCGTACAGGCCGGTTCGGCCACGATAACCGCTATTGCGGCAGGCCCGGCAGCCGCTCCCGGTGAATACCTTGGCGCCCTTCGGCCACTTCATATTTTTTGGCAGTCCAGCTTCACTGGGTTTTATCTCCGTCTTGCAGGTGGGGCAGATGACGCGCACCAGCCGCTGGGCCATCACGCCGCTGAGCGTGCTGCTGACAAGGAACGGCTCGACGCCCATGTCGATCAATCGCGTGGCGGCTGAGGCGGCGTCGTTCGTGTGCAGCGTGGACAAAACGAGGTGACCAGTGAGCGATGCCTGAGTGGCTGCCTGAGCGGTCTCGAGGTCACGAATCTCACCGATCATCACCACATCGGGATCGTGTCGCAGAATCGCGCGCAGCCCCATGGCGAACGACATGCCAACCTTGTGATCGACCGGAATCTGGTTCACGCCCTCGAGGTTATACTCAACCGGATCCTCGGTGGTGATCACTTTTTTCTCCGGGCCAACGATGGCATTGAGCGCGGCGTAAAGCGTGGTGGTCTTGCCGCTGCCGGTCGGGCCGGTGACGAGAAAGATCCCGTGCGGTTTTTCGATCAACGTCTCGAATTGCTCGAACGTCTCCTCGTCCAAGCCCAATTCAGTCAGGCTGTAGAGCACGTTCGTCTTGTCGAGGATACGCATCACCACGCCCTCGCCGAAGATCATCGGGATAACACTCACACGAACGTCCACCTGCCGGCTGCCAACCGAGAACTTGATGCGGCCGTCCTGAGGGAGCCGCCGCTCGGCGATATTCATGTTGGAGAGAATTTTGATGCGACTGATGATGGCGGACTTGAAGCGATTGATCTGCGGCGGCACGGCGGCCTCCTGCAGCACGCCGTCGATCCGGTAGCGGATGGAGAGCGTACGCTCGAACGGCTCGATGTGGATGTCGCTCGCCCGCTCGTTGATTGCCTCGAGAATGATTTCATTGACGAGCTTGATGACGCTTGCCTCCTGCGCCATCTGCAGCAGGTCTTGGCTATCGTCCTCCGAACTGGTGAGGGCGAGGTCGTCGTCGCCGGTCATCTCCTCGACCGTGTCACCGCCGACGCCGTAGTGATCCTTGATGACCTTGTCGATCTCGTCCCGGGGCGCGAGTACCGGGCTAACCTCGAGGCCGGTCAACAGCTTGATCTCGTCAAAAACATAGAGGTCGAACGGGTCGCTTGTCGCCACCTTGAGCGTGCCGTTCTCGCGGGCGATGGGCGCGAGGTGGTTGCGGTAGACGAAGCGCGACGGCAGTGAGCGGATCGCCTCGTCCTCAATCGTGGCGTTCGGCAGGTCGACGATCTCGAAGTCCAGCCGCTCGCCCATCACCTTGAGAAAATCCTGTTCCGTGAGGGCGCCGTTCTGGATCAGCGCCTGGTCGAGCCGCAGCCCCTGATCCTCGCGCACACGCTCCGCAGTGTCGATGTCCTCCACGGTCACCAACCCTTTTTCCACCAGTACCTGTGTGTAGCTGCTCATCATTTGCACCCGGCCAAGCGCTTGGCCAAGACCGTTTCCGCGGTGCCGCTATTCAAGACGATTGAGAAAAAATCGCAAGCGCGGGGGAGACTCCCGGCCAATTTGCGATTTACAAAAGGGCGGCTTGGTTTAGTCTCCGGCCGGTGGCTCCGTCTGGCCAAGCGCCGGGGCGGCCCGCTTGATTTTTATATGGAATCCAAATTGCTCGCACAGACCTGTGCCCGGCTGGCCGACAATAAAAAGGCCGAAAACATCACCCTTCTGGATCTCCGCGAACTCTCCTCTGTTGCCGATTATTTCGTGATCGTCACAGGCTCCAACGAGCCGCACCTGCGTGCCATCGTCGACGAGATCACCGAGAAACTCCGGCTGGATCACGATGTTCGCCCCTTCTCCACCGAGGGCGCGAGGGTGACCCCGTGGGTCGTGCTCGACTTCATAGACGTGATTGTGCACGTGATGAACGAGGAATTTCGCGAGCTGTACGACCTCGAAAACCTCTGGGGCGATGGCAAAAAGATCGACTTCGAGCCGGAACCATCCCCTGTGTCCGCCCAAGCCTGAGCCTCCAAACCTACCGCCGTTTCAGCCTGCCAAGCGGTTGTGAATAACATCGGCTTGAAAACTTCCACGGGCCAAGCATCATCCGCCGCCATGTCGAGCAATACTCTGCTTCAACTTGATCTCCCCGGTGTCCCCAAGGTCCGCAGCGGCAAGGTCCGTGAAATGTTCGACCTCGGAGACAGTCTCCTGATGTTGGCCAGCGACCGCATCAGCGCCTACGACGTCGTGCTGCCCAACGGCATCCCGCAAAAAGGCGAAGTCCTCACCATGTTCTCGCACTTTTGGTTCGACCGCGTGGCCGACCTCGTGCCAAACCATCTGCTCGCCAAGGCGGACGATCCGTTGCCCGAGGTCGTCAGCGAATACGCCGAGCAGATCGGCCGCCGCGCGATGGTTGTGAAAAAGGCCCAGCCGCTCGCCATCGAGTGCGTCGTCCGCGGATACCTCGCCGGCTCCGGCTGGAAGGAGTATCAAAAACAGAAAACCGTCTGCGGCATTGAGCTGCCGGACGGCCTCGACAACTCCTCCAAGCTACCCGAGCCAATCTTCACCCCGGCCACCAAGGCCGAGGAGGGTCACGACGAAAACATCAGCTTTGAGGAAGCCGTAAACATCGTCGGCAGCGACATCGCCGAGAAGGCGCGCGAACTCAGCATCGAGCTTTACAAGCGCGGCCGCGACCACGCAGCAACCAAGGGCATCATCATCGCCGACACCAAGTTTGAATTCGGCATCTACGAGGATGAGTTGATCCTGATCGATGAAGTGCTGACCCCAGACTCATCCCGCTTTTGGCCGGCCGACCTGTACGAGCCGGGCAAGAGCCAGCCGAGCTTCGACAAGCAATACGTGCGCGACTACCTCGAGACCCTCGACTGGGACAAGACCCCTCCCGGCCCCGAGTTGCCGGAAGAGATCGTCCAGAAAACCAGCGAGAAATACATCGAGGCCTACACCCGCGTCACCGGTCTCGAGTTTTAACCAAGCGCTTGGCCAAGCGAGGCTAGGATGGCAGACTTCCCGCCATGACAATCCTGCGCTCAATCGGCTTTACCGCGACCCTACTGCTGACCGGCAGCGGGGTTTCTTTTGCCCAAGTCAGCTTGACCAAGCTGGAGAAACCGGCAGCGAACTCCCCCGACGAACCCTTGGCCAAACGCTTCTCCACAGCCAAGGCGGTGGACTTCATCGACCGCGCCTCGCTGCACTGGCAGCGCTCCCGGGAATGTGTCACCTGCCACACAAACGGTGCGTACCTCCTTGGCCGCGCCAAGCTGAAGGCTGATCCCTCACCGCATGCTGCTGTTCGCGAATTCTTCGAGCAATACGTCACCGGTTGGGCCGAGAAAAAACCGGGCCCGCACGGAGTCGTGGCCACCGCCGCCGCCCTCGCGCTCGACGACTCGGCCAAAGGCAAACTTTCCCCGGCTACCCGCAACGCCTTCGCCGAGGCGTGGAAAACCCAGCGCGAAGACGGCTCGTGGGATTGGCTCAAGTGCGGCTGGGGACCGTATGAATCCGACGATCACTACGGCGTCACCCTCGCGGCCATTGCCGTGGCCAGCGCCCCGGAAAACTACGCTGCCTCCAAAGCCGCCGCTCCAGGCTACAAAAAACTCCTTTCGTGGTTGAAAAAAAATCAGCCCAATCTGGCCCACCAAAAAGGGATGATGCTCTGGCTCAGCAACGCGGATGCGGCCGCCGTTTCATCAGAGGATAAATCAGGGTGGCAAAAAGACCTGCTGACACTTCAACAAGCCGACGGAGGCTGGGCCATCGCCACGTTGGGCGACTGGAAACGAGCCGACGGCACCGAGCAGGTTCGCAATCGCAGCGACGGATACGGCACCGGCTTCGTTGTGTTCACCCTCCGCAAATCCGGTCTACCGCCAGATCATCCAGCCATTCGAAAGGGAGTCTCCTGGCTCAAGGCCAATCAGCGAGAGAGTGGTCGGTGGTTCACCCGCTCTACCTACAACGATAAGCACCACTTCATCACCCACGCCGGCACCACCTTCGCCCTACTCGCTCTGGGTGAATGCAACGAACTGGCTGCGCTGAAGAAATAATCCGCCGACAATTTCGGTCGAGGCCTAGAGGGGGCGCTCGTAGACTCGCCAACGCTTGGTGACGGGGATATTTAGATTGTCGAGCACGCGGTGAATGCGCTGGTTCGACTCGAGCATCCACGAAAACTCGATGTGCTTGAACCGGCTCTGCTGTAAGGTTTTCAGGGTCCTGTAGCCAAGCGCGGCCTCAATGCCCCTGTTGCGGAACGGCTTGAGAACGCCGCCCACCACACCGCGGATAAGGTCGATCCGGCGCCGGGCCAGCATGAAGCGAATCAGGCCAAGCGGCCCCAGCTTTCCGCCGCAGGCTTTCACCGCGACGTTGATGTCGGGGATGGCCACGGAGACACCAACCGGCTCCCCGTCGTACTCGGCGATCAGCGTGCACTCCTGCAGAAGGAACGGCTTGAGTTCATGGACGAGCTTGTCGAACTCAGCGCGGCTGATCGGCACCGCGCCCCAATTTTCGCTCCAAGCCTCGGCGTAGACCTTGACGAGAATATCGATCTCATCATCGAGCTTTGCAAAATTTGCCTGCCGCACGGTGACACGTTCGTTGCGCGAGGCCACCCTGCCAAGTCGATCGATGTACGCGGGATCGATCTCCACTAGAGGCTTCCCGCGGGCGACAAGATCCGCGGCTTTGGCCAGACCGGTCGACTCGACCAGTCGCTGGTAGTAAGACGGATTCCACGTCGTGAGCAGGGTCGGTGCGTCGTCGAAGTTCTCGATCAACAGGCCGATCTCGTCGTTGATGGTGAAGCTGGCAGGCCCGCGTATTTTTTTTAGGCCCTGCTCACGGAGCCACTCCCCGGCAGCTGCGAACAATCCCCCCGCCACGGTCGTGTCATCGATGCACTCGAAGAAACCGAAAAAGCCGACGCCGTCATCGTACACCTCGAGGTGGCGGTTGAACCGGATAGCAGCGATACGCCCAACCGGCTCGCCGTCGGCGTCTCGGGCAAGATACAATTGGGCGTCTGAGTGCTGGAAAAAATCGCCGCGCGCGCTATCCAGCCTCTTCATTTCCTCCTTCCAGATCGGCGGCACCCACGGGGAATCGGTTGAATAGATTCGCAGCGGAAACCGGACGAACTCGCGCAATTGCGCGGGAGTCTCGACTGTTTCAATACGGAGCACGGGCAATCTCATAGTTGAAAAACCGGCTCGTTGAAACTAAAACCACCGCGAAATGTTGGATCGAAACCTATTCACGGCCGGCACCATTGCCGCCGCCTTGTTTGCCTCCGCTTGGCCAAGCGCTGCTTTCGCAAAGGGACAGGAGGAGTTCCTCTCCCGCGTGCGGCAGTTGACATTTGAAGGGCGGCGCAGCGGCGAGGGCTACTACAGCACGGACGGCACGAGACTGATTTTCCAGAGCGAACGCGAGGTAGACAATCCGTTCTACCAGATTTACACAATCGACCTTGAGACCGGCGATTCCGCCCGTGTCTCCCCCGGATACGGCAAAACGACCTGCGCATTTTTTCATCCGGGCGGCCGGCGTGTACTGTTTGGCACGACGCATCACGACCCACAGGCCAAGGCCAAGCAGAAGGCGGAACTCGACTTCCGCGCCTCGGGCAAGCAGCGACGTTACTCGTGGGACTACGACGAGATGATGGACATCTTCACCGCCAACCCGGACGGCAGCGACCTCCGCCGGCTCACTACAGCGCGGGGTTACGATGCCGAGGCCGGTTACTCGCCGGACGGGAAAAAAATTGTCTTCAGTTCCACCCGCAGCGCCTACGCCGACAACCTGACTGCGGAGGAGAAAAAAATCCGCGAGATCGACCTGTCGTACTTTGGTGAAATTTACATCATGAACGCAGACGGCTCCGGCGAGACGCGCTTGACGCAGACGCCCGGCTACGATGGAGGCCCATTTTTCTCGCCAGACGGCCGGCGCATTGTCTGGCGCCGGTTCAATAAGGCCGGATCAGTGGCGGAGATTCACACGATGAAACTCGACGGCTCGGACGTGCGGAAGGTCACCCGCTTCGACTCGATGTCTTGGGCGCCCTACTTTCATCCCTCGGGAGAGTACATCATCTTTGCGAGCAACAAGCTTGGCTTT
>DKGH01000014.1:11678-12600 GCA_002453165.1 Verrucomicrobia bacterium UBA6775
AGCGGGAAGGGTTTGACGGGCTGCCGGTTTTTTCGCCTAACGGCGAACAGCTTTGCTGGACATCCAATGCCACGGAGGAAAAACAGTCGCAACTGTTCCTCGCCAAGTGGAACCACGAAGGGGCATTGGCTGCGCTTGGCCAAGCGCCGAGGCGCAAGGCGGCCAAAGCGGTTGGCTCGCCCTCCGTCACCGTTGCGGACATCAAGCGGCACGTTGCCTATCTGGCCTCCGACGAATTGGAGGGACGCCGCACCGGCAGCGAGGGCATCCGCAAGGCGGCCGACTACATCCGAAACGAGCTGGCTGCAGCCGGGCTAAAGCCGCTTGGCACCGAGGCCGGAAGTTTTGACCACACGTTCGAGTTTACCGGCGGAGTGGAGCTGGTGAAAAAGGACAACCGGATGATCCTGCGGGGTCACACCGGCGAGGATCACACATTTGAGTTGGACAAGGATTTCCGGCCGCTGGCCTTCTCGGCCAACGGCGAGATCGAGGGCGAGGTGATTTTCGCCGGGTACGGCCTGACCAAGCCGGGCAAGCTCGGCGTCGGCTACAACTCGTACGGCGACCTCAACGTGAAGGATAAAATCGTGATGGTGCTCCGCTACGTCCCAGAGGACATCTCGGTGGATCGCCGGCAGGAACTCAACCGCTACGCCGGCCTGCGCTACAAGGCACTCATCGCGCGCAACAACGGCGCCAAGGCACTGCTCATCGTCACCGGTCCGAACTCGCCGAATTCCGGCAAGCTGGCCAGCCTGAGCTTCGACACCAGCATGGCCGGAGCCGGGTTGCCGGTGATCTCCATCAGCGGCGAGATGGGCAATTCGCTCGTGCAATTTTACGGCAAGTCATTGAAGGAGCTGCAGACGTCGCTCGATAAAGAGAACCCGCACGCGGTGCACGGCCTGTCGCTGCCGGG
>DKGH01000108.1 GCA_002453165.1 Verrucomicrobia bacterium UBA6775
ATGCCGGTGCCCAGCGAGCGGGAGATGGACGTGCTACTTTCCACCGGCGAGCAGACGACGATCGCGTTACTGGCCATCGCGCTGCAGTCGATGGACATTCCGGCCGCGTCGATGACGGGCGCCCAGGCGGGGATCGTGACCGACGGAGTGCATTCCAAGGCAAAGATTCGCAACATCACGCCGGAGAAAATCCGCGAGCTGCTCGACGCCGGCAACGTGACCATCGTGGCCGGGTTTCAGGGGCAGACGACGGAGGGACACATCACCACGCTGGGCCGTGGTGGCTCCGACCTCACGGCGATCGCGCTGGCGGCGGCGTTGAAGGCAGATCTGTGCCAGATTTTTACCGACGTCGACGGCGTCTACACCACCGACCCGCGCATCGTACCGACGGCGAGGAAGCTCGAGGAAGTATCTTATGACGAGATGCTCGAGTTGGCCAGCCTGGGCGCGAAGGTGATGCAGTCGCGCTCGGTTGAATTCGCCAAGAAGTTTGGCGTCATTTTTGAAGTTCGCTCCAGCCTCAACAACAATCCCGGGACCATCGTGAAGGAAGAAACGAAAAGCATGGAGGACGTCGTGATCCGCGGCGTGTCACTCGACAAAAACCAGGCCAAGGTCACCCTCGTCGGCGTGCCGGACAAGCCGGGCGTGGCGTCTCGTATTTTTCAAAAACTGGCCGACTCGGCGATCAACGTCGACATGATTGTGCAGAACATCAGCCACGGCTCCGACACCCCGGCGACCGATCTGTCGTTCACCATCGACAAGCCGGACGTGGCCAAGGCGCAGGGCGTGATCGACGGCATGCGCGCCGACATTCGCTTCGGCGAGACGCTGGCCGACGAAAAAATTGGCAAGCTTTCCATCGTGGGCGTGGGCATGCGTAGCCACTCCGGCGTGGCAGCAAAGATGTTTGACGTCCTCGCCAACACCGGCGTCAACATCCAGATGATCTCCACCAGCGAGATCAAAATCTCCGTGGTCATCGATCTCGACCAGGCGGAGGAAGCCACCCAGGCGGTCCACGACGCGTTTCTTGGTTGATCAACCGACACTTGTCGCCGCCCGGGCGGGGTGGTAGCAGTGCGGCTTGAACACGATTCGGTTACCCCTACTCGGGCTGGCGACGGCTGCCTGTTTTTTTCTCCAAACAAATCCGGCCTTATGTGAGTCGAAGGCGCGCGCGGCACTGCCTCCGTTGCTGGAGTTTGTCGATGGCCGAAAAGTCGATTCGATCGCTGCCTGGCCGGAACGTCGAGAAGAGATCCGCGCACTGATGGTTGAACATTTCATCGGCAGTTACCCGGAGCAGACGCCGGCGATCCTGTCGGCTGAGGTCACTGCCAGCAAAACCCACGAGGACGGTTCGGTGCGTCGCCGAATCCGCGTCGTTCTCGACACGCCCAGGCGGGTGGCGTTTGAGATGGCGCTATGGGCGCCCAGCGGGGCCGGGCCGTTTCCGCTGCTGCTGACTGCGCCGCGTTTTTACCAACGCTACTGGGCCGAGGACGCGCTCGAGCGGGGCTACGCTGTCTGCCTGTTCCCGGGTGTCGATAGTCATCATCGTGAGGCCGACTACACCGGGTACGATAGCGTCTGGCAGATGGTGCGGCGTGAGTTTCCCGACGCGACATGGACGGAGATCAGCACCAAGGCGTGGCTGGCCAGCCGCTGCATCGACTATCTGCTGGGCGACTCGTCTGTCGTGAAAATTTCTCCGGGGCAGATTACGATCATTGGGTTTTCGCGCTACGGCAAGCAGGCGATGATCGCGGGGGCATTCGACAATCGCATCACCTGCGTGGTGGCTCGGAGCCCCGGCTCGCCCGGTTCAAGTCCCTATCGGCTGACCAGCCGCAACACCTACGCCGAGGCGCCGTCCGATTTTCCGAGCGAATGGTTTTTGCCCTCGCTTCGCAATTTTACCGGTCGCGAAAATGATCTGCCGATCGATGCCCACGGCTGGTACGCGCTCATCGCCCCGCGCGCCTGCCTCATTCACACCGCCCACAACGACGGCTCGGAACCGACCTTTGCCGTGGAGAAGGGCTACATAGAGGGTCGCTCAGTTTATCGCCTGCTCGGTGCCGAGCAGAATTTGCGGATCGACTACCGGCCCGGCGGCCACTCCACCGGTCCGCCGCCGGAGCAGGTCGGTCGCGAGGATCGTCAGCGAAATCTCGACTGGATTGACCTGTCGCTTGGCCGTGGCTTGACCAAGCGCAGCGACTTCCCCGAGGAGCTGATTCACGACTTCGACTGGCAGGCGTGGGACGCCAATCAAAAACCGGGCGACAAAACAATCGACGCTGGTGCGCCGGTGCGCCAGCGCATCCTCTGGTCGCTTGGCCAAGCGCCGGAGAGCTTGGCCAAGCCGGAGCAACCGGAGTTCCTGACCTCTGCCGAGTCGGCGTTGATGACGCACGATCGATGGACGCCCAAGGGCGTGCGGCGGGTGCCGATCCGCTTTGGTCAGGGCGTGCGTGGCAACCTGTTTTTCAAGGAAGGCCAAGCGGAAAAAATGCCGGTGGTGATCTGGCTGCACCCGCTCTCGTACCACAGCGGCTACAACGAAGGCTACGGCGTGCAGGGCACCACCGTGTACCATCGGATGGCCGAAAATGGATTCGCGGTGATCGCCTACGACCAATGCGGCTTTGGCCTGCGGCTGCAGGAGGGAAGTGTCTTTTATGAGCGGCACCCGCGCTGGTCCCGCCTCGGCCGAATGGTGATGGACGCTCGGGACGCGGTGAGCTTCGCTGTCGAGGGGAAGGGCGCCACGAGCGGGGCGATCCCTGAGCTCGACGAAGACCGAGTTTTCCTCCTCGGTTACTCCACCGGGGCGCTCACGGCCATGTATGCCGGTGCGTTGGACGATCGCTTGGCCGGGGTCGCCTGCTTTAGCGGATGGACCCCACTACGCGATGCGACCAAGGCAACCGCGACTGGAGGCAACCGGCGGCTGTGGGAACTGCACGCGCTGCAACCTAGGCTGGGATGGTTCGATGGTCGCGAGGGAGACATTCCGTTCGACTACCACGACGTGCTCGGCCAAGTGCTGCCCAATCCGTGCCTGATTGTCACGCCCAAGCGAGACCGCTTCGCCGATCACAGCGCCATCACCGAGGCGATCAAGCAACTGCGCTTGGCCAAGCCGAAGCAGGCGGAGGCGGCGTTGATCTGGCAATCCCCCGACGACACCAACCGCTTCCAAGCCGACCAACACCAGCAATTCATTAACTGGACGAAATCTCTCCGGTGAACTGAAGCGCGGCCTACCTTTTCTTTCGCTTTTTGTGGATGCCGGGAGGGAGTTTGGAGTTGTCGCCCATTTTTTTGATGAGGAAATCGCGGGTGACGCCGACCTCGGTCATGAGGGAGTTAAGCTGTTTTTGCGTGGTAGCAATCTGCTTGCGATAGCCGGGTTCGGAGCCGCGGTTGTACATCTCCTGCGGATCCTCCTGCAGATCGTAAAACTCCACCACCTCGGTGTCGGGGAAGCGGATCAGCTTGTAGCGATCGGTGCGGATTCCCCAGTGCTTGGGTGAGCGATTGTAGTAGGCGTAAAAAATGGATGTCCGCCAGTCGGCGGGGGTGTTGCCCTGCAGCAGGGGCCGGAGGCTGACGCCCTGCATGACGCTCGGGATGGCGACCCCGGCGTATTCGAGCATGGTCGGGCCGAAGTCGATGTTCATACCCAGGCGCGTATTCACGCTGCCGGCCTTGATTTCTTTCGGGTAACGGACGATCAGCGGCATTTTGAGGGACTCTTCGAGGATGAGGCGCTTGTCGTGCATGTTGTGTTGGCCAAGCCAATAGCCCTGATCGCTGGTGTAGATGACGAGCGTGTTGTCGAGGGTGCCCTCGGCGCGGAGTTGGTCGATCACACGCTTGACGTTGTCGTCAATGGCGGCGACGCAGCGGATGTATTTGTGGATGAGATGCTGGTAGGCGAGCGAACGACGCTCAGCCGGGTCGTCGGTTTGTTTTCCAATGAAGTCCTCGTACACGAGGTAAAAACTTTTCGGCCCTTCTTCGTCGTACATGACGGAGAAATGTTTGCCCTTGAGCAGGGGACTGGTCTTGGTGATGTCCTCGTGCAGGCTGGGTGGCTCGGGGATCTTGACGCCCTCGTGCAGCTTGGCCCAGCGCTCGGGATAATCAAAATATTCGTGTGGCCCCTTGAAGTGCAGGCTCAGGTAGAACGGCTTGGTTTTGTCTCGTTGCTTGAGCCACTTGAGCGCCCAGTCGGTGTAACGATCGGCGTAGTAGCCCTGATATTTTTCACGCTTGCCGTTGGGTCGATGAAGGGTGGGGTTGAAGTAGCTGCCCTGGCCAATCGTTATGGCGTAGTCGCTCGTGCCGCGCGGGAATTGTTTCATGTGCCACTTGCCGACAACACAGGTTTCGTAGCCGCTGTTCGTCAACTCACGAATGTAGCTTGGGGCGTTTGGCTTGAGTTCGCAGCCGAGATTGAGTGCACCGGTGACGTGGGAGTATTGGCCGCTGATGATGCTGGCACGGCTGGGTGAGCAAATGGAGTTGTTGCAGCAGACGTTGGTGAAGCGCATGCCTTCGGCGGCGAGTCGATCGATCGCCGGCGTGTGCACGTAATCCTTCAGCCACGAGCCATACGCACCGATGCCCTCGGACGCGTGGTCGTCGGACATCATGAATAGGATGTTCGGCCGCTTGGCCGCCTGCGCTTGGCCAAGCGCGAGCAGTGCAACGAGACAGAGGGGGATCGATAGGAGACGTTTCATGCCAAACGGCAACTACCATTTGGCTGCGGTGGATTGAAGGCCAAACTTGGCCAAGTGCCTGGTTACTTGCGTTGGTAGACGCGGATCCAGTCGACCTCCATCCGAGCTGGAAACGGTGTCGCATCCGAGGGAGCACCGACGAGGCGACCACCCACGGCGATGTTGAGCAGCAGGTGAAATCGTTGGTCGAACGGTGCGGGGAACGCTGCGCTGCGGGTGCTCCATTTTTTTTGCGTCTGCCAGGGATTGCCATCGAGCGTCCAGCGGATTTCACCCTCGCGCCATTCGATGCCAAAGGTGTGGAACCGGTCGGCGAATGTGCCGCTGGCGAGCTTGGTTTTGTCGCCGGAGGAACGGTTGTGCGGCCACTTGCTGCCGTAATGCAGCGTGCCGAGCAACTCGGCCGGCTTGGCACCGTCCAACTCGACGATGTCGATCTCGCCGCTGGCCGCCCACGTGCCGTATTTTTCGTCGGTGGGCAGCATCCAAATGGCGGGCCAGATGCCTTTTCCGGTGGGCAGCTTGGCACGGATTTCGATTTTTCCGTAGCGCCAGTCGCCGCGGTGCTTTGTGTGAATCCGGCTGGAGCTGAAGGGACGTTGTGTGCCCTGTATGTTCGGGTTGTCTCGATGTGCCTCGAGGATGAGTTTGCCGTTTTCGACTCGCACATTTTTAGCGCGATCGGTGTAAAGCTGGATCTCCTGATTGCCACCACCGAAGGCATCCACCGAGATGCCCCACTTGCTGTAATCCAGCTTTGGGCCGTTGAATTCGTCCGACCAGACGAGTTGCCAATCCGCTGCCTTGGCCTGTGCGGCCAGTAACAAAAGCGGGAAGAACCAAAAACGCATCGGCAGGGGAGTAGCGGCCTGTTCTGCAAAAGTAAACAGTTGATTTTTCGCTGTGATTTGCGGGGGCGTCTGCCTAGGTTCGCCCAATGATGATGACTTTTTGCAGATTAACAGCCGTAATGGCGCTGGCTTTGGCCGGCGGCACGACAACGATTTTGGCGCAGGAAAAACCGGCTGATCCCAAGCCGGAGGAAAAGCCAGCGCCGAAAACCATCTGGGCAGCGGCCGTTGCCGGGGACATCGAGGCGATCAAGGGGTTTCTCGCCAAGGAAAACAAGATCAACGATCAAAACAAGGACGGTTACTCGATCCTGCACGCTGCGATCCGGAAGGGACAGACTGCGGTGGTGACCTTCGCACTGGCCAACGGCGCGGACATCAATCTCCGGAGCAAAAGCAAAAAGGCACCGCTGCACTACGCGGCCCAGTACAATCAACTCGAGGCAGCCAAGCAGTTGGTAGAGGCCAAGGCCGATCTCACGGCGAAGGACAAGAAAGGGCGCACTGCGCTCGACTTTGCCGGCGGCGAGGCCAAGCGAGAGTTGGCGAATTTTCTGCGCGAGGCCGGGGTGCCGAGCCGGAACGATGAAGCGGCGGCCAAGTCCATTTTTGTCGCGGCCAAGTACGGCTCTGTTGCGGCGATCAAAAAACACCTCGAGGCCGGTGTCGATGTGAACGGCAAAAACAAAAACGGCCACACGGCACTACACTTTGCGGCGAGCGCCGGGCAGGTGGATGCGGTTGCTGCATTGATTGACGCCAAAGCCGATCCCGCCTTGGCCGACAAGGCTAAGCGCACTGCCCTGCATTACGCCGTGAGCAACAAGCGGCAGGCCACGGCGACGTTGCTTCTCGAGAAGGGCGCGCCGGTCAATGCCCAGGATAAAAACGGCAAGACCCCGCTGGATTATGCCACCGGAAAAAGCCGTGCCGCCATCGCTGAGTTGCTTCGGAGCAAGGGCGGCAAGACGAAGCGGGAATTGGCTGCGGCCGAGAATATTTTTGCCGCGGCCGAGGTGGGCGACGTGGAGGCGATCAAAAAATTGCTTGAGGCCGGCACGGATGTGAACGCGCCGAACAAAAACGGCTACACGCCGTTGCACTTGGCGGTGCGCAATGGCCAAGCGGAGGCGGTTGCGTTGCTGCTTGAAAAAGGGGCAAAGGTCAACGCCCAGCGCCGGGGCAAAACCGCACTGGATTTTGCCGGTAAAAATGAGGCCTTGGCCAAGCTGCTCCGCGAAAAGGGCGGGTTGACTGCGAAGGAGATCAAAGCCGCCGGCTCGATTTTCACTGCAGCCTCGAACGGCCTCGCGGATGCGGTCAAAAAACATCTCGCAGCCGGGGCGGACGTAAACGCCAAGAACAAAAGCGGCTACACCGCGCTGCACCTCGCGGCCAAGCGCGGCCACGACGGGGTGGCGGCGGTGCTGCTCGAGGCCAAGGCGGATGTGGCGTTGGCCAGCCGGAGCGGCAAGACGGCGCTGCACTACGTGGCGGATTACAACGGCAACCTCGACTTGGCCAAGCGCCTGATCGCAGCCAAGGCGCCGATCAACGTCAGGGACGGCAGCAAAAAGACCCCGTTGAATTATGCATTGTCGCGCAAGCGGACGGAGCTGGCTGAGTTGCTGCGGAGCAACGGCGCCAAGACAACGAAGGAGTTGAACGCCGCCGGGAGTATTTTTGCCGCCGCAGAGGTGGGAGACCTTGAGGCGTTGGCCAAGTTGCTCGCCGCAGAAGGCGCGGACGTGAATGCCACCAACAAAAGCGGCTACACCGCACTTCACCTCGCGGTGCGCAAGGGACAGAAGGACGCCGTGGCCTTGCTGCTGGAAAAGGGCGCCAACGTGAATGCGCAGCGTCGTGGGCGGACGCCACTGGATTTCGCCGGCAAAAATGAGGACATTGCGGCGCTGCTTCGGGCCAAGGGCGGCCTGACGCGGCTGGAGCTGCGCGTCGAGCAGGACATTCTTTACGCGGCGGCCAACGGTTATGCGGATGCGATCGTGCGCCACATCGAGAACGGCGGCGATGTGAACAAGACAAACCGCAGAGGCTATAGCGCACTGCACTTTGCGGCGAACAGTGGATACGTCGAGGTCGTTCGCGTGCTGGTAGACAACAAGGTCGAGGTCAACGCCGCTGCGAACAAGTACGGGAAAACCGGACTGCATTATGCGGCACGACACGGGCGCAAGGAGATTGCCACGCTGCTGCTGGAAAACGGGGCAAACGTCAACGCGCTGGATCGCAGCGGACGGACGCCGGTGGATATCGCCGAGCATTATCGACGCAGCGAGACGGCTGTGTTGTTGCGTGAGAGCGGCGGCAAGCGGGCAAGCGAGTTGAAGCCGGAAGAGGGCGAGGGCGACAAGGCTGATCCGCAGCCATTGATGATCGACGACGAACTGGGGCAACTCACCGGCGAGGAGGTGGCACTGACGCTGACGCTTGGCCAAGCCGGGCCGGGTCTTGTCATCGATGGATGGCCGGGTGAGCGTTACCTCATCCAGTCCTCGAGCGATCTTGTCAATTGGATCGGTGTGGAGGAAATCGACAATGAGTCGGGCAGCGTGAATTGGACTGATCCCCGGGAAGAGGTGGCCAGTCAATTCTATCGCGTCCTGATGTTGGATTGATCACGGCGCCATGCCGATTTTTGAAAAATTCTTTCGCTGGCTGTTCTCGGCTCGCATCCTGATTCGTATCGGGGGCGGCGTGCTTGCGTTCGTGGTCGTGGCTGCAGTTTTGTGGAATGCGTTCGATGTCAGCGGGCACAAGCGCTGGCTGGCGTGGAAGGCGGATTGGGAGGCAAAGGGCGAATCGTTTGATGCCGCGAGTGTCATCCCAGCGGCAATCTCGGATGAACAAAACGCCGCCAAGTCCGCCCTGTTTGAGCCGCTGTTCGTGGTTTCCATGCAGAATTCAGAGGAGGCCAAAAAAACAGTCAACCGGTTCAAGTTGGATGCAAAAAAGAAACCCGGTTCAAAAAATTGGAGGCTTGGTGAATCACGAAATCTGGCCGACTGGGAGGAGTCGATACTCGCCGCTGCCAACCCGCCCGAAAAGGGGGACACACCGGCGGACACCATCATCAATGCGTTGAAGCCGTTTGAGGCCGATCTGACTGAGTTGGCTGAGGCGATGGCCAGGCCGGGCTGCCGTTTCGATATTTGTTACGAGGATGTATTCATGGCGCTGATGCCGCATTTGGCCTTGCTCAGGGATGCCAGCCAACTCTATTCGCTCCGGGCCTCGGCGCGCCTGGCCAAGGGCGATACCGACGGGGCAATGTCGGACGTGTTGCTTGGCATCCGCACGAGCGAACTGTTTGCGGATGAGCCGATGTTGATTTCGCAGTTGGTGCGGGTCGCCATTCTGGAGATGAACCTCGTCCCGTTTTGTGACGGGTTGCACCGGCAACAATGGAACGATACTCAACTGGCTGAATTCCAAAAAACGATCGAGTCGATTGATTTGCTGGAGGGCACGACGCTGGCGTTTCGCGGGGAACGAAATCTTGTGAACATGTGGTTCGACCAGATCGCGGCGGGGACAGCAAAACCGGCGAGTGACGGTGAGATTTTTGTGGATCCGGGTTGGTTCGTTGATCTGAACCGTTACCACATCAACCGCATCATCACCGAAAATTTGCTCGCGAGAATTGACGTGGAAAAACATCGGGTATCGATGCAGGGAGTGCCAACGGCCGGGGAGGAAATGGAGCAGTTAACGAATGTTCCATTCGCTTGGCGTTATGCCTTCACAACCATGCTGATCCCGGCCTACGACAAAATAATCCTCAAGATGACCTCGGCGCAGGCTGGGCTGGATCAGGTGATGGTGGCGGCGGCGCTCGAGCGGCATCGCTTGGCCAAGGGCGGTTATCCCGAGACGCTCGAGGAGTTGGTACCGGCGCGCCTGGCCAAAGTACCGGGCGATCTTTTTCACGAGAACGGCCTGATCTATCGGACGGAGGGTGACACGTTCGCGCTCTATTCCACCGGCTACAACGTGAAGGATGACGGGGGAGAGTTCGTGGTTTCGGAGGGGAAAATCGTCAGCATCAAAATGGAGGAGGGCGACTGGCCCTGGCCAAGCGGCGTCGCTGAGTAAACTTGGCCAAGCGCCAACTTGCGGCCGGCCGCCGCCGGGCGTAGAGTGCGTTTCCATAGGCAGGGAGTTGCCCTG
>DKGH01000175.1 GCA_002453165.1 Verrucomicrobia bacterium UBA6775
AAAAAAGCTATTTAATATGGTTTTATTCAATAAAAAGGCCGGACAACAATTATAATGACCAATTCTAAAATGAGTTCAATTTTCACCATATGTAAGTGGAACGAGATCGGTCGGATGACAAAACTGGGCATTCTCATGTTTATTTTGATCGGCGCTGCGGCTTGTTCCCAAGACAGGAAAAAATCCGATAATAAATTGCCTCAATCAGCTCAGCAGTCAATTCGTACTGGCAAGACTGATGGCAAAGTGAAGGTAAAAAAAGCTGGAGGTGAAACTGCTTTCATACTGAAATTCTATGATGATGGCCTCAAATTGCTTGATCATAGAGAAAATGAGATTGCTCGGATTACTCGGACTAAGAGTGAAAAATACAGGATAAAGGATGCCGGCGATAACGTTTTGGGATATGTGACGGGATCATCCAACAAATTTAAAATCGTCGATAAAACACAGCAATTAACATTATTTATATTCCAGAGCCAAAGTGATGGAGACTGGAAACTAGAATCGTTTGATGATGAGGAAAATTTACTCTGGAAAGTTGGGAATCGTGACTATGGCTGGAAAATTGAAAGCAGTACTGAAACGAAATTAAGCAAGGTGAAAGTAAAAAATGGAAGAACTACA
The DNA here is from genome assembly GCA_002453165.1 of Verrucomicrobia bacterium UBA6775. Taxonomy (GTDB): domain Bacteria; phylum Verrucomicrobiota; class Verrucomicrobiia; order Limisphaerales; family UBA1096; genus UBA1096. The sequence goes on from DKGH01000175.1 coordinate 628, forward strand.
ATCACTGATAATAACGATGACACCGCGCTTTATACTAACGATGAATATTCGTCGTTGGCCATCGTTCCGTTTACTTTCAATCAACTGACCAAACCGCAACAGGCGGCCCTTAGTGCGGCATTAAATTTCGATTTCACGAATTAAAATATCATAAAACAAGGTGCGCCAGCGTTGATACTTGTTTTATCTCCGGGAAGGTCGGGGACTCACTTTTTGTTTTCATTGTGTTCTACGTTGCCAGGTGTAAGTGCGTATCATGAACCTCAACCAACCCTTTCATGCTATGAATTCGCGCAAGGTGAATTGAGCATGAAAGAGAGTGCTGAAATTATAAATCAAAAGACAAAAAAAATCCTTGAATCGATTCGCAATTCCCGCTGTTCCACCTATATCGAAACATCGCACACACTTCTGCATCATACTCTAGTCCCCTCGTCTCTAATAGAGGGTCTTCTTCGAAACATCGATAATCGTTTAATTGGAGTAATACTGCTTAAAAGGAATCTCGCCGAAGTAATGTTTTCCAGGGCGCGATTAGGGCACATGACCCGATATGTTAACGCAGGCAAATATTATTACAGGGGAGTTGGTTGGATTTATACTCCTAATTCGAAAAATGCTTCATTATGTCCAATCAAGCCCGACAAACAATTAACACAACTCGAATTACTTGCCGGATATGTTCTAAATGTTGATAATATATCTAAAGAGTTTTTGGCTTATTACAAAGAGCATCCCAATGTAAGGATTTTTGAAATCAAACTGGATGATTTGGCAAACAATTTAGAGAAAGTTTTAGGTATGATGGATTTTTTTGACCTTGAATATGACGAAAAAAACCTTGAGCGGATTCAGCATCATGGCAGAACCAATCAACGGGCAGAAAATAAGCGTTTGGCTCAAGCTAGAGATGGAGTTGAGTATACTCTAGAAGAGTGCCGCGAGGTGCTCGACTTCTATAGAATGAATATTTAGCTTCACCCTTATTTGTTGCTATTAAGTTGAATCCTATAGTTTGAATTCGTGTTTATGACTGAAGCCAGTCAATAAGGAATCGCATTATCGGAGTCAGGTTTTTGTATTGGGCGATTTCGGGGGGCATGCTTTGGAGAGCCTCAAGGAGTCCGGCGCGCGCGGCGGGGTTGGCCTTGAGGGTTGGCAGCGGGTGGGTCTCGAGGCGGATGCCGAAGAGGATACCGCCGGTCCTTGGCTGGGCGACGAGGGCTTGTCGCTCGATTCGAAACCAGACACTGGCAGGGTCGGTTTCGGCGGTTAACCGGGGAAGGTTGAGTGCGGGATGTTGGTTTAAGCTGGCAGTGGCGGTCAGGCCCCAGTTGGTGCGGAGCCAGGCCTGACCGGGCTGGAGTTGCGTGAGGAAGCTGCGGGCCTTTTCGCCGAGGGTCTCGTTGAGCGTGGGGACAACGGCGTGAATCCAGTCGAGAGGCCGGCCGACTTTTTCCTCGAACGCCCACGATGAGGGGAAGCACACACAGCCGCCGAGGAGGATGGGCATTCCCTTGTCGTCCGGCTTGAGCAGCAGGTAGTCGGAGGCGATCGCTTGGCCAAGTTTCCGGCCGCATAGCGGCGATTGAACGACTCCCCACTCCATGAGCTGCTCGTTGAACTCCTCCAGCAATGGCTCGCTCTCGGGCAGAAGGACGCAGTGGCGTTCCGGGTGGTTGGCGAGGATTTCCTTCCGCTCGGCGATCAGACTTTCATCCCCGGCACGGGCGCGGAAGAACTCTCCCGGCTCGCCGCGTCTCAGTCCCATACGGAACGAAAATGGGCCGGGATAAAAGACATCCTCCATCGCGGGTTATTTCAGGGTCTTGAGATAGGCGATCATGTCGCGCAGATCGCGCGGAGACAGGATGCCGGTCATGGGCGGCATGGAGGACAGCAGCTTGGAGCGGCTCCTGATGTCGGCCACCTTGACCAGCGAGCGGTTGCCGGCGGGATCCTTGATCGACATGAAACCGGCTGATTTTTTCTCGATCATGCCGGTGACCACCTTGCCGTCTTTCATAGTGAAGGTGATCAACCCGTAGCCGTCGGCGATTTGTGCCTGCGGATCAATGAGCGACTCGAGCATCGCCCGACTGTCGAGCCGTCTGGCCAAGCTGTTGAGGTTCGGGCCGACATCGCCGCCGACCTGGCCGACCTTGTGACAGCGGATACACTGCGCGGTAAAGCTGGTACGGAAAATCGATTCCCCGATTGCCGCGTCGCCGCCCTCAAATGTCTCGGGATAGCTATCGGCCGGGGCGAGTTTTGCCCGGGTGGCCTCGTGGTCGGCGGCGAACTTGGCGAGCGAACTACTACCGTTGGCCTTGGCCGCCTCGAGGATATCGAGGTGCAGGGTGGCCGGCGCAGTGCCCTTGGCCAAGCGCTTGGTTTGTGCCTCCAGCAGCGCTATCGCTTTCTTTGATTTTAGGATGCCCAGCACGCCCAGAGCATTTTGTTGCTCGCGCAGGTGGTCACTTTTCAGGCCAGCCTGAAGGGAGGCCATCAGCTCGCCGGCGTCGGGGTTGCGCTTGGCCAGAATGCGGACCGCCGTGGCCCGTAGCTTGGGCGACTCGGCTTTCAAGGCAGCCGCCACGGCCTCATCGGCGCCGTCGGCGTCGATCGAGTGCAACGCCTCGACAGCGGATGCGCGTATCGCTGCCGCCAGTGAGTTGTCGTTGGCCAGCAGGGTGAGCCGCTCGGCGGCGTTGCCGTAGTTGAGTTTGCTGATCGCCTCGGCGGTGGCGCCTCGCACGGCGTCTGATTTGCTCGAGAGCAGGTCGCCTATGTGTTGATCTAGCACGTCGTGCGCCTGTTCAACCGGCCTTGTACCAAGGTCACGAAAACGGCCCTCGACGCGGTCGAGCTTGAACGGGCTTGGCCAAGCGGAGAGCGCGCGGAGTGCCTCGACGCGCATCGCCTCGGGAGCGGTTTCGCGCGCGGCGAACTTGGCCAAGCGCAGGGCATTCTGCGGGCGGCCAAGCCGGAGGTTGGCGTTGATGGCGCGGCGCAGCACCGGTTCGCTGGAAACGAGGCCGACGTCGAGCAATCCCGCGAGGCTGGGCATGGCGGCCGGGATGGAAAACTCATCGTGGATCGCGTGCGCGGCCTCGTTGACCACTTTTTCGCTGGTGTCGTTGAGGAACATTGCCACGCCGGAATTGCCGATGCGTCGGAGCGCCACGACAGCGGCCAAGCGCACCGACTCGGAGCCGTGCCGTGTCAGTTGCAGAACGCTGCGGGGTGACTCCTCGCCGGCCTTGGCGAGGGCGAGGACGCCGGCGTGCCGAAGGAAAACGTCCTTGTTGTCGTTGGTTGCGAGAAAGTGAATGACGGCCGGCACGTGTTTTTTGGAACCGATCTTGCCGAGGGCCATCCCGGCGAACAACTGCACGCGGGGGTTCGGCGAGTAGAGCAGATTTTGCGCTTCATCGGCGAAGCCCTCGTGATAGGCGTCGGCAGCGACGCGCAGCACTTGTGCCTGGATTTCCGGGTCGCTGTCGCGAAGCAGCGGCTTGAGCGGCAGGACGGCTGACTGGGATTTACGGCCCAATTGGCCCAGCCCCCAGATCGCGTGGACGCGGGCGAGTTGGGAGTCGTTCTTTTTCGCCACGGCCAGCAGCACATTGGCCTCGTTGCGCTTGGCCAGTTCAAACTGCGCCTCAAGTCGGACGCGCTGGTCGGGGTGGGCGAGTAGGTCGACCAGTGTCGGCAAGGTGTGCTTGACGAAGCCTTCACCGAGCAGTTTGCGAGTTTGTTTGCGTAGCGGATGATCGGCCGCGCCGGGGGCGTCGAGTTTCATTATGCGGCCCTTCTCGTGCGGCGCCCAGCCGTTATTGCCCCAGTCGGCGAGGTAGAGCGCGCCGTCCGCGCCGAAGTTGATGCCGGTGGTCATCGTGCCGTGGTGCGCCACGTGTTCGCCCACCATCTTGAAGCCGGCACCGTCCGGTTCAGTGCGGAATGCGCGGACGTTTTTTCCGGGGAACTCGGTCACGAAAAAGTGGCGCTGATATTTTTCGTTGAGCGCGGTGCCAGGGTTGTAGGCAAAACCGCAAGGGCCGTCGGAGTAGTTGGAAATGGCCGGGGTGAGGTAGGCCGGTTGCCCGTCGAAGTGCGGTTTCCACAGGCCATCGGCCATCCACGGGTTGTAGCCGCCGTGCTCGGCGAACTTGCGGTTGCTGCGGTACTGCCACGTGGCGCGCCAGCCGGTGTCGGTGCCCTCGAGCAGGTAGTGGAA
>DKGH01000247.1:0-7225 GCA_002453165.1 Verrucomicrobia bacterium UBA6775
CATTTTCACCCACTTGGCCAAGCGGGGATTTGACTGCAGAATTCTTGAAAGATCAGCCGCAAAGAAAACCAGGAACACAGGTTCAATCGGAACGGTTTTAGAAAAACGGTCGCTGAGATTACCAAAGCTCCGTCGCCGATTCGCTCTGCCGGAGCAATCCAAATTCGCCCCGCCCCTTGGGGTTCGTCTTGTGCATCCTGCAATACCGAGGACGGCTGAGACAGCCGTCCCTACCTTGTCACATTCCTTGTTCGGTATTCGATATTCCCGCGCTTGGCCAAGCGGGTGGACTCGCAGGCTTGTCCCTCCAGTTTGTTGGGTTGCCGGAGTGAGAGGCTATTCGGTTTCGTTGTCGAGAAGGGATGGGAGGTAGCTTTGGGAGGACCAGACCGGGATGCCGCCTTCGCCGTTGAGGAAGAAGCTGCTGACGTCACCCGAAAGGCGGAGGGCGCAGCGTTCGGCGAGGTTGATATTTCGGCTCACGAGGGCCTCGGGAAGGATGACCAACCCGCTGCCGACGTCGGTGTCGGGCGTGCGAATCTCGACTGTCCCCTCAACGCCAAACTCAGACGAGGCGGTGATGCTGGTTTCCACCGACGGCAGGAATCCGTCTGCGGTGATGAGAATGTAGCCACCGTGCCCGTAGATGGCATTGGCGGAAAGTCGCGCTCGGTTGAGTACGAGTGTTTCCGGTGCCTCAACAAAAATGTTGCCGCCGTCCTGCCCTGCCTCGGCGGTGATACGGCCGTCGCGGAAGAAAAAGTTACCGTCACCGTACAACCGAACGCTGCCGCCGTCCTGTTTGGCCGAGGCGCTCAGTTCGCTGTTGTCCACGAGTACATGGCCACTGGTGTTGATGGTGATGTCGCCGCCATCTGCCTGTGACGACCGGACGGAGACCTGTCCGTCATTCTGCAGTACCATTTGCCCGGTGATGTTGACGTTGATACTCCCGGCCTCACCGGTGCCGGTGCTGGCGCTGCCGATCAGACCGGCGTCGAGGGCGAGGTCGGGTGTGGTCAAATGGATCGTGCCGGCTTCGCCTTCCGCCACTGTGCCGGTGACCAATCCGCTCCGGGCGATTTCCCCACTTGGCTCGGCATCGACGTCCTTGGGATCGAACCACTCGCCCTCACCCACGATACTCACCCGGGAGGCGTTGATCTCCAGTTCGCCCGCTGGGCCAAGCCCGAATGCAGCGCTCTCGATTCGCCCGCCTTTGGCTAGGCGCAGGTCGCCTGAATTAATTTTCACGCGGCTCCCCTGCCCTTCCCCGCTCGTGCTGCCGTAAACGGATGCGCCATCGACGATCATCTCGTCGGCCTTGATGTGAACTGTGCCACCGTCGCCGGAGTCGCGTACGTCCGCAACGATCGCGCCGCGCTTGGCCAAGCGCAGTTGCCCGGCCTCAATCTCGATCGCGCCGCCATCGCCTTCGTTCAGCGCACCGGCGTAAACCCTGCCGATTTCCGTGATGGCAACTTCATCGGAAGTGATGGCGATTCGACCGGCGTTGCCGTCGGTGAAGCTGTCACTGGCCAAGCGACTCTTGTCGGTGATATTGACCTTGGCGGCGTTGACGGTCACTTCACCGGCATCGCCAAACCCTGCCGGGCCGGTCAACTTCAAGTGCTGACGCCAGGCATCGATCATGGCAGACGGCTCGGTGTTGCTGATGACCGAACTGCCTCCGGTCAAGTCAATCTGTCCGCCGGTAAGCGCGATGCTGCCGGCCTGTCGATGCGGCATCCGCGTGGTGCTCTTGAGGTAGGCACCGCCGGTCAGGGTCACGTTTTCGCCGGCCAGAGTGATGCTGCCGTTTTGGTCGATGTCCCGATCGTAGGTCGAATCGAAAATCCCGAAGCGTCCCGCCCATTGCGTAGCGTCGGTGCTACTTGAGATATAGGCACGGCCGTCCAGTTGGATGTTTTCTCCGGTCACCGTGACGTCGCCTGAACGACCAATATCCAGCGCCATGCTGCTGAGCGAACTGCCTTCATCCAACCTCACGGTGGCGGCGTTGATTGTGATGTCGCCGGCATCACCGTGAGCGCCGGGTTGATGCTTACTGGGATTGAACCCTGTGCCCGGCAGTGCCACACCGCTTTGAATTGCTGAGGAGCCGGCCAATCGTACCGTCCCGGCTTCCAATCCGATGTCGCCGGCATCACCGCCGGCACGCATAAGGCTCTGCACCCGCGCACCGCTGGAAAGATCGATCTCGTTGGCGGTCAATTGAATGTTGCCGGCTCCGCCGTTGGCCAGGTTCTCGGAGAACACGCGTGCTCCGTTAAGGCGCACCGTATCGCCCTTCAATCCCAAATCACCTGCCGCGTACCGGGATTCACTCCAACTCCTAAGATAGGTCGTGCCATCCATCTCCAGCGTGCCCGCCTCGAGCATTAAGCCCTTCACGACCGGCAGGTTCACTGTGTCGGAATCGGAGAGTTCGATTTGCGATCCCTTCGTGAATTGAATCGAACCGGCCGCCGCGATGTGGTGTTCAAAGTTGCTGTGAAGCGAGAGCTTGGATGCGTTGAACACGATGTCCTGCGCCTGAATATCCACCGATGAAACACCGTGCCCACCCGGGATGCCCTTATTCGGACCAACCGTGTCGAAGTCGTCGTTTGTCTGGAAACCGGGGTGGAATTGAATCGACTCTTCGGCGCGCATGACGAGGTTCGGCGCCGTGTAGTTTTTGATGTCGTCGTGAACCAAAAGGAAGCTCGTGCCCCAGCGATTTTGGTTAAACTGCTCCTCGTATCCGAGCGAGATGTTTTTACCCTTTAACGTCAATGCGTGTGTCGAAGAGGGGTCAGAGTTGACGTAGATGAACCGGCTCAGTCCAAGCGTGAGCTGATCCTCCGCCTCGAAGGTGAGGTTACCGGTGTAGTGACTGTCGAACCAGAGAACCGGATCCGGGGTCGCCTGACCAATTACGTTGCGACCCTTGAACAGTGCGTCACCACCACGCCCAACCGGCCCGGACTCAACGAATCCCTTGCCGGCCAGCAGCAGTCCTTCCTGAAGGATCGATACGCCACCAAGATTCAGATCGTTTTCGGCGGAGACGCGAATGTCCCCGGTGCGGCTACTGTTTTTTGAGTGGGTGAAAAAGCTCAGGCTGGTGGCGACCGTCTTGGGCAAACCATCATCGATCTTATGCCCGAGGCTGACGTCACGGCCGGTGATCGAGATGGCACCGTAGTCTTCTCCAACAACCAGACCGGCGTCGTTACGCGCCTCATTGATCAGCCGCCCCATCGGCGCTGAAACCTGATTTCCGGCGATTGAAATGGACGATGTCGGCCCCTGATAGGCGATCATTTGGACGCCACTGGCGCGATCGAAATCCGGGCCATCCAACACTACGCTGGGTGCGCTTAATAAAACAGGCGACAAACCACCGTCACCGTACGAGGCGGCATCGACAAACGCCCCTTCCGTACCGCGAATGCTATCTGCCATCGAGATGGAAACCGCACCGGCCCTACCGTTGGCGTTGGCTCCCGGAAACGAGAGGGACTCGATAACTCCACCGTTTGCCACGAATGAGCCGCCGGAGATTTCAACCGCACCGCCCTGCCCGCCCAAGGCGACCGTCCGGATATTCCCGGCGTTTAGATTCAATGTGTCAGCCTCAATCTGGATTGCGCCGCCGATGCCTCCCTCCGGGCTGGACGTCCCGACGACGCTCCCACCGGAGAGGTTCAAACTGCCGACGTCGAGGCGTAATGGTGAGCCGTCGATGGTCATCGCCGAGGCGCCGCTGCGGAAACTCACATCCCCGCCGACGAGCGACAGGTTCGCTTGGTCAAGCGTCGTGCCGATGACGTCGATTGCACCGGCGTCACCTCCGACAAATCGTATCGGCGCCGTACCGGGCAACGCATCAGCCGCAGTTTGCAAATTCACGCTGCTGCCACCGTCGAACTCCACCGAGCTCCCGGTGAAAAGCGTCAGTGCCCCCACGCTCTCAAACTGAGCGTTCGGCCCGACTGTAAACCCGCTTGGGTTCATCAGGATCAAATCGCCCTGCTTGGCCCCGAGATCAACCGTACCATCCAGCACGGACGACTCGCCGCCGGTCACGCGGGTCAGAACCCGTTTTTGGTCGGCACCCAATTCGCCGAAAGCCAAGCGGTCGCCCCCTCGCAATTCCAGCTTTGCCAAGCTGTAATAGACATTCTCGCCCTTACCCAAGCCGTACGAACTGTCGATCACGCCACCGGTAATGTTCGCCGCATCACCCAGGGTATCGTCGATCGCTATCGCCGTGTTTTGGGCTTGGCCAAGCGGGGCATCGACGCCGCCAATCCAGCTATCGGTCAGCAGCATTGCCCCCGTGGCATTGATCTTGGTTGTGCCGGCGTCACCACCGCCGCGAACCGTGGTGTTGATCACGCTCGACTTCACCATCAACGAACGGCCCTCGATGAGAATGTCGTTGCCGTTCACAGCCGGATCAACCGTGTTCATCCCGATGGAGGTCAGCTCAGAATCCTGAATTGTTACCGAGTTGGCACCGCGTAGTGAGAGATTACCGGCACCGCCTGCGACCTCATCGAGCATGGTCAGTTGGTTGTTTCTGAACTCAACCACAGGAGCCTCGAACTCGAATTCGTGATGTGCCCCGCCGGTAATCGTGTGGCTACCTAGACGGCTGTTGGCGATGACCAGTTGCTGTCCCCCTTTGACCGACAGGCCAAGCGCTGTATCCAAACCGTCTGCCTGCCAGTCGGTGATCGAATCCAAGGAGATACCGTCCAACGAGACCTCCTGGCCGCCAAGTTTCAATGCGCCGTTGTGCATCTCGATGTGTGTGCCGGTGCGCGCGACGAGGATGCTCTCGGCGCTCAGCGACATCGAGCCGTGGCCGGAAAGAAACACCGGCTCATCGACATCGCGCAGATAACGGGCGCCCTGATTGTATACCTCAGAAAAATAGCCGACATGCTCGAGCCTGGCTCCATTCATCTCGAGGATTGTCGCCGAGAGGAAAACATCCGCGCGATCGGATGCCGCGCCCTCGACTGATGCTGAAATGGTGGAATTGTTGATCTGCAGAATGCTGTCGATATCGACATTCAACCCGCCCACCTCGACCCCTTCCGGCACCATCCCGGCCGGCAGATCGATCTTGGCATTGTTTTGCAGGCGCATGTTCGCGGCGGTGATGTCGATACTCCCCACGGCCACGTTATTTTGGTCGTGCTTGTAATAGCCGCGGGTGCTGATCGTGTTCCGATCCACGGTAAGTTTGCGCGTGACATCGAGCCTGATCGCACCCCGATACACTTCATTCACCCCGTCCTTTTGTAGCACAATCCCTCCTGTACCAAACATCTGCACTTCCCCCGCCGTGATGTCGATCAAACGGGGATCGTTTGGGCCACCGTAAATTCCGCTGGAATAAACAGCCTCGGGTTCACCAATTTTCAACAGGCCGGTCACGTCAATGTCCATCTCATCAGCCCGCAAGCCGGCTGCATCGATCGACAGACTACCTGCCTGCACCGTCATTTTACTAGCTGTGTTCCCTGCATAATCGGTCAGGTAAACCTCGCCGTTGGACTCAATGTCGAAGTTGTTCGCGATATCCAGGTTCATCGTGCCGCCGTAAGGAGTGAAAAGCTTGAAATCACTTTCCCACTCGCCCTCTGCGATGGTGGCGCTGCGGGCCTTCAGGTTTAGATGGCCCACCTGTTGCCCCTCGGGAAAGCTCACCACTGCATCGGGGTTTTGAAGCCGATCAATCCCTACCTGCACGCGGCTCTCGCCCGACAGATCGAAGTCACCGGTCAACTTCATGTCGATTCCGAGTCCTGCGTCGAGTTGGGATCGCCCGCCTACGAGGACGTTTCGCCCGGTGAGAGCCAAAGTACTTGGCTCGAGCATGTTGCCGGTGATCTCGCTGTTGTTAACCAACTTCAAGTCCCGGGCCAGATTGATGGCTGCCTCGTCCTCATAGCGGATTGTGCTCTGATACACCTCAAGCACAGGCGAGGCGATCTCCAGCGATTCCGTGTTCCATGCGCTGTTCGCATTCAACTTCATTCCGCCGCCGAGAGTCACCTTGGACTGCTGCGCCTCCACCAAGCTCCCATCGACGATGGCCACCCCGCCGGAGACGCTCAGCCCCGCCTCGGAGAACAGATAGCTCTGTTTGGCCAGGCTCATCCCGTTTTGGGCCAACACACTGATCCCCGTTTCCGCCGGCTCGGTTGACAATCCCGAGCCGAGTTGCACCCGGGCGTGTTCGAGAATTGCCGCACCAGTGCTTAATGAAATATTCCCAGAATCACCAAGCTCACCCGACTCACCCTTGGAGGTCACTGAGTAAATGCCGGCACCTTTTATGGTTATCGAGGGAGCGGCGATGGTGATGCCAGCGGTTTTGCCGCCGCCATTCGCCAAACTCAAAATACCGGTCTCATCCCCAAACGCCACATCGCGATTCCGAATGTTGTCGATGAACTCACCGCGATCCAACCCCTCGCCGGAGTCCGGCACCGCGTCCGGATCTTCGATCAATACCGGCTTTCGGGAACTGATAATGACTCTGCCGGCATCACCCGCCATGGACTCGGTGCGGAGTTGGCCCTTGCGAATTGTCACGCCGTCAGACTCAACAATAATGTCGCCGGAGTTGCCGGCACTCGACTCGGAAACCAATCGGGCATCGTTCAACGTGACTTCACTTCCGGCCACGTTAACCGATCCACTGGTGACCAAGCGCGTGCCATCAAATGAAATCTTCCCGGACGGATTGCCTCCAAGAAAACCAAACGCCTGCGGTGGCGAAGCGGTCAGCACACTATTGTTCGGCTGCCGCGCAAGGAAAACACCATCCTTGCCGAGATTGATTCGGTCTCGCGACGAAAGCGTAAACGCCCCGTCCACATCCACCTTCGCATTTTCACCAAACAAAAACCCATTGGGATTCATCAGGTAAAGATTCGCGCCCGTGATCTCGGAACGTATCAACCCATCGATGCTGGAGGCGTCACCCCCGGTGACTCGGCCAAGGATGTTGTTGATGGAATCCGGCCCGGTGAACGTCGCCGATTCACCAGTCTGGATGTTGAAATCTGAAAAACTGTGGAAGAGGTTGCCACCGACCGTGTTGCCATGCGTATCGGGGATTTGAAAATTCGGGCCAGCCAACGCCCCGGCGTTGCCAAACGAGGAGTCAACCGTCACTTGGCCAAGCGCTTGGCCA
>DKGH01000247.1:7623-10341 GCA_002453165.1 Verrucomicrobia bacterium UBA6775
AAATCAACGGCCGTCATATTTTGGCTGATACGATGGAGGGTCAATAAAAAACGGCGGGCCAAGCCCGCCGTCTGCAAAGTTATATGTTTATATGTCAGGGCAATCAGCCCTTGGTTTTGATTTGGGCGTAGTCCAGCTCGGCAACTTCCGGAAGGCCAACCTGCTTGAACAAATCACCTCGCTCCTTGAGCAACTTGGCATTGGTCGGGTCCGCTTCCAGTCGGGTGGAGAGGTCGTGCAACATGTCGTACCAAATCCCATTTTTGCCGTAGTCGTTGAAGTCCTTCATCTGCTCCTTGGCTGCAATCCGGCGAATGCCACCCGTGGAGGTGATATCCAGCGAGCCCTGCAATGGGTTCGGGATCAACGCAACGTTCCACTCGTAGTCCGCGCCCTCCTCAAGTTTGATTCCGAGCGACTCCATCGAGATGGCGTGGATGCCAGCCTTGATTTTTTCCGACCGACGCATTTGAACCAGCGTGCGTTCGTCACGGTTGACCGTGACCTCAAACTCCAGCGTGGTGTCATCGGTCACGTAGTAGTAAAGCATCGGCGACTCGGAAACGGTGTACCCAATCGACTCTGGCGTCAGTACGTGCACCACCGGCATGGACATGAGGTGATTGGCATCCTCGCCCTCTCCTCCACGGACTCCACCGCCAACCCGATTCTTCGGTGCACCGACGTTTGGCAGTTGCAATCCACCGCGGACTCCTCCGCCCACGCGGGATTTGGGGGCACCCACCTTCGGCAGCATTAGACCTCCTCGGACACCTCCTCCGACGCGAGTCCGAGGAGCGCCGGTGTTCGGCAACATCAACCCACCGCGAACGCCGCCTCCGATTCGTGTCTTCGGTGCGCCGGTGTTCGGCAGCATCAGGCCGCCTCGGACGCCTCCGCCCACGCGGGTCTTGGGTGCGCCGGTATTAGGCGGCGCGAAAAGTCCACCCGGACGGGGCTGAGCCTTGGCGGTTGGCAGGGCCAAAAAACTGACGGCTGCAAAGCAGCCGATACCAAACACGGTCACGCGTTGAATCAGGTTTTTTGTTCTCATAGCTAAATTTCTTTGAACTCCCTGAAATCCTGCTCTCGGTTTTCAGGCCTGTCAAATTGAATTATACCATTACCTCAATTTTTTTTTCATGTCACAACCAACTTCGTTTGAACACTTTATGACACGGGTTGTCCACATTTTTACGCGGCAATCGTGTTTTTGGTTGGTACTGTTTCACGAAAACCGCATTTGGTGCGCCATTGGCGTCCGTTTGTTCTATAGATTGTGACGGGGTGCGATTGGCCTCCATCCCCTGAACTCGCGAAGTCCTGCTGTCCGGCGGGGCTTCGCTCTTTTTTGCTCCATCCGCCATTTTCTTTTCATTTCCCCGGTGAAAGTCTATTTTGTGCCCGCACACTTCTGGCTTATGACGATCGAAGAAAAAGTTGAAAACTGGTTCGTCCCCCTGTCCACCACGGATTTGACCCTCAAGCAAGCTTACTCGCAACTGGACGAATTTGGCCTCGAGCAGGACGACGTGCCACTGATCATCCAGCTTGTCGAGAACCCCAAGTTCGACCTGCCGGGCATCGACATTTTTCACGGCGCGACCAACCTCGAGACGCACGACTACATTCATATCCTCCTCGGCCGGGGCGTGATGATCAAAGACGAGGCCTTCGTGCTTGGGTTCACCATGGGCAGCAGCAACCGCGTCACGACCACCGAGGAGCGCCTCTTCAGTTTCATCACCAAGTACGTCTACCCAAAGGACTACCAGTTCACGGACGAGGATCTGCACATCTTCAAGGACGCCGTCCGGCTTGGTTTCGTGTCCGACTGCCAATCGCTGGCCAAGGTGGACTACAAAAATTATCTCGACTGGCCGCTGCAAAAAATCCGTGAGGACATCGGCATCGAGGTCGACCTGCTCAAGGCCTACTACGCGATCGAGGCCAAGCGCTATCCTCACATCAAGGAATGCAACCGCAACCTCGTCGGTTTTTAAAAACGCAACTGGCCACACTCGCCTGCCTGCTCACTGGGCTGACCGCGCTTGGCCAAGCGCACAAGACCGACGAGGCGCGCATTGTCGCCGACCTAATCGATCGGCTCCCACAGGCTAAGGCACAGCATGCTGCTGAAATCTCCATCCGGCCAAGCGGCATTTGTGGTGGTGTCGAAAAGCCGTCGATCTACCATCACCCGCTTCATGACCCAAGCGTGTCCACGATCGACTACGCGCTTGGCCTGCCTACGCTCGCCGGGGGAGAAAAACTGTTCCTCGCGTTCAGCATCGGCTTGTCGGACGGGGCGAAGTTGACCAATCGCGAGGATGGCGTCGCGTTTTCAGTTCGGCTCAACGGTGAATCCATCTTCCGGCAGGCCCACCGGAAAAACGAATGGGCCGCGCACGCCATCGACATCAGCTCCTACGCCGGCAAACCAACCACTCTCACCCTCGCGGTCGATTCCCTCAAGAACAGTTCCTACGACTGGGCCGTCTGGGGTGAACCAGCGATACTTAAACTCTCGCCCCCGGGATTCCCTCCCCGAAAAAAGGGGCCGGTCTCCGGGGTCATCTTCGCGAAACGCCCCGCCCATGAACCACGCACTATGATGGTCAACGACCAAAGGCACCTCGTCCAGCCAGCCAACGATTCCGTCTCAGCATGGTTCCCGGTCTACTTTGAAACCGGCAAACTGGAACCTCCTCCCACAGT
>DKGH01000132.1:0-2774 GCA_002453165.1 Verrucomicrobia bacterium UBA6775
GGAGAGTTTTGCCAATGCTTGGCAGCATAAACAGGGATAGCGAAGAAGGAATCGTCGATGGTATTTTCGTGTTCGTCCAAAAAAACAAAAGACTGTGACGGCGGCGGGTTGATGATGTCTGCCATCTTAACTCGGGGCGGATATTGGTTACCCTGCACCCAGCTAATCTCAGCAAAGACCCCGCCTATGTGACCGTTCATCGAGTAACTCCGCACCGGCACATAGCTGTTTTTACCCTTCCCGAAAATCGGCTGCGACGGGCACTGGTAAATCTCCAGCGACTCGTTGTACTTGAAAAGTTTGCCCTGCCGCAGATGCCGCACATCCTTCGCATGGCTTGGGTTGCGCATGTTGAATGACGGATCAATCCAGGACTGTTTGTTGCCACCTTGAATTGAATTCTTTACGAGGTTGTCGTCATTGTCCCCTGCATACATCACCCAGCAGAGTGACAACTGCTTGGTATTGCTCAGGCACTTGATGCCCAGCGCCTTGCCCTTGGCCTTGGCCAACGCCGGCAGCAGCAACCCGGCGAGAATGGCGATGATTGCGATCACCACAAGCAATTCAATCAATGTGAACGCACGACATGGGATTAGTCGATTGAGTCTCATTAAGAAAAAACGTTGATTAAGTTGCTAAAGGAGCTTCAATTTACAGACAGGGCAGGCCGGTGTTCCATCCTTGGACTGTATTGCCTGAGTATAAAAACAACCATTGATTGGGCATTTTAACCCATCGACCAAGGATCCTCTCTTACATTTAGGGCATACCATTGGCCTACCAACCATATTGGGGTTTTCGTCATAGAATTTGCCTCGCATCTCAGGGTCAATAACTTGCATTTCCTGACAAGCACTACACTTGGTCCAAGTCCCACCATCGGGAAAATCCTCACTTTCACTTGGAGAAACGAGGTAGGAAAGTGTAAAACCGCCTCCAACAAGAATACCCAAAACCGCGAGCAGTAACTTTACTTTATCGTTCATCGACTCACCACCACTCTCTGTGCGGTTCGTTGTCGTTGTTCCACCTTTTCATCATTAGAGCAGCGTTGTCCTTGTAGGCACCAGTTGCCTTCCTTCCAACAAGATCAAGCATCTTATGATATTCAACATGCCCATCTGCAAAAACTATGTTGGAACCGGCAAGATGTCGTTTACTGGGCCACTCTTTAGCTGGATTGTTAAAGGTACCGGGATCGGCTGGATCAACAGCACAATCCCAAACACCGTCTGCTTGTGTGTCTGAGATGCAAATCATATCCGAGGGATTACGAATATGGCTCTCTGGGATTAAGTCTGCTTCGCTACGAATGTCTCCACCAAGACCCATTGTACGCCCCTTTACACGAACAAATTCCCGAACCCCCCAGTCGTTGATTCCATAGGTAAAAAATGCCCCCGAGCCTGGATAAAGATTAAAAGGGAATGCAGGGTCTTTTTTTGTTGGATCCTTGCCTTTATAATCTTTCCACTTGAACCTTTCGGAGCCTTTACCTTTTTTAGAAGGACAAACAAACATATCTGTGTTTGGCGCAAAGGCATAAAGGCGCCCTGGCCAAGCCACCGCGTTATTGGCGTATTTACCCTCAACATACTTGGATGGACCAATCCCTGATCGAGCATCCCAGTGACCAGGATAATACTTGTTTTCTCCAACATACATAGTCAAAGCCAAACCCATCTGTTTTTCATTATTTTGGCAAAATATTTTCTGGGCTTGAGCTTTTGCTTGTGCAAGGGCCGGCAATAACATTGAGGCTAGAATTGCGATTATTGCGATGACCACCAACAACTCGATAAGGGTAAAGCCGCGTCGGCGGAGGGTTTTGTCAATAAACGATCGTTTAAATTTACGTTTCATAACTTTTTTTTCTCTAAAAACTCAAAAATATCACCGGGCAGGGGAAAATTTGCCTTTCACGCCCACGCGGTGCAACTCAAAAATCGTGTGTTTGGGCTGGCATAACCTTGGCAAGGAGATCAGAATCGACCTGTTCAGCAACCGTTCCAGCAACATGGCAGACCTCAACTTTGACTGTCCGCATTGTGGCCAAAACCTGACCACCGATGAATCTATATCCGGGGAGCAGATCGACTGTCCAAACTGTTCCAAGCCGTTTGAGATTCCCAAACCAGGCGAGCAAAATGTCACCGTCATCGAGACTCCGCCGGCCCCGCCCAAGGAGGAAGCCAAGCCGGAGTCGAAGAAATACTCCGTGCCGGTGCACGAGGGAAAACCGGAAGTCCTCGTTGAGAGCAAGGCAGCCGAGGAGGAGGCGATGTCCGGCGATGGGCGGATCTGCGTCAAAACGATCAAGCGCGGGGAGTGCATCGAACTCGGGCACGACAAGTTCGATGACGTGCTCAATGAATTCCTGGCTAAACTCGATCGCGACCAGATTATCAGCATCCAGTCAGTCAACTATGCGCACTTCGATCCCAGTACCCAAAAGTACCTCGACGACTATGGCGCGATGATTGTCTACCAGCGGTAGCGCGCCCCGTTAAAAAACGAATGGTGTATTGAAACGGCCGCACTCCGGACAGCGGGACTGATCCACGTCCGGGTCATCCGTGTAAACGTAGCGACAGTCGCCGCAGCGGAACAATCGATCCTCCGTCGGTTCCGGCTCGAAGCGTTTTCGCCGAAACTCGTACATCGTCACCAGCACCGCCAGTACCCCCGCCGTAAAAGCGAAGCACAGAAAAATGATCATTCCCGGTTGCATCACGATGAGGGGGCGACCGGGATGGGTGCCACGGGGGGGG
>DKGH01000132.1:3176-5297 GCA_002453165.1 Verrucomicrobia bacterium UBA6775
CCCCGCGTGCTGCGGCTTGGTATCCTTGGCCGGATCAAACCGAATGCCTCGAAGCAGATCCAGTGCGCGCTGATCGGCTTCCGCCTGCGGCGACCCCGGCTTGGCCAAGCGCCCGGGCAGCGTGGTCGAGACCACGTAGCCGTCCGGGTTGACCCCGATGCGAACCCGTGTCCGTTGCAGCGCCTCGCCGTGAGTCAGCCCGGGCACGGTGATCGAGCGGACAAGCGGCCGCTTGGCCAAGCCGCCGCGAATCTCCATCTCCGAGGTGCCCCGCATGGCCAACGGCGGCAGGGCCACCTCCATCGGCTTGGCCAAGCGCTTGGCCGGAATGTCCGACTCGAATGCGAGATGATTGGGCAACGCCTCGCGGAACCGGCTGCCGAGCACCCCCGGCTCATTGGGCAGTGGCCGGCCCGGTTCGTCCCAGTCGATCAACTGGTGATCCACTTTTTCAAAACCTCGCCACGCCGCGCCGGAAAACCCGCGTCGGTTGGGACGGGCGAATAGCATGGGGTCGCTGAACGGCTCGCCGATCCCATGGTCCGGCACCAGAAGAATCTCCGGCATCAACTTCAATCCCGGCGCCGTCACGATTTTTTTTGCGGGAAGCGCCCCACTGCCAAGCCAGGCCAACACGCCGATCTGCCCGATGAAGATCAGCACGGCTAACAGGACAATCGTCCGGCCTGAGATGCCGTTTACAGTTCGTGTGCCTGTTGCCGGTTCGTCCATCGCACGATCAATTTTCCGGCTCGGGCGCCCGTGAAAAATCGGTGGGGCGCGTCGCCAACAGCACCCGGTTGACCCCCACCTCTCCGGCCATGCCGCACAAGGCGACAATCGTCTCGTGCCGTACCGCCTTGTCGGCCTGAATCAGGAGCGAGACCTTGTCCGGCTCCAGCCCACCCTGCTCGATTGCCTTTTCCACTCGCCGGCGCAGCAACTCCGTCGCCGGCACATCCAGCTCAATCTGGTGTCCCGCCTTCAACTGGGTCTCGGCCTCGGCCGATTTGCTGTTCAGCAACACACGCCCCTGCTCCACCAACCGAATCACCAGGTTACTGTCCAGTTCCTCAACACGATTGATCACCCAGTCCGCCAGGGGAGTTCCCTCCTCCGTCTCCTCGACTGTTCGGGAAAACACCAGAGGGAGCACCTGGCGATTATGAAAATACATCACGCCATCGGCATCGACCGCGATGGACAGTGACGGATCAGTGACACCGGTTTTCTGGGCGGACACCGGCAGCGATAGATTCACTTCGACCCCCGGCTTGAACACGAAAAACGTGTGGAACAGCAGCATGGGCACCATCAGGAACAACACGCCGATGAACGGTGCGGCGTTGATCCCGCCGTGCAGCGGCTTGATGTTGCCGGGGTACTTCACTTTTCCTTCGGCTTGGCTGTTTTTGCCACCTTGCGAGCTGCGGTGCCCCGCGATGTACCACCCTTCGATGGCGTCAGTTCGAATGTCAAAATGGTGAGCAGCTCAGAGGTTGATTTCTCGATGTCCAACGCGATGTCATCCTTCCGTGCCACGAGGTAGTTGAACGCGATGGTGCACGGGACCGCTATGGCCAGGCCCAGCGCCATGCAGATCAGTCCCTGCCAAATGCCGCCGGCCAGGTCTTCGGCGAGCACCCAGTTGCCACCCGCAAGGTCGACGCCGTGAAAAATCTCGATGAACCCGAGCACCGTCCCGAGCAGGCCAAGCAGCGGCGCAATCTGCGCGATGGTGCCGAGCATGTTCAGACGCTTCTCGAGGCGCGGCACCTCGGCCCGGCTGTGGTCATCGATCATCTCGCGCAATCGCTCGTGCGATTGGTCGCGGTTCAGGATGCCCAGCTTGGCCAGGCGGGCGACCGGCCCCGGGGTGGCATCGCAGATGGCCACCGCCTCCACCACGTTGTCGTTCTTCAACACCGTCCGCACGCCGGCCATGAACTCGGAGGCGTTGATTTGTGCACGGTGATAATAAAGTAGCCGCTCAAGGAATGCGGTGATGGCAAACGCCGAGACGAGCAACAGCACCCAGACCATCGGGCCGCCCTGCTGCAACAACTGCCAGGCGGTCTTCGCCTCGGTCGCTGGCACCGCTGCCAGAACAAAAAAGTCCAT
>DKGH01000103.1:0-151 GCA_002453165.1 Verrucomicrobia bacterium UBA6775
CTCGGCGGATTGATGGGCGCAGATGCCGACGCAGGTCCAGTTGGCAGAGGTTTTGGCATTTGGCCATGGATCGCGATCCTCGACCAGTGCGCTCAGGAATTCGTTAACCATGTGCGGATGGCTGCCACCGTGGCCTCCGCCCTGCACAAAG
>DKGH01000103.1:516-1625 GCA_002453165.1 Verrucomicrobia bacterium UBA6775
CTGCGTGAATTTTTGGATCGGCTCAGGCAGTAGATGCGCGAAGTCGGGGATGTCCACCTTCTCGGGGATCTCCGCCTCGGGCCGCTTGGCCACGTGCAGGATGCTCGGTTCGCCCTCGACCAGCGTCCACTCGAAACTCTTCTTGCTGCCATACACGTCGATGCTCTCGCGGTATTGGCGGGCAACATCGTAGAGGAAGCGCCAGATATGCGCGGAGAGGTCGCTGTCTTGAATTTTGATGTGGCAACTCTCGACGGCAAACTTGTTGCCGCTCTTTTGTGCGATGTCATCCCGCACTGTGCCGCTACCGAAACAGCTGACGTACTCGGCCAATCCATCGACCATCCCAAGGCACGGGCTGACGACGTGCGTGGCGTAGTGCATCGGGATCATTTCCTCCCAGTAACTTGGCCAGCCGTCCATGTCCTGCGGGTGGCTCGCGGCGAGGTACTGCAGTTTGCCCAACTCGCCCTTGTCGTACAGTTCCTTGATGAACAGAAATTCGCGGCTGTAGACGACCGTCTCAGCCATCATATATTTGAGGCCGGTCTCATCGACGGCTTTGCACAGCTCTTCGCATTCCTCGATGGTGGTCGCCATCGGCACGGTGCACATCACGTGTTTTCCGGCGCGCAGGGCCTTGAGCGATTGCGGGGCGTGATCGGGTATGGGGGAGTTGATGTGGACGGCATCGATCTCCGGATCCTTCAGCAATTCGTCGTAATCGGTGTATCGTTTCTCGATGTTGAACTGATCTGCGACGGCGTTCATCTCCGCCTCATTGCGTCGGCAGACGGCGATGAGGTTTGCATTTGGGTGCGCCTGATGAATAGGGATGAATTCTGCGCCGAAGCCAAGTCCGACGATGGCAATGTTAAACTGTTTGTCGCTCATTCAGGATTTACCTGTGTCCAGGTGGTTTGAAGCTGGGTTGCTCGCACCGGGTCGGCGGCGATAACACCGTGCAACCCTGCAGGTGTCAACGCCTTTTTTCCCGTTTTATTTGGGTAAAAATGAATCGTCACATTGTTAGGCGGTACGAAAAAGGCACGGCAGCAGGTGCTGTCCGTGCCCGTGAAAGGGGTGCCTGCGCCGGCCTTGGCCAAGCG
>DKGH01000103.1:1963-3290 GCA_002453165.1 Verrucomicrobia bacterium UBA6775
CTTGGCCAAGCGGCCTATTCCTCCTTGAAGAAGCGGTCGAGGATGCCGTTGATCCGTTGGCCGGTCTCGCTGTTCGGCGCCAGTTTCTGAGCCTCAAGCAGTGCAGCCTTGGCCTTGGCTTTGTCGTCGCGGAAGTAGATGGAGCCCTTGTAAAAGAGTGCCTCCTGCAGGGCTTCGCCGGTTGGCTTCTTTTCATCGATCAACTTGTCGATCGCGGCGAGCACGCCTTTGGGATCGGCGCCACCGCTGCGCATGGCGGCCTCCAGTTCAGACTTGAACTCCACGCTGTTTTTCAGGCCCTCGAATTTGGCCTTGAGGCCGGCCTTGTTGTCGGCGTCTAGTTTGATGATCTCGGCTACCTCATCGCTGTAGGTGTTCAGGGCCAGTTCGTTGGAGACGAGAGAGAGACCTTCGGCCAGGTGCTTGGCTTTTTCGGTGCCCTTGGCTTTTTCGGCCTTGGCAAAGGCGGCGTCGCGCTTGGCCAAGGTGGCCAACTGGGCGTTCAGGTTGGCCACGTACTTGTCGGCTGGGTCGCCGCTGTAGCCCACGGTTTGCCAGTACGGCTTGCCCTTGGCATCCGTCAGAAAAATGGTTGGGACACCCTGAACAGCGTACTGCTTGCTGAGCACCTTATACTGTTCAATTTCCTCCGGTGTTTGCTTGGACTTGTCGTTCGGGTTGTCTAGCTTGAGCAATACGAAATTCTTTGGTGCCTCGGTTTTGAACACCTCCTGAGTGAGAACGCCCTTGGCCAGCGCCTTGCAGGGTGGGCACCAGTCTGAACCGGTGAATTCCATGAGGATGCTTTTGCCTTCCTTTGCAGCCTGGACCTTGGCTTTCTCGAAGTCTACGAGCCAGCCGTCGGCGGCCTGTGAATTGAGGGGGAGGGAGAGAATGGTAGCAACGCCGATCGCGAGAGCGGCTTTCCGTGTCAGTGTATGAATCAAGTTCATTGGATCGCTTTGGTACGCCCGTCGATGGGCTTTGGCAACGGAATTCGACGATAAAAACGGGCATCTGTTCATTGTTTTTACAGGGTTTTTAGGGTATCTTTTCACCAAATGAGCGACGAACAGCCAAAGAAATCGACCGAGATGTACGGTCAAAAAATGGAGATGCTGGGCGAAGACCTCGCCAAGAGCAACGAGGCGCTCGGCACCGAGGCAAAGAACGATCAGCTTGGGGTAGAGGCGCTTGAGGCGATGCAATCTCTGCTCAAGAACGAAAAACCGGCCGACGACTAGTCGTTCACCCCGACCGGTTCGACCGGCTGCCTGTCTGACTCGCTGGAGAGGGAATCATCCTTCGGCTCGTGGGTAAGCGTGTC
>DKGH01000103.1:3678-5960 GCA_002453165.1 Verrucomicrobia bacterium UBA6775
AATGCGGCGATTAAAAAGATGCCCATCATCACCGCACCGCACATCGCGGAGCCGACCATGCCCAGCATCATCCCCAGCGCAGCCCCGAACCCGGCCTTGGCGGCATCCCGGGTTTCGCGGCCGAATGCCCATTCAAAACCCATCGCCCCGACGAACGGTCCGATGATTAACCCAAGCGGCGGGAAGATGACCAGTCCTCCGATGATCCCGACAAATGCCCCGAGCACACCCCGCCATGAGGCCCCGAATTTTTTGGCCCCCAGCAGCGAGGCCACGTAGTCGATCAGGAACGAGAGCAGCATCAGGAAACCCAGCACGGTCAGCCAGATCCAACCCATCCCGCCGTTGTCGCCAAAGTAAAGTTGATGCACCAGTGCGCCGACAAAGATGAGCGACGTGCCCGGCACGCCGGGAATGAGATTGCCGAACAGGCCGATCAGCATGACCAGCAGCACCACCCCAAAGGCTATCCAAAGTTCCAGCATTTCCAAATCAACCGCCTGCCGCCCGCAGGGCATTCAATGTTGCCTCGAAGTCGCTTGGCCAAGCGGCCTCAAATGATTTGCGCTCTCCGTTGCGCGGGTGGGTGAAGGACAGGTGCCGGGCATGCAACATCTGCCGCTCCGCATGCACACCAGTGTCGCCGGAGAGTTGCGCCGTGGCCTTGGAGCCATACATCGTGTCGCCGAACAGGGGAAAACCAACGTGCTTGAAGTGCACGCGAATCTGGTGCGTGCGCCCCGTGAAGAGCGTGGCCTCGACGAGCGTGCACTTGGCCAGGCGCTCCAGCACGCGCCAGCCGGTTTGT
Source organism: Verrucomicrobia bacterium UBA6775 (assembly GCA_002453165.1). GTDB lineage: Bacteria > Verrucomicrobiota > Verrucomicrobiia > Limisphaerales > UBA1096 > UBA1096. The sequence continues at coordinate 4,487 of DKGH01000103.1, forward strand.
GCGTTGCGACTTGCGCCCGGCTGCACTGCCATCAGTTTGCGATGCACCGGATGCCTCGCGATCGGGGCATCAATCTCCCCCTCTTCATTGGCCAGCCGCCCGGCCACGATCGCATGGTAACGCTTGTCCACTTCGCGGTCCTTGAATTGTTCGGCGAGGCCAAGGTGGGCGGCGTCGTTCTTGGCCGCGACGATGCAGCCGCTTGTGTCCATGTCGAGCCGGTGAACGATCCCCGGGCGCACCACGCCGCCGACCCCGCTCAGGCTGCCGGCGCAGTGGTGCAGCAGCGCATTGACCAGCGTGCCGCTCTCGTGGCCGTTGCTCGGATGGGTCGGTATTCCGGCCGGCTTGTTGATCACGATCAGGTCGTCGTCCTCGAACAACACCTCCAGCGGCAACTCCTCCGGCCGGGCCTCGACCTCCTTCGGAACCGGCCAGGTGATCTCCACCGTCTGCCCCGCGACCGGATGCTGCGTTGGCTTGGCCGGTTTGCCGTCCACTAAAATGTTACCCTCGCGCATCAGCCGCTGAATTCCGCTGCGCGAAATGTGCGGCAACTGTGTTGTGAGATATCGGTCAAGCCGCTCGCTGGTCAGCGTCTCGTTGACCGCCACCACCGTCAGCTCCGATACCGCTTCGCCTGTTGTCAACTCATCCGCCACCGTTTTACGTTTCGCCAAGTAGCCAATAACCCCGCTTCCGATTCAAGCCAAAGTCATCAACCCGCCTCGGCTTGGGGTATTTGGATTGCCGGCTCCGCGAGGTCACAAATGCGGTTCCATGAAAAAAACTCCGAAGGAGCGGTTATTGCATTCCACCCTTCGGAGTCCATTCTTATTAAGTTAACAGGGAGTTTTTTTGTCCTGTTTGTCCAATCCGTTGACGAATGGGTGGGGCGGGGCCAGACTTGGCCAAGCGCGGTGTTAATCCTGTTTCGATGGTTTTGGTTCGTGGTGTTGCTGCTCGCTTGGCCAAGTGCATGGGCGCAGCCGGTGGAGTGGCCCAAGCCACCCAAGCGTGAGGTCTGGCTTGCCGCGGCGCACGATTCGTTTGGTGACGGCACTACTTCGGCCAAGCCGCTCGATGCCTCCACGGCAACAACACTTGGCCAAGCGCTGGAGCGCCTCACCCGTGAGCTTGGCCTGTACGGAGACGGCGTGGTGTTGCGATTTCTCCCGGGCGACTACGAGACTCACGGCATCCGTATTCGCCCGCGCTGGCACGTGGTCGGTGCCGGCATCGACAAGACACGAATCAAACTCGTCCCTTCGCCCCGTCATTTGAAAATCAAGTCCGCCTATCACAGCGTGATCGGGGGCGGCTGGGGGCCGCAGTATTCGACGGGGGCGGAAAGGGTGCGCTTGGCCAAGCGGGATTTTGACAATCTCCGCATCGCGGACGTGTCGCTCGACTGCAACTGGGATGGCATGAAAAAGGCGCTAGGCCCGATCCTGAAAAAGGCGTCCGGGGTGGA
>DKGH01000024.1 GCA_002453165.1 Verrucomicrobia bacterium UBA6775
GCGTTTGCCCGGGCCTCCCTTGAAGCGGTCACGCGATGTGGGGGGACGCAGGTACTTTGAAAATTTCTCGACCTGTTCCTCGGTGAGATCGCCCCGGAGCTTGTCCTTGAGCTTCTCGGTGGAGGCGCGCAACCGCGGTCGCAGTTCCTCAAAGGCGACCTTCATCTCCTCGCGACTCTCCTTGAACGCCGCCTCCACTTTGGCGGTTTGCTCGTCGGTGAGTTTGAGGTCACGCTGGATGCGGCGCATCAACCAGTTGAGTTGGCCTTCCATGCGGGAGCCGTGGCGATGTTCGGCACCGTGATGGCCGCGGTCAGGGTTAAACGTCCGGGGGAACGCGCGCGCCGGCTGGGGTGTGGCCACGTCCAAGACTAGACCGCCGGTCACCACGCCCGCGGCGAAGATGACGATGGCTGCCAAGATGGGTTTCCAAGCGTTTACCATGTGTATTCGAGGTCGTCGAACGACGCGAGCAGGACGGTTTCGAAGTCGATGGCGTTCTGGTCGGGAGCCTCAACGGGTGGATCGACGGTGGCCAATGGTTCCGTCCCGTTTGAGTCGCCCCGGCCAAAGGCCAGCACGATTGCCAGTAGCATCACGCCGAGGCAGGGCGCCACAGCGCGCCACAGCATGCGTGACCAGATCGTGAACGGGTTTTCGTTCAGCAACGCTCGCACGTGGGCCATGATGCGTTTCTCGAAGGCATACGGCACATGCTCGTTGGCCGGAATGTTTCGTGCCAGGCGGAGGAACTGTTCGTCGGCCTGACTGGTTTCGCGGGTATGAATCTCGCGAACATGGGACATCACGCGCATGGCAAAACCGGACGGCACCCGTTCGTCAGCCGGGATGGCTTTGGCGAGTTGCAGTATTTTCTGTTCGGTTTCGTCGGCGTTCATGGCCTCGTTGATATAACGCTGTTGATTGGGCATGGGTTACAATCTTTCCTCCCGGCTCAGGAATCGTTCCACGGCGGCCCGCATTTCTTTTCGGGCACGGAATGCCTGCACCTTGACAAGCGAGATCGACCAGCCTGTGATCTCGGCAATTTCCTTGATCGATCGCCCTTCGAGTTCCTGCAAAGTCAGGACGATCCGCGCTTTTTCCGAGACCTGTCCGAGGACGGTGTGCACCAGTTCGCTGGCTTTGTCCAATGCCTCCTGATCGTTGGGATCGGGGATGCTCCCCAGCCGGTTGTGCCATGCGTCATCGGTTTCGTTTTCAAACATCACGTCGGTGATCGCCTGTTCGTGACGCTTGGACTTGCGGCGGAGCGCGTCGTAACAGGTGTTCACCGAGAGGCGCATGAACCAGTGCTCGAAAGGCGCGGTGTGATTGAAACTACCCAGTTTTTGGTACGTCTTGGTGAAAATCGTCTGCACGACATCCTCCACGTCCGACTCGTTTCTGAAATATTTCCGCGCCATGCCGAAGATCCGTGGCTGGTAGCGGACAATGAGTTCCTCGAAGCTGTCGACCTCCCCACCCACCACGGCCGTGATCAACTCCTCATCAGTTCGGAGATCCGTGTCTGCTAGTGGTGCGGTGGCTTCCATCGAAAGGCGGGCGTCGGGTCGACCCGGTGGAATTAATTTTTCTTCGGTGCAGGTTTGGGAGGTGGCGGCAGGATGGGGGGCTTGGGTATCGAAGGCGGCTTGGGAGGGGGCAAAGTGGAAGGCTTTGCCGGGGCCGGGGCCGTCGAGGGCTTGGCCAAGCGCTTGGTCGTTCGTTCGCGGTTGAGCCTCTTCTGATGGTTCGCCAGATACTGTCGGAGCGAGTTGAGCAATGACTTTTCCTTTTCGGTGATCCGGCCCTTTTTCCGCTTGGTCTCCAGTTCCGTGATCCGGCTGCGGACCGTGGCTAGGCGCCGCTGTTGAATCTGCTCGCGACGGGACTTGAGTTGGTTCGGGGAGAGGTTCCGGGCGCCGGGGGGCAGTCGCCGGGATGGCAGCCGTTTGAGTGCCTTCTCGCCCTCGGCCGGTGTTCGCTCGAGCTTGATCGGGGCACCAACCTGCGGCGGTGTGCCCGGTTTCTTGGGTGCCGGTTTCGCCGCTTGGCCAAGCGCGCTAGTAGCGAGAATCCCACAAGTCAACCCGACTGCGGCACAGGAAATAATCGAAAGTCGCATAATGCAAACGGCAGCTTGCTGCCTCACTAGACAACACCGGTAGACTTGTCTGGTTGCCGAAAAGTTACAGCTTGGCCGCAGTTTCGCCTGTTACCTTGCCAACGCCCGCTGTTTACGCAAGAGTCCCGCCGCGTTTTATGCCCAGCGAAAACGAGATTCTCAACGCACTCAAGGAAGTCAAATACCCGGGTTACTCGAGGGACATCGTCTCCTTCGGGATCGTCAAGGACGTGGCCGTGGCCAACGGCGCCGTGAGCGTGTCGATCCACCTGACCAGTGCCAACGCCGAGGTCGCCCAGCAAATCAAGGACGAGTGCCAATCCACGCTCAAGGCCATCGAGGGCATCCGCGTGGCGCACGTGCAGATCCAGCAACCGGAAGGGCAGGATGCTCCCGCCGGTGGGCAGGCACCCGGTCAGGCGCAGGGGGCAACCAGGGTTCCCGGCATCGCCAAAGTGATCGCCGTGGCCAGCGGTAAGGGCGGCGTCGGCAAATCCACCGTGTCCGCCAATCTTGCCTGTGCCCTTGCCAAGCGCGGTGCGCGCGTCGGCCTGTTGGACTGCGACATTTACGGGCCGAGCATCCCGCTGATGATGGGTGTCAACGAGCGGCCGTCAGTCACCGAGGGCGACGAAAAACTGGTTCCGCTCGAGAACCACGGCATCAAGCTGATGAGCATGGGCTTTCTCCTGCAGGATGATCAGCCGGTCATCTGGCGTGGACCGATGATCATGCGCACCATCCAGCAATTCATCTCGCAAGTGCTCTGGGGGGAACTCGACTACCTGCTCGTCGATCTGCCGCCCGGCACCGGCGATGCGCAGATTTCGCTTTGCCAAACCGTGCCACTCGACGGCGGCGTTATCGTGACCACTCCGCAGGAAGCCTCGCTGGGCGTCGTCCGCAAGGGCATCGAGATGTTCAAAAAAGTCAATGTGCCCATTCTTGGCATTGTGGAAAACATGAGCTACTTCACTGCGCCCGGCGGCGAGCGCGTCGAGATATTCGGCTACGGCGGCGGGCAGGACGAAGCCGGCCGGCAGGGTGTGCCGTTCCTCGGAGAGATCCCAATTTTCACGGAGATTCGCAAGGGCGGCGATGACGGCGTGCCGGTCGTAGCCGGTGAACCGGAATCCGCCCCATCCCAGGTCTTCCTCCAGATCGCCACCCAACTACAGGAGATTCTGGGCTGAAATTCGCCATTTAACCTGTTGACATGGTGGGGATTTTTAGTAGGTTCTCCGCCCCTTTTCGCAGGATTGCGAAATTTTGAACGATGCCGAACATTAAGTCAGCCAAGCGCCGGATGCGCAGTGA
>DKGH01000106.1:0-15821 GCA_002453165.1 Verrucomicrobia bacterium UBA6775
CGGCCGGTTTTCAATCAACACGGCCTCGAACAGCAACAGCGGCTCCAGCATCATGTGCATGCTGGTTCGATAGGCGTTCGCATAAAAAGTCGGGAACAACGTGCGATCCGGGGTCGCTGTGATGATGCGCTCCAACTGCAACCACTGAGCGGGAAAGCTGTCGCAAAATCGCTTGAGACGTTTGTCACTCAGCATCCGATCCACCTGCGCTGCGAGTACTGCCGGTTGATGGAGTGTTTGCTTTTCGGCCAACTCCAGCAGTTCGTCGTCGGGGATGCTGCCCCACAGGAAAAACGACAGGCGCGAGGCCAGGTTGAAGTCATCCCGGACTCCCTTGATCGGTTGGTCGTACAGGTACAGAAAACGGGGCGAACACAACACTGCCGAGGCGATGTTCTTCATGCTTTTTTCAAACGGCACCCCGTCTTTCAGTTGCAATTTCACGTTCGCGGCGTAGCGCGAAACCAAATCCGGCGCAACCGGTCGGCGGAACGCCCGTCGCAAAAATCTGGCCAAGCGCTCATGAACCAAACGGTCAAGCTCGTCCCCCTCGGCCTGCGATTCAGCGAAAAACTCTCCCCAGATGCCGCAGCGCTTGGCCGTGAAATCGTTGCTGCTCATGATCGACTGGCTCAGCTTGTAAAACGCCTCCATCTGGATGGGCGACATCGAGAGGTGATCCCCGCGATTGTCGAATCCGTGTTCCGCCCGCAGATCCTGCGGGAACGGCCCCACTCCAGCCAGACGCGGCTCGATCATTTGCGACTTGCCAAGCGGCCTGCTACCCACGTGCACCGTGTCCGGCATTTTGCCCGACGCCGGGTCAAAGTAGCCGTAGCTGCGCATCATTTTCTCCGGCAACGAAAACACCTCCACTTTGAGTTCGAACAAATCTTTCACAGCGTTATTGTACTGAAATCGATTCATCCTCCGGATGGGTGTCTTGGGAAAAGTTGCTCGCTTGGCCAAGCCGAGCTTGAGCAGGTCGCGCAACTCCGCAACAGCAGACTCCCGGATGTCCGGTTTTAATCCCGGTTCATCCTCGGGCGGCATGTCGCCGGTATCGATCACGTCGATAATGTCCTGCAACAGATCGATGTCGCCAGTCAGGTCACTGGTCGACTTGAAGTTTAGCAGATTGACCTTGCCCTTGGTTTTGCCGTTCTTGCCATGGCATTTGACGCAATGACTCTCGAACACCTGCAGCACCGAATGATCCGCTGGGCACGCGATGCTGATGCCGGCAAAAACCAGCATCACCACGGCAATGAGTCTCGTCGCAATCACAACAGTTGCGCTTCGCCAAGCGCTGTTAAACGCTGACCTGCGCTTGGCCAGCCGCTGCCTTCGGCTTGGACACAACCCCCTTCAATGTTTTGGCGTCCGGCAATTCGCGGCCGATCTTCACGGTGTGTTTCCCCTTGGAAAAAACCTTGGGCTGGAAACGTCCACCTCGCGAGCGGGTGGTGTAAAGCACCTCTCCACTCGCCTCCTCGACGACCTGCACGACGCAGTCTTTGCCGTCTGCAAAAACATATTCAGGCAGATAACCGGCCACCTTGCGTCCGTCATTGGCCTCCTGCTTGACCGTGATCGGCCAACCGGGGTACTGCGCCTTGTCTCCATCTTCCACGTCACAAAAACGGGGCCAACACTCGAAGGTCACCTCGCGTTTCTTTTTATTGAAACGGGCGATACCAAACCCGTCGGCGCGCTTGCGCTCATCGCTGCGGTCTTCGGGATTGGCGTAAGCCATCATCGAGATTTTGTTGCCAAGGCCGTCCTTGAAATCACCGGTCCACGGTAGCGGACTGTCCGGCACGGGGTTCGGCCCCGGCTGTTCGTCGAGCGGATGCCACCAACGACCGTAAATCGTGTTCACCAAAGCCGGACCGGTGAAGCCGTAAGGCCCGTCCCCGTGCTCGTTGATGCCGTGCTTCACGACCACGGCAAGGTGCTGGTCACCACAAAGATGCACCGCCCAGGCGCGGCGAATGAGCGACAGCGCCCGGCGACTGGGAGTCTGCGGCCAGCCGTTGCAGTCCAGATCCGCTAGGAGTCGACTGTTTCGTCCGCCGTGCATGTGTACCGCCCCGCAAAACGCGGTCTGCGACAGCACGCCCTTCATCTCGGCACCGGTCCAGTCCGCGCCCCAATCCTCGAGGAATTTTTCCTGACGCGGGCCAAGCAACTGCAACCCCGGCAGATCGATTTTATTCGGGTCATACTTCGGGTCATTGATGTGGTCGGGGCGTGGTCCCATTTTTGGAATCTTGCCCGCCGGGCCGCTCTTGAATTTTCGATCCTCTAGGATCGCAAAATCCACTCCCCCGATGTTCAGTCGGGTGAAGTAAACACCGATCTTCCTGCTCACCGGCTCAGGGTCGACTGGATCCGGCAGACTCGTGGTCTGCTGGCGCTGCACCTGATTCACGTACTTGACGGGATAACGGTAACCACCATCGGCATCGCCGCGAATGGTCGAGCGCTTCCCGCTCTCGCCCCAAACGTTGCCATGGCCGACGTCGTGATCGTCCGGGATGCAAACCGTCGGGCGATCGCGAATGACATCGCGGTACTGCAAGCCAAACTCAATCCAGCCGGTGGTGTGCTCGGTGTGCCGGTAGTGCTGGTCGCCACCGAAAAACAACAGGTCGGGATTGAGCCGCCGGAGATTCCTGACGATCTCATCACGCGGCCCGGTCGTGCGACTGGAGTTGCACGAAAGGTTTGCAACCACAATCTCGTCGCGGTCTACGGGATCACGACGGATGAGCCCTTCGAATTTCGCCTTCTCGCCGTGGCACACCCGGTACTTCACGTCATTGGTGTTGTCCCAGTCTTCAATCCGAAAATGAGCGTCCCATCCCGGATAATGCACTTCCGCCCTGGCCGCCACGCTCCATTTTTGACCGGGCAACATGAGTTCCAGTCGTGCCTCGCGCTTTTCGCCGGGCTTGAGGGGGAAGAGTTGTGCCGAGAGCTTCAGCACGCCCCCCTGATGGGTGTACATCGCGAATGCCACCACTTGATCCCTCGGCACGTTCATGCTCGGTGGCGCGCCCTTGCGTCCCCGAGGGGCAGGCTTGCCATTGTTGCCCGGGCGCTTCCACCACTCACCGGTGGTGAGCGTCTCAAGATTGGCAAACCCTTCTCCGAATAGTTTTTTACCATCCGCGGCACGCAGGAATTCCGGCGTGATTGCCAGGCTACCGACTCCAACGGCAACGGTCTTGATTGCAGTACGACGATCGATTTTCATGACACTTATTGGTGCAGCGGTTGTACCCGTCAACGACTCCAAATAACAGAAACTTCTGCCCCGGATGAGGACAGAAGTCGCGAAAAAGTTGTTCCGAAAAATCAGGGCAGTTCGGCCAGTTTGATCTTTCGATAATCAATGGCCATGACACGATTGCCGTGCAGTTGAATGCCAACCGGACCTTCCTCGATCGCTGAGTCCGATTTATAAGTCATCACTTTTTCACCCTGTAACCAAACAGTGTACTGCTTATCCACGGCCTGAATCTTCATCGTGTTCCAGTCCTTGGGCTTGAGAAGTTTCTTGATGTTCTTCGCCTCAACCGGATAACCCTTGCCAGGAATGTACGGCGAACATGTCATATCCCGTTTAAGCGAGCCGGAAATCCCAATCTGAATCTGGTCTTTATTGCGAACGTGCACCCCGCTGTCCACCGTCCCCTCGCCGAAACGAAAATCAAATTCCATGACGAAGTTCCTAAATTTTTTCTTCGTCCAAAGAATTGATCCTTTTTTGTCCGGGCCATTTTTGATTTTCAACACACCCTTTTCAACCGAGTACCACCCAGCCTTGTCATTCCCCTTGGGCACCGCCCAACCGGATAAATCCTTACCAGTGAAAATCGGCTTGAGTTTCGGATCTGCCTCAACAGAAACAGACAAACTAATCAAGGCTGCGAATAAAACGAATTTGGACTTCATCTCGGAAAGGATTACCCAACGAAACTTGTAAGGCAAAGCTCTTTTCACAAATCAATCAGCTACTTTTTCTTCCGGCGCTTTGCCCGGCGAGCCATTGCCTCCCGTTCCTGTGTCTGGACGACTGACTCGCGAAACTCGGCGTCGTCCCTGCGCCTGAACGTCTCCAGCAACGGGTCATTAGTTTTCACCATCCAACGCTCCAGTTGCCTACGCAAACGGCCAAGCGCGGCTTGATGCCCGGAGCTGTCGATCAGGTTTTTCAGGCAGTCGGGGTCGGCCGCAACGTCGTACAATTCCTCCGGCACACGGTACTTGTACAAGGCCAAGCGCTTGGCCAAGCGCGGGTCCGACTTGGCCAAGGCGGCCATCCGGCGATAGGTCACCGTGCCGGTTGTCGCGGTGGCAAAGACACGCTCACCGTTCGACCACGGGTTAAAAATATAGAGGTACTTTTTGGACTGAATCGCCCGCATGGGATCGCGCGATGCTCCGGAGTTCTCGTTGTACTCCTTGATGACATGCCCCCAGCCCTTCCGCTTTTGGCCCTTGATCAACGGCAGAAATGAGCGGCCATCGAGGCGTTTCGGATGCTTTGCCTCGGCGATGTCGAGCAGGGTTGGCAACATGTCCACGGCGGAAACCATGTGTCGTTTGTCGATCGCTCCAGCCTTGGTCACCCCCGGCCAGCGAACGATCCACGGGGAGTGAGTGCTGTGGTGGTACAGCTGCGTCTTGGCAAACGGCAGCGGCATCCCGTGGTCGGAGAGGAATACCACGACCGTGTTTTTGGCTTCGCCACTCTTGTCGAGTGCCTCGAGGATTTTGCCCACGCAATCATCAGCACGCCGCACGCTGGAATAGTACAAGGCGAGTTCCTTCCGCACTTCCGGATCGTCGAAAAGAAAACCGGGAATCGGCACTTCGTCCGCCTTGAAAATTCGCGACGGCACATGCGGATCCTCGCCACCACCCTTGACCTTGCTCCAAAACGGCTTGTGCGGATCGGACACATTCACCACAAGACAAAACGGCTTACCTGCGGCCTTGGCCTTTTGGATTCCATCGGTCGTGGAGATCCCGAACGACTCGGCATCCTTGTAGTGCGCTTTTGAACCATCAGGCAAGGTGTCGAGATTGGCATCCCAAGCGTACGGCTGGTAAGGAGTGGAGTGCGACACCTTGCCCCGAATGCCGGTGAAGTAACCGGCATTTTTCATCAGGTCGACCATGTGCGGCCAGCCGGGATTCTTCACCTGATAAAAGCCTTCGACCTTGTTGTTGTGGGAGATCAGACCAGAGAACATCACGTTGCGCCCGGGCATACAGTTGCCAACAGTCATGTGCGCGTGGGCGAAGCGCAGGCTCTGCTTGGCCAAGCGATCGATATTCGGCGTGGTGTCGGGCAGCTTGGCACCAAACGCCCCGATCGAGTCGGCGCTCATGTCGTCCACGGTGATCATCAAAATGTTCACCGGCGCCGCATGCAGCGTCCCGGCAAACAATCCAATTAATAGGATTAGTTTCTTCATGTGAATTGAAATTAGTTGCGCTTGCGTCCGCTATGAAACGGGGAATCCTGCGGAATCTTCTGAATCGGTGTGACCTTTTTCGGCAGCGCGTTGGCCAAGCGAATCTTCACCTTGGCCAAGCGCGGATCGGCGATCAGGTTTTTGAATTCATGCGGATCCTTCTCCAGGTCGTACAATTCCTCAAATCCATCACCGTACCGGATGAACCGATACCGGGAATCCGCCACGGCCAGCGACGGGGTTTTCTCGTTCCAGAATTGAAAGGCCGTCAATGCCATCCGATCACGCGGCGCATTGGGATTCTTCAATTGCGGCACCAGCGAAACACCTGTGCACAACTCCGGCACCGGCAACCCCGCCAATTCACAGAGAGTTGGATAAATGTCCGTGAGGGTGGTCGGCTGTCGCGTGGAGGCACCATCGCGACTCACCCCAGGAGCATGCACAAAAAACGGCACGCGAGTCGTCTGATCCCACAGGGCAAATTTCTCCCAGTTTTGTTTTTCGCCGATGTGAAATCCGTGATCACTCCACAAAACGATGACGGTGTTGTCCTTCATCGGCGAGGCGTCCAGCGCATCCAGCAATCGACCCAGTTGATGATCCACGTAGCTGATGCTCGCGAGATAGCCCTGCATGAATTTTTTCCACTGATTATTATCCGTCACCCACTTGTGCCAACCCTGCCGGCCGTGACTGTGCGCGTCCGCAATGTCATCCTGAAGATGCTTCGGTAGCTGGACCTCATCCAGCGGATAAAGATCGAACCAACGCTTGGACACCTCCCACGGGATGTGCGGACGGAAGAGGCCCACTGCGAGAAACAACGGCTTGTCGCCCGGTTGTTTCATCTGTTCGATAGCCCAGTCCGTGACAAGGTGGTCGCCGTAGCTCTCCTCTGGTTGAGGCAATGGTGCCGCACCAAACAACTGGCTGCTGGAGTGCCCGCCAAGCGGACGACCCTTGGTCAAACCGGCATCCATATCCGACACCAGTTTCGGCCTTGGCCAATCGGCCGAAATCGGGTCGTTGGGATCGCCGCGATAATCGTCCCACGCCTCGGGATCATTTTGTGAGTCCCCCGGCGTCCACTGTAGCGTGTGAAAAATCTTTCCCCCACCAAGCGCCCGGTAGCCGTGATTGCGAAAATGCTGGGACAACACCACCGCGTTTTCGAGCATCGCCGACTCATGACGCCACCTCGGCCCATGTGCTCCGAACATGTTCCGGTAAATCCCCGACTTCACCGGGTGCACACCGGTCATCACCGCAACACGCGACGGGTGGCACGCCGGCGCGGCACAGTGCGCGTTGGCGAACGTCACCGAGCGCTTGGCCAAGCGATCGAAATTCGGCGTCTTGATTCCGGGATGATTATCCAGCGGCGAAATGTAGTCGTTCATGTCGTCGATCGAAATGAACAACACATGCGGCTTAGCCAAGCCGGCTCCCGCCACCAAAAAAAATCCAAATAGCAAACTGCACAGTTTCATAGTTCTCATTCTCATTTACCCAATCAATTCTTTGATCAGTTCGCCGCCGGTCTGGCTAAGCTGCTTGAAGCGGCCGCCGTGGAAGTAGGTGAGTTTGTTGTCGTCTAGGCCGAGCAGGTGTAGGAGGGTGATGTGAAAGTCGCGGATGGGGTGGACGACCTCGGAGGCGGTTTCGCCGATCTCGTCGGTGGCGCCAATGGTGTGGCCTTTGTTCACACCGCCGCCGGCGAGGAAGATGGGCATGGCGTTTTTGTTGTGATCGCGCCCGAGGCGTTCGCCGCCGCCGCGCCGGCCATTATCCGGGGTGCGGCCGAATTCACCGCACCACACGACGAGTGTGTCCTCGAGCATGCCGCGTTGCTTGAGGTCTTTTAATAATGCAGCGATGGGGCGATCGACGGCGCGGATGCGTTCGCCGTGGGATTTGGCAAGGTAATCGTGCGAATCCCAGCCGGCGGTGTAGGCCTGCACAAAGCGCACGCCGCGCTCGAGCAACCGCCGCGCCAGCAGCAGGCGTCGGCCGAATTCCTTGGTGCGATCGTCGTTGAGCCCGTACGCCTCGCGGGTGGTTTCCTTTTCCTGACCGAGATCGAGAATGCCCGGCACTTTCATCTGCATGCGATAGGCCAGCTCGTAGCTGTCCATGCGCGCGGTCAACTCGGCGTGGCGAGGGCGCCGGGTGGCATGGTTTTTGTTGAGCTGTGCCAGGAGATCGAGGTTGCTGCGTTGTTGCTCGCGCGTGACGCCCTTGGGCGGGTGCAAATCGAGAATCGGCGAACCCTTCGCGCGCAGCGTGGTGCCCTGAAAGTGCGGCGGCAAAAAGCCGTTGGACCAGTTGGCCGCGCCGCCCTGCGGATAGGCCACCTCGGGCAGCACGACAAATCCGGGCAAATCCTGATTCTCCGAGCCGAGCCCGTAGGTGACCCACGAGCCAATCGCCGGATCGCCGCCGAATCGGTTGCCGGTGTTCATTTGATAATTGGCGGTGGGATGATTGATCGATTCCGCCTGACAACCGCGATACACGCACAGCTCATCGGCCACGCTGGCGAGCTGTTCCCAATGCTCGCAGAGATCGATGCCGCTCTGCCCTGCCTCGCGAAACTTGAACGGGCTCTGCACGTAATAGCGTTCGCCCGAGCCCATCGCGGAGAGAAACTTGCTCGAGCGCTTGAACTTCTGCAGATGCATTTCGCGCAGCTTGGGCTTGGGATCGAAAGTATCGATGTGGCTCGGCCCGCCGGCCATGAAGAGAAAAATGCACCGCTTGGCCTTGGCCTTCGGAAAATGCGCCACCTTCGGCGCCAGCGGCCCTTTCGCCTCCTCCGCCCGCAACATCGAATGAAACGCCAAGGCCCCCAGGCCACCGTTGACTCCGTAAATAAATTCGCGCCGATTCATGACTAATACACGTAAACAAACTCGTTGCTGTTAAACAAAACCAAACACAGCTCCGCCAAGGCCCGCGTTGGAGGGTTCACATCCCATGGCTTCAGGTCAGACACAAAGTCATCACTGGAATAAATATCTAGGTCCTCGACCCACCAGAAATCGAGGCCGGTCATTTCCTCGACCATTTGGCGGATGACATATTTCGGTGGCTCAACCTTCACCCGTGCGGTGGCTTTGTGGTGCGCCAGCATCTTGGCGATGTGAGTGTGGCAGGCTTTCGTTTCCGCCGTGGTGGGTTGGCGTTGAAAGACTAGCTGAAAGGCGCGGACGATTTGGCGGTCCAAATTGCCCGGCCGCTCCTTTTCCAATCGCGCGGCAAAAGCGAGGGCGCGCGCGTGATGGATGGGGCTGTTCATTAGCGTAAATGCCTGTGGCGCGATGGTGGCGGAATCGCGCCGTTCACAGGAGACGTCCGGACCGGGTTTGTTAAAAATCTCGAGCATCGGATTGGCCAGCGTGCGGATGCGCTCGGCGTAAAGGGTACGGCGGTTGCGCTGGGCGGGCGTGGGATCGGCCTGATAAGCAGGGCCCACCGAGCCCATGATGTGGCGCGGTTGCATGGCGACTTCCTCGTTGATCTCCGGATGCGCCGGGATGCCGCCGATCGCGCGATTGAGTTCGCCCGATACCGACAACATCGCATCGCGCAATTCCTCCGCGATCAACCGACGCGGGGCAAAAACGGCGTAGCTGGTGCGGTTTGGATCCAGCTTAATCAATGCCTCCCAATCCGGATGCGCCGTTGCCCGCTGGTATGCCGCCGAGGTGAGAATGCGACGGTGCAACTGCTTGAGTGACCATCCTTCCTCCACAAACGTCGCCGCCAACCAGTCGAGCAACTCCGGATGCGTCGGGCGCTTGCCGGTGCCGCCAAAATTGTTCGGGTTGCCCGCAATCGCCTGACCGAAATGCCATTGCCACACGCGGTTCACGATCACCCGCGCCGTCAGCGGGTTGTCCTTGCTGGCAATCCACCGTGCCAACTCAGTGCGTCGACCGGTTTTTAGTGTGGTGACCGACGCGCCCTTTTCCGAGCCGGCAAACAGGCTCAACACGCCCGGACTCACGGCGGCCTGTGGTGATTCGATCGAGCCGCCTTTCAAAATATGGATGCGATCATTCGCGCCGTTGGCCACCGAAAATGCCATTGGACTGCTGCGCTTGAGTTGATAGTTGAGCTGCTGCCGTCGCTTGTTGTTCACCTTGCCGTGGCCGATACGCTCGGTTTCTTGATCAAATTTTTTCACCGGCCGATCGGCCTCAGGCAGCGTGGTAATGCTGCGAATAGCCTTCGCCTTCTGCAGCCGTTGATACCGCTCGCGATCTGCTTTGAGTCCCGCGAGGTTTTCGTTTTTCTGCCAAGGCAATTTGCGGTCCTGAAAACTGACCGAACCAAACACCGCCTGCATCCGGTAAAAATCCTTGGTGGGAATCGGATCAAATTTGTGATCGTGACACTTGGCGCAGCGCAATTCGTTGGCTAGAAAAGTGACGCCGACCGAGTTGACCACATCATCCAGATACTGCTGCCGCGTCACCGCCGCCACGCTCATTGCCGTGTGCTCCCACGGCCCCATCCGCAGGAAGCCGGTGGCAATCACGTGATCGGGATCATTCGGCTTCAGTTCATCGCCGGCAATCTGCTCGCACACAAACTGGTCGTACGGCTTGTCGGCATTGAAGGCGCGCACCACGTAATCTCGATAGCGCCACGCGTGCGGTCGCGGGTAGTCGTTGGAAAAGCCCGCCGAATCCGCATAACGCACCACATCCAGCCAATGCCGCGCCATCTGCTCGCCGTAATGCGGACTAGCCAACAGCCGTCCGATCAACGCCGCCCAAGCGGCATCCGAATTCTTCTTCCACGCCGCGATAAATTCGAATGTCTCCTTCGGCGTTGGCGGCAGTCCGGTGAGGTTGTACGTCACACGCCGAATCAACGCCACCGCGCCGGCGCGTTTTGCCACCGCCAATCCCTCCGGCAAACGCGCATTAATAAAAGCATCTATCGGGTGCCCGTCCGCCGGCACCGCCGGTTTTTTCACGGGCTGATACGCCCACAGTTTCTCAGGATCATACTTGCGATTCGTCCAACCATCATCCAGTCCGCCACTGGTTTTCACCAAGACACCATCGGTCTCGCCCCATGGATCGGCATCCTTGAGAATGGCAGTGATACGCTTGGCATCCGGCCAAGGCGCGCCGGCAGCAATCCACTGTTTCACATAACCGACCTGTTCGGCACTGAGTTTGTCATTAGCCTTGGGCGGCATGGCGGACCAATCGTCTTCATGTTCGCGGGTTACCGCCAAAAACAACGGACTGGCCAGCGCCTCGCCCGGCACAAGCACGGGTTCCTCACTCTCGCCCCCCGCCAGCAAGCCGGCGCGCGTGCGCATATCCAATTCGCCCTTGAGTTTCTCCGGATCATCCCCGTGGCAGGTCAGGCACTTGACCTTGAATAACGGCTGGATTTTGCGGACGAACAGAACATCGGCAGCCACCTCGTCGGCATAGGCTGGATGCGATGCAACCAAGCCGATACCGAAAATTAAGACTGACGACAAACGGATCATGCGCAGCGAAAAGTAAACCGACATGGTGCCAATTTCAAACCCAGCCGCTTGGCCAAGTGCTTAGTTTACTCGTGAATTGGTTCCCAAAAAATCAGGTAATTTTCGAACGGATCGATCAGGTTCATGTCCGTGTTTTTGCCTGAATAACGAGGATCCACTACGCTTGGCTTGGGAAACTTGGATTCAACGGATCGGAGATGGTCGCAGAAAGCCTGCACACCACGAACCGGTATCCGCACCTCCGCGGGTGGAGCGTCCGGCGCCGCATGACAGTTGAGGTGAATCACCGCTTGGCCAAGCCGGATTTGCATGTAAAGGGGTGATTCCGGACTGTCTTCAAACCGATGTTCCCACTCAATCTCGAAGCCAAGGAAATCGACGTAAAACGCCTTCGCTCCGGCTTCATCACTCATCCGCAACACGGGGATTCAGGAGCCGATTTGGAACAGGGCGGCCATGGTTAATTGGTCCGGAAGGTTTCGCTCAACACGATGGCTTCCACGAGATCGCGCAGGCCGGTCTTGGAGTGTTTCAGGCGGGCGGTGATGGCGTCGATTTGCGGGCGGTCGCCGATCTCGAGTTCGCGGCCAAGGGCGTAGGTCATCAGTTTCTCGGTCAGGCAACGGTTGAATTGATCCTGGCGCTCGACCAGTCGTTTGCGGAATTCCGAAACACTCTTGAACGTGGCGCCGCCGGGAAGTTTGCCGGTGGCATCGATGGGTTGCTTCGCTTCATAAGTCTCGCGCCAGCCGCCGATGGCATCGAAGTTTTCCAGAGCGAAGCCGAGCGGATCGATCTTGCGATGGCACTCGGCGCAGGTGGCAATCTCCCGGTGCTTGATGAGTTGCTCGCGAATGGTGACGGCACCGCGGATGTCCGGCTCGATGGCAGGCACATCGGGCGGCGGCGGGGGCGGTGTGTAGCCCAGCACTTTTTCCAGCACATAAATGCCGCGAATGACGGGCGAGGTATCGACGCCGTTGGCCGAGGCGGTCAGGAACGCGCCCTGCCCCAGCAATCCGCCGCGCGGGCTGCCCTTGAGCGAGACGCGTTTGAGCGTATTGCCCTCGACGCCCTTGATGCCGTAATGAAAGGCGAGCTCACGGTTAAGGAAGGAGTAGTCGGCATCGAGGAATTCGCGCGGCGGCAGGTTTTGATCCAGCACGTGGCGGAAAAACGTTTCCGTCTCCGCCCGCATCGCGGTCTCGAGGTTGTCGCGGTAGTATTCCAGAAAATCCGCCGACGGCGGCATGGTGCCGATGTTGTCAAGATCCAGCCAACGACGCACGAAATGACGGACGAACCGATTCGACTTGGGATCGGCCAACATCCGCTTCACTTGCGCCGATAAATTGGGGCGCAATTTTCCGGCGGTGGCCAAATGGCGCAGTGTTTTATCGGGCGGCGATGCCCAGAGAAAATAGGACAAGCGCGATGCCAGCGCGATCTCGCTCAATTCACCTTCGCCGAGGTTCAGGTAAAGGAACCCGGGCGAACAGAGAATCGCCTGGCAACCCAGCTGCAGCGCCTGCAGGGGCTTCACACCTTCCTTGAGTTTGTCGACCACGAGTTGCTGGATGGGCTCCAGTTCGCCTTTTAGTGGCGGCCTTCGAAAAGCCTGTTCGGCGAAGGCATCCAGCCGTTGGGCGATCGTCTTGGCATTTAGCTCGGCGGGGGTCAGGTTGCCGTACAACGCGCGGTGACCGGCGGCCGGCCTAGTATCCACATGCGGGCCTTCGACATTGATTTCCCAAATCCGCAGGCGCGGCCCCTTGTAGGCCTTGAGCACGCCGTGGCCTTTCTCGGTGCTGCCTTTCATGCCAATGAACGGCTTGAATTCCGGCTTGTCGGCGGCGAGCGTCGTCAGCACGCGGACCATCCGCTTGGCTGCCATCGGGCCATTGCGGAAGCGGACTTCCGGCTCGTAACCGGCTTCCATGTAAACCTGCCACTCAAACCATTTCGGTTCCTCATTGGTCAGCTCGATGCGCGCCAGCGAAATCATCTTCGAGACATTGCCCGTGCTGGTGACACTACCGCGCCGATCGACCGCAGCAATTTCCATAACCAACGGATCGCCGTTACGGAAATCGCCGAGCGCCTTGCCGTAATCATGAACACGCCCGACCGCGGCTGCCCGAACGCGAATGGTGTAGATGCCGCTGCGCGGGACGCCGCCCTGCCGATACAGCGGCAGGAATCCGATGTGTCCGCCGCGATAATGGCGGCCGTACAGATCGGTGTAGGGCGTCTCGGGCACAAACCGAAAGCGGCCGGTTTGGAACAGCTTCGGCAATCCCTTAGCGTCATTGCCCCTGAAATAAAATGGCGTTCGTTGCGCGTATTTTTTGGAGACCGATCGCGCGCCAAATTGCGTGGCCCGACGAATGGCCTCCTCGGCGGCGGAGAAATAGTGGTCCATCAAACGCCCGGACGTCACCAGCCCGGCGCCGTTGTTGTCAAATCCATGAATCTTGACCTCCTCGGGAAAATCCTCAGCCGGATTCCAGACGCCGACATTGAGCCCAAGCAAATCGCCAATCGTCTGGCGATATTCCCACGCGTTAAGACGACGCAGCACACTGTGACCGCCCGTCGTATTCAATTCCGCCCGGGCGGCAGTGAGCTTTCCCGTCAGGTGAGCAATCATCGCCGCGCGTTCCGCAACCGTTGGTTGCGCTTCGTCCTCCGGCGGCATGTTCCCGAAATTCAGTTGATCGACAATCTCCTGATAGCGCTCCAGATCATCGAGCTTTTTAATCGCCGTCGGCAACGTGTCAAACCGACGATCCGCCTTCTGTTTGTTGTCACCGTGACAACGGATGCAGTGCTGCTTGAGAAAGGTCTTCGTCCGTTCATCGGCTCGAACGCTTGCGCAAAACGCCAACAGGAGCAAGGCATGGACAATCGTTTTCATGGCCGGCCTTATCCGATTTTCATCGGTGAAAATGTGCCGGTGCTGCGGCCGAATCGTTTGGCTTCGGAGCCGAACCAATGCAGCACGGAAAGCCAGAGGTTGGCGAGCGGCACGCGCTGGTGTGGGTCGGAGGGGCAAACCAAATGCCCCTGGTGCTTCACGTCGCCGCCGGCCAGCAGCACGGGGAGGTTGCGATTGCTGTGAATCGAACCATCGCTCATGCCGCTGCCGAAAACGATGAGCGTGTGGTCAAAAATCTGGGCTTCCTTCAGGCGATCGATGAAGCCGCCGAGTTTGGTGGTCAGAAAGGATTCAATGACTTGCAGCTGTCCGATCCGGTCCTCAGCCTTGCCGTGGTGCGAAATTGCGTGATAGCCGGCCAGATCCAGCTCGGAAGTGCGGAAGCCCATGCCGGTTTCGAGAGTCGCAACGCGCGTGGAGTCGGTCTGCAATGCCAGCGCCATCAGGTCATAAAACAACGCCACCTCGTCGATGTGTTGGCGTTCCTCATCCAGTACTGCAACGATCGGCGACTTGGGCTTGGGTCGGTCGAGCCATTCCCGGGACATCTGCAGTCGCCGTTCCACATCGCGGACTGAGGTCAAATACTGATCGAGCTTGTGGCGGTCGGCGGCGTTGAGCGTGCGGTTCAGCGCGCCGGCGGATTCGCGCAATGCATCGAGCACACTGCCGCGATGCTTCAGGCGCGTGCGTTCGGCGGCGCGTTCGTTGGCGGGCGAGTTTACGAAAAGCGCGCGAAACAGCTTGGCGGGATTGTTGACCGGCGGCACATGCACGCCGGCGCGCGTCCAGCACATGTCCGTGCCATTGACGATGCCGGTATTGACCGACGGAAATCGCGTGGCACTGCCGACATGCTCAGCGGCAGCCTGGTCGAGCGAGATATTCTTGAGCGGAAACCCGGCGGATTCCTCCTTCTTGATGCTGTTCAGAAATCCCTGCACCGCCCGGTGCCCGCCGTTGAGACCATGGTCGAGATGCGAAAACACTGTAAGGTCATCGCGATGCTTATCCAGCGGCTTGAGCGTCGACGTGGGGACGTAATCCCTGCCGGCTGTCTTGGGAAAAAAGTTGCCCGGATAAAAACCCAGATGATTGCCCACGCAAACCAAGCGCTTGGGCCGCGGTGCGGCTGCCATCGCCAAACTTTCCAGCCAAGGCAACGCCAGCGTCACCCCGAGTCCCGAGAGAAACTGCCGCCGATCGAACTGCCTCATGCCAACACCTCCTTTACCACGTGACCATGCACGTTCGTGAGCCGGCGCTCGAGGCCGTTGTGGTAATAGCTGAGACGCTCATGATCGAAGCCCATGAGGTGCAGGATGGTGGCGTTGAAGTCGTATACGCTCGTGCGATTGTGCATGGCCTTGAAGCCAAACTCATCGCTGGCGCCGTAGCTCATGCCGGTCTTTACACCTGCGCCGGCCATGAAGCAGGTGAACGCGCCGGGATTGTGATCCCGTCCCGTCCCGTTGCCTTGCAGGAATGGCATGCGACCAAACTCCGTGGCCCACACGACCAGCGTATGATCGAGCAGACCGCGCCGCTTGAGATCGCGCAACAACGCCGCAGTCGGCTGATCCATGATCTCTGCCTGCATGGCGTGCGTGTTCTTAATGTTCGCGTGGGAATCCCAGTTGGTGATGCCGTTGCCGCCGGACGGGTCGCTGCCGTTGAAAAGCTGCACGACGCGCACGCCCTGCTCGATAAGGCGCCGCGCAAGGATGCAATTCTTGGCGTACTCCTGCCGCAGATCGCTGCCACTCCCGGTGCCATATTCCTTCTGGATAAACTCCGGTTCGCTGCCGACATCCATCACCTCCGGCACGGATGTTTGCATCTTGCCGGCCAGCTCGTAACTGGCAATGCG
>DKGH01000106.1:16218-20157 GCA_002453165.1 Verrucomicrobia bacterium UBA6775
GCCCGGAGCAAATCAACCGTGGCAGCATCATCGGCGGCAGCGAATTGCTTCGGCCTGCGCAGATTGTCCGGCGGATTTTTAGCCGTGAAATTCGTACCCTGAAAGGACGCCGGCAAAAAGCCGCTGCCAAAGTTGTTCTTGCCCGAGCGCGCCAACCCGCGCGGATCGTTGATGGCCACGAACCCCGGCAGGTCGGTATTCTCCGTACCAAGCGCGTACGTCACCCACGCGCCAAAAGACGGAAAACCCTCCATCGTAAAACCGGTGTTGAAGAAATTCTCGCCCTGGGGATGCGCCGCCGTCTCCGTATGCAGAGCGTGGAAGAAACAAAAATCATCCGTCATCGCCGCGAGATTCGGCAGCAAATCGCTCACCATCTTGCCAGTCTGCCCGCGCGGTTTGAAATCCCAAAACGCCTTGGCCACATTGCCCGGTGGCCCCTCGAAGGTGACCTTGGGAATGTAATCGGCCTTTTTCCCGTGCTGTTTTTCCAGCGCCGGCTTGTGGTCAAAGGTGTCCACATGGCTCACCGCGCCCGGACAATAAATCACCAGCACCTGCTTGGCCGGCACGGCAAAATGCGGCGGCCGCGGCGCGTACGGATTGTTGACATCAATCGCCGGCCGGATCGGCTGCTTGCCGCTGAAGCCGGTGGGATCGTCCGCCGCCAACAAACTCGTCAACCCCAGTCCACCCAGCGAAAACCCGGCCGTCTGCATAAACGATCGCCGATCCAGCAACCCGCGGCCTTGTGGAGATATGTGGTCAGCGTTCATTTTATAAGGCTCACGCGGAGGCGCTGAGACGCGGAGTGGATTAAATCAAGCGCCAATTGGAGGGACGAGCCTGCGAGTCCGCTTGGCCAAGCGCTTGGCCTATGGGTAGCTTCGCGGACTCGCAAGCTCGTCCCTCCATTATTTCTCCGCGTCTCCGCGCCTCTGCGTGAGAATTCAATCATGGAATAAACGCAAACTCGTTACTGTTGATCAGCGCGCGCGCAACAAATTGCAGACCGCGCGATTTGGAAACAGCAAGGCTGGCTTTCAACTCGGCGGCAGACGGCTCACGGCTCAGCAGCAATTCAAAACACCGCTTCACGGCCGGAGTACCTTGGCCTGCCTCCTTCTCGGCGCGCGCGGCGATGAAGGCCGATTGCTCGACGACGAACGGGCTGTTCATCAGGTTCAGCGCCTGTAACGGCGTGGTGGAAACCGGCCGCTTGGCGCGTACCTGGCCGCAATCGGGAAAATCGAATGCGGTAAAAATCTGGTCATCCACGCGCCGCATGCGTTCCTGATAAAGCATCCGCCGCCACGTGTGCGGCCCGTGATTATCGACCACCTCCCACTGCGCGTAGGTTTTTTTCACGTTATGAATACGATAACTGCGCCCGCCGATCTTGGTGTCCAGTTTGCCGGAGGCGAGTAGGATGCCGTCGCGAATCACCTCCGCCTCCACGCGCCGCGGAGGAAAACGCCAGAGCAAGGCTTCATCCGCCTTGTGAGCCGCCGGTTGGCTAGAGCGCTGGAAGGCATCCGAGTACAGCAGCAGCCGCAGTGTATCTTTCACCGACCACGCGACAGCGTTGCTGCGGACGGGCAACATGAACTCGCTCGCGAGCCAGTCGAGCAACTCCGGATGGCTTGGCCGGGCGCCGGCTTTGCCAAAGTCGCTGGCGGTCGCCACCAACCCGCGCCCAAAGACGTGCTGCCAAATACGGTTCACCATCACGCGAGCCAGCAGTGGATTCTCCTGGCTTGTAGCCCATTCGGCAAAATGCGCGCGCCGCTTGGCCTCGGGCGATTTCGAATCCAGTTTCAAATCCCCAGACAACAACTCCGGCGCGGCCGGCGGCACCTCAGCGCGCAAGTTTTCCGGGCTGCCCCGGTGCATCACACGCGTCACCCCCGGCTTGACGAAACGCCCGACGAAGCTCGGGCGCGGCGCCTGTTCCTCGTACTCGCTGATGTGCGCCTGAATCGCCTTCAACGGCGCCGCCCGAGCCGCGCGGTCTTTATTGATCTTCTCAATGAAATGCGTGTCGACCAGTGTGCGCCATTGGCCGTCCACGCCCTGCCCCTCGATTTTCATGTGGCTAAAGGACAAGCCCGGCATGCGCTCGAGGTAATCGACCTCGTAATAATATTCGCGGTTCGTGCTCAGGCGCACAAAGCTCACTGTCTGCGGCTCGGCAAATTCCAGCAGCGCCCACGGCTTTTCCTTGGAGCCATTCGGCGCCCGCGCGCGCCAGGCCATTGTGCCGTACTCGCCGTCATTGATGCGGCTCACCGTCGTGCGCCCGCGTTGCGCCATATGATCCGGCCCGCTCACCTTTGTGCCACGCGAGGCCAGGGCCACGTTGCCCACCTTGGGATCCGGCCCAAACAACTCCAGTTCATCTACGCCAACGTACGGCGTTTTGAAATTCACCTTGATCGCCTTGAACTTCGCCGCGCCGAAATGCACCTCGCGATAGCCCCCCCAATCCTCCTGCCACGGGCCCGTGCCGCGCAGTTTTTTGCGTTCACCGGCAATCGCCTTGAGTAACGCTTCGCCGCGTTGGCGCCGTGGATGGTCCGGCCCGAACTCCGGCGAGCGGCTACCAAATTCGATCCCCTGAAACACCGCCGTCATCGAGTAATAGTCATCAATCGATACCGGATCAAACTTGTGATCGTGACAACGCGCGCAGTTCATCGTGAGGCCGAGCAGCGAGGAGCCGACCGTCTGAATAATCTCATCCATGCGATCGGCGCGCGCCTGCCGGATGGCCTCGGGAATCTGCCCGATGGTCGCCGGCGGCACATGCGGCCCGCTCACCAGAAAGCCGGTCGCCTCACCCCGCCCCAGCGTGTCGCCCGCCAATTGCTCGCGCACAAACCGGTCATATGGCAGGTCCTCATTGAAAGCGCGCACCACATAGTCACGATAGACCCACGCCATCTTGCGATAAAGATTCGCCTCGGAACCATTCGTCTCCGCCCAGCGGATGACATCCAGCCAATGCTGCGCCCAGCGTTCGCCAAAGTGTTTGGAGCTTAGCTGCTCCTCCACCAAGCGGATGTACGCCTGCTCGTCATCCTTCGCGTACCGCGCCTCAAACGCCCGCACCTGCTCCGGCGTGGGCGGCAAACCGGTGAGCACAATCGAAACGCGCCGGATCAATTCCTTGGGAGTTGCTTGCCCATTCGGTTTCACCCCCGCCTTGGCCAAGCGCGCATTCAGGAATGAATCAATTTTGTTGCCCCCCACCGAAGGTGCCTTCGGTCGCTTGATTGGTTGATAGGCCCAATGCGATTCGGCGACCAGTGATGTAACACTTAAAACGACACTCAAAAAAAGAGCTGTCATGTGTCGCTTGAAATTCATGTTCGAGAAGTGCGCGTCGGCGAAGTCTGTCAGCGCCTAACTTCGAGCACCATCTTTTCCGCTTGGTTTCCGAGGATATCGAGGCAAACCAATTCCGCCGTGAGCGGGCCATCATCCAAGCTCTCGGGGAGGTTTATCACCGCTGACCGACCGTGTGGTTTTACTGCCGAAAAAGTCGCCAAAACCTTCCCTGCCTTGTTCATGATCTTCAACCTGTGTTCAAACGGAGGGAGTGTTTGCTCATTCACTACCCAGTTCACTGTCAGCTTACGCTTGGCCAAGCGCGCCTCGGCCTTAGCCAAGCGGAGCGACTCATAGGCCGGCTTGGTTTGATTGCGCTTGATTGAGTGTCGTGAGGGATTCTTCACGCTTGGCTTCGTGGCCTTCCCGCCAGCCGTCATGAAATAAAACTCGCCGGTCTCGTCCTTGGACACGCCGCCATCCCAGTTGGTCTTAAAATTGAACGACCGTTTACCCGGCTCCAAGTCCCAGTAATTAACGGAGTATCGCCCGGCCTTGAATGGATACCACTCACCGTTCAACTTTCGCTTCCAACCGCCTCTCAAATTT
>DKGH01000047.1 GCA_002453165.1 Verrucomicrobia bacterium UBA6775
GCCGAAACGGCAAACCACCTGACGTCATGAAGATCCAAGTACGATCCATACTGGCTGGTGGCCTGATCCTTTCGATGGCTTGGGCCGCTGGGTGTACGAGTAAAAATAAGGAACCACGGGTTTACCACCACAGCCCCACCCCCCCGGGGCCGCCCGCTGACCTGACCAAATTTGAGCCATCCACCCCGGCTCCCACTCCAACTCCGCCCCCTGCCCCAACGCCCGTGGCCGTTGAGGAGGCAATCCCGGAGCCTCCACCCGCCCAAGCACCCCCTGCCCCGGCACCGGTCGTCAACGCCGAGACCACCGAGGTTGCCCCAGACATTGCCGGTGTGATCGAGATGGCCAAGCGCGGCGTGGGAGGCGAAGCGCTGTTGGCATACGTGGAAGCCAACCCCATCGTCACCAAGCTCGACCCCGAGACGATCGTTTACCTGAATGACCTGGGTGTACCGGAGAATGTCGTGGCTGCCATTATCCGGAAAGCCAACGCCGACCAACCACAACCTGCCCCGGCGGAAAACCAAGCCACACAGGGTGCACCAGTCGCCAGCACACCCGCTCCGCCCGCGCAAACCCAACCAGCACCGCCTCCCTCCGCACCGCCTGCGGACGACAATTATTTTCATCGGTCACTCGCCCCTTACGGCGACTGGATTTATGACGGCCGACACGGCTGGGTTTGGCGGCCAACCGTCGCCGCTGTGGACACCGGCTGGCGGCCGTACTGCCACGGGGGGCGCTGGATTTACAGCGATGTCGGCTGGTACTGGCATTCCACATACAGCTGGGGATGGGCGCCATTCCACTACGGCCGCTGGCATCGCTCGAGCATCCACGGTTGGTACTGGGTGCCCGGTTACCGCTGGAGTCCTGCCTGGGTTCACTGGCGTTCTTCCGATATTTACTGCGGCTGGGCACCGTTGCCCCCGGGTTGCGATTACGTCACCGGCGTGGGCTACATGTGGCACGGATCACGGGTCAGCGTCGGGTTTCATTTCGGGCTGAGCCATCACCACTACACCTACTGCGATTACGCCTATCTCCGCCATCGGCGCCTGCACCGGCACCGCGTGCGGGACAACGATGTCACAATCGTTCACAACGAAACCAAGGTGGTGAACAATCACATCACCGAAAACAACACCACGATCATCAACAACGGTGTCCCGCCTGAGTTGGTCGAGAAAAAGACCCGCGAACCGGTTCGCAAGGTTCGCATCCGCGAGGTGGATCTTGAGTTGGAAAGCATCGCCCGCGTCGGGCAGATCGATGAAAACGGGAAGACACTGGCAGTCTATCGTCCCACCGTCCCCACTCCTCCGGATGTGACACCCGGCGAAAAACCGGCCAACCGGCAGCAGGTCAGCAAGACCGCGACACCCGACACCACCGAGGGCGAAAAGCCCAACACAACCGACAACAACACGGATGACGACAAGGACAATGGCCGCAGGATCGCAAAACAACGCGGCGACTCTCAATTAGAAAAACCGGGGAATAGCAAAATTAGCGGCAGCAAAGGTATCTTGACCCCAAGACCGTTCGCCCGATCAGGTGGAAGCAGCGGCAGGCCCACCGCAGGGAACGCGACGTCTCCCATCCGAAGCACCTCGACTGCTGCCTCGACACCCAGCAAGCCCTCACGACTTGGCTCAAACGGGCGCAGCCCCAGCCGCTCAGCCTCGTCCAAGCCCCGTATCGGCCGCAGTTCCACATTGCGCCGCACACCGGCAAACTCATCAGCACGGGCGGCCAAGCCACCGGTGCCTGTCAAACCAAGTTCCATCGGCCGCTCGCCGGGCTTCAAGCGTTACACGCCCAAGATCACGGTGCGAAAACCTGTACGGGCCTACGGCACAGCAAGTGCAAACCAGCCGGCCGCCCCAAGCCGACCGGGTGGAAGAATAAGCAGCACCCGCCCGTCGACACCTGGCTACTCCGCCCCCAGCACGCCTCGCCGTCCAGTGACGCCCGGACGCTCCATCTCCCGGAATTCCCAACCGAGTTCACCGTCTTACAGGGCACCGAGCCGCTCTGTCCCCCGCGTGTACAATCCGTCGAGCCGATCCTCGGGACGTAGCGTCAAGGCGCCAAGCCGATCATACTCTCCTCCATCGAGAAGCCTATCACAGCCGAGCCGCTCCTACTCTCCACCCTCGCGGAGCATCTCGCCCCCAAGTCGTTCCTACTCGCCACCGGCACGGAGTTCCGCACCCAGTCGTTCCTACAGCCCGCCCTCGCGAAGCATCTCCCGACCGTCTGCACCCAGCCGGTCGTCCTCGCCACCGTCAAGCAGCCCGCCTTCGTCAAGTTCCGGGCCACCGCAGAGAGATCCGCTCTAAATCAACTTCATGGGGCACAATACTTTAAGGGGGATGCCGGGGAGCGCTCAGGCCTGTATTCGCTTGGCATCGCTGACTCTGGCCGTATTGCTCACTGCGCTTAGCCAAGCGCAGGTGCTTTATGAAACCGGCTTTGAGCCGGATGAGGGATACGACATGAAATTCACCCTTGCCGGCCAGGGCGGTTGGCTCGCGGAAGGCACGGGCGGCAGCGGCTTGGTTAAGGAAACTTTCACCGACATGGGCAATCAGGCTTACGTCGGTTTTTTTCCACCGGAGAAGGACGACGAAAGCTACCTAAACCTTTGGCGACCGATCACCGTTCCCAAGACCGGGGCCAAGCGATTGAAGTTCTCTGTGGCAATGATGATCGCCGACACCGAGAAGGAACAACGGGACGAGTTTCGCTGGAGCATTTACAACAGCGAAACCAAGCGCCTGGCCTCCATCGACTTCGACAATCACAATCAGGAAATCAACTTCGAACTAGACGACGGTGAGGGATTCAAGGAAACCGAATTCAGCTTCGAGCGAAACGCGATCTACGACCTGTCGATCGTGATGAATTTCGAAAAGAACAACTGGTCGGCATTCATCGGGGGCGAGACGATTGTCGAGAAGCAACCTCTCACGACCACGGGAGCCAAACTCGACTTGGGCGACGTTAGCGCCGTATGGGTCATCCGTGAGGTCGGCAAACCGGGCGACAACTACATGGTATTCGACGACTACAAAATCGAGCAACTCGAGTCAGACAAAATCACGCCATGGCTTGGCGAGAATCTGGCTATAACCATGAAAAACGGCGTACCGGTGATCAAACTAGGGCCCGGTAAATGTGCCCTGGAAACATCATCAGACCTGAAAAACTGGAAGGTTCTTACCACATCACTTGAGAACAAAACATTTACAGAAGCGGATTTTAACAAAAAAAAATCGCAGCGGTTCTACCGTCTGCGATTAATTGATTAAATTCAAAAAGTCTTACTTTTTAAGAGCTAATTTCTTAACGTTGGGGTTCTTTTTAGCTTTTTCGATGTAAAAATCAGGCTTCGCCTTAAATTTACGTATAGCAGTGGAACTCCAAAAATAATATTTCTTACCATTGTGCTCATGAACATAACTCTTAGGAGATACAACTCGATCCTCGTAAACCATACAGAATTTTTGCTCAATGAACTTAACCTTCTTATTCAACAAACTCTTATCAATTTGAGGTAAAAGGCTGCTGGTAAGTTTAACGTAGTAATCCGGATCCTTTTTGAACTTCTTTACACAAGATCCGCAGCACATATAAATCTTCTTCCCTTTATATTCCACAAATTCTTCAGGATCAACTTCATCCTCTACCATAAGAGGACATAGCTTTTGCTCCTGAGCCATAGGAGAACACAATGAAAAGACCAAACCTAATAGAATTAAGAAAAAACGCATAAGCAGGAAAAGTAGCTAAAACCTAGAAAAAGTCAAGATATAATTTAATAATTAAGTTTGATAAATTAGTATGCTTACTAACAAAATCAAATTACTATATTGAGATGAAGATGACAGTTAGTAAAATCCTGATAGTTACTGATGATGCTGGGGAGTCCTACGAGATTATGTACGCGAAACATAGGTTTGAGGAAGAGGGCTGGACGGCGCACATCGGTGCCACAAAGAAGAAACGGCTCAACGGAGTCATCCACGACTTCGAGCCCGGCTGGAACACGTACATCGAACGCCCCGGTTACCTGATCGAAGCCGACGTCGCGCTTGGCAAAGCGAGAGCCTCAGACTACGACGCCGTGTTGTTGATTGGTGGCCGCGCGCCGGAGTTTCTCCGGCACGATAGCAAGCTGTTGAAGCTAGTTCGGGATTTCGACAAGCAGGGCAAGTGGATCTTTTCCGTCTGTCACGGGATCCAAATCCTGATCGCCGCAGGCATCGCCGGGGGGCGCAAGCTGACCTGCTACTGCAACATCCGCTTCGAGGTCGAACAGGCCGGCGCCATGTGGGTTAATAAACAGAGCGTCGTGGACAGAAACTTCGTCACCGCACAGACATGGGAAAGTCATCCCGAGTTCTATCGGGATATCTTCAACCAACTGCGCGACAATTGAGCTGAAACATAAAATTTCAAAACCCCGGCCTCGACATTTTGGCCGGGATTTTTTATTGCACCGGTGTGGGCATCACCGAGCAACAACTTGCCGCGATGCAGCAGCGACTCACCGATGGGGCAAGCGACTCCCTTGCCCCAGCTGTCAACTACTCCGGCCCGCAGGTCAT
>DKGH01000204.1 GCA_002453165.1 Verrucomicrobia bacterium UBA6775
TCGTGCCGAAACGTCTCATCCGAAAAACCACCGAGAATATCGAGAAATCATATGTTCAATCTCCCGAGTTTCAAGAGAACGAAAACATGCACGTCGAGGTTATTGATGAGGGAGTAAAACTCAATTTGTTCGGGACTTCCCAGAGACCATTTTTCAATGATCTTGATGACGGGCTTTCCGAATACGGAAACGTGATCGTAAACAGTTTAGGCTCCTTGCTCAGTCGAAAATACGACAAACGAGGCCAACCTCTTGCCCCAATGGAAATTGAAATCGAGGGTTTTGCACCTGAAAGAAATGATGAGAAAGACCCATGGACTGCCTCGATGGACCAAGCGATCATGATTCGTGATCAACTACTTCAAAACGGGGTACGCACAGACTATATCAAAAAAATCGTGGGTTATGGGGATAAGCAAAGAGTACCGAGCGACGCGACGAATAAAATCGATCAATCCGTATCGATCATCATCCGGAACAAAAAATAACCCTTCCCCCAAATGTCAGACTTTGTCCCAAAAACCGCTGCGATGACTGAATTGGAAGAGACTCCACTTTCACAGGAAAGCACGAAATTCGTTCCGATAAAGCCCGATGGCGATGCTTCCGAATCGGCTGAAGTCCCAGAGGAGGGATTTCAGCAAAAGCAGCCAAAACCAATCGAGCAATCCAGCCTTTCTCCGGACGCATTGAAAGGGGTTGAAGTGCCAACTGACAAAACTCCAACAGAGGGCGTGTCAGATGCCCCCACGACTGATTCACCCGAGGAGTCCGGGCACGAATTCAAAGTGCAAATCATTCGGGACGGTGAGCGAATCACCAAGATGCTCGTCCAGTGCAAATGCGGAGAAACCATCCCGCTGGATTGCGTCTACTAAGTTTACCTTTTTCACATTTGCGTCTGCCTTTACGATGGGCGCGGCAATTTCGCCATCATCGTGAGCACAGGTACGCAAGCAACACCATTCATACCCGGACAACGCTGGAGCAGCAATTCTGAGCCCGAACTGGGCTTGGGCATCATTGAAGATGTCGATCCGCAGTTTGTTAACATTCAGTTTCCTGCCTGCGACGAGTTAAGACGTTACTCCGTCGATTCCCCTCCCCTTCACCGTATACGCTTTCAGCCTGGCAACACAATTCAGGATGTGACTGGGGATGAACACACGATTGACGAAGTCGAGGAGAAAAACGGATTACTCACCTACATTTGTGATGGTCAGCATCTGTCCGAGGCACGGCTCAACGCCAACATGGCAGACCGTGGGCCAATTGAACGCCTGATGGATGGCCAAGCGGTTGACGACAACTCGTTCGACCTCCGACTTCGCGCACTGCGGGCCATGTTCGACTGGCGGCGGTCGCCAGTGCGCGGCCTCTACGGAGGCAAGATGGATCTTATTCCGCACCAACTTTACATCGCTCACGAAGTATCCAACCGGCAATCGCCACGTGTCCTGCTTGCGGACGAGGTCGGCCTAGGAAAAACTATCGAAGCTTGCCTCGTCCTAAATCGCCTCCTTGTTTGCGGACGAGCCAACCGCGTGCTCATCCTCGTTCCCGGCTCATTGGTGCACCAATGGTTCGTCGAGTTGCTGCGCAGGTTCAATCACTGGTTCAGTATTTTTGATGAGGAACGATGCCTTTCAATCGAGTCCGGTCAGTCGGAGGCAAATCCGTTTGAGGATGACCAACTGATCCTCGCCGACATCGACTGGCTGGCAGAATCCCCCAAGCGCTCCAGCCAAGCGATCGCGGCCGGATGGGATTTACTCATCGTCGATGAAGCGCACCACCTCAAGTGGAACGCACAAAACCCAAGCGACAAATACAAGTTGGTGGACGCGCTTGGCCAGGCGGCACATGCCCTCCTGCTTCTCACTGCCACACCGGAACAGGTTGGACTGGAAAACCACTTCGCGCGCTTACGTCTGCTCGACCATAGCCGGTTTTCGGACTTCGAGGCGTTCAAGACTGAAACGGAAAACTACAAACCCGTTGCTGCCCTCTGCCGCAAGCTGCTTTTAAACGAATCTTTGACTGACGATGAGCTTGGCCAATTTCCGGTCTCGGAATCCCTGCTTGGCCAAGCGGAAAACGATATTGGCAACAACGGCAAATTGAGCGGGGCAACACGTGAAAAACTGATTCGCGAACTGGCTGACCGACACGGCACAGGCCGCGTATTGTTCCGAAACACACGGAAGACAATCAGCGGTTTCCCCAAGCGCTTGGCCAATCTCTCCAGCCTGCAACCCAGCCAAGCCGAGAATGGCGCCGCGCTTGGCCAAGCTGAGTTCGAAAGCGACATCGGCCTCGCTGAGGAAGAATTTCAACCCGATTACTCAGACGATCCAAGGATCAAATGGCTCGCTGATTTGCTCCGCGAGTTTGAGTCAGACAAGTTCCTCCTCATTTGCCGCACGAGACAGAAAACAGCCGCCATAGAAGAGAGTCTTCGCAGCCAAATAAACATCAAGTCCGCGGTCTTCCACGAGGAACTTTCATTGGTTCAACGCGACCGCAATGCCGCTTGGTTTGCGGATGACGATGGGGCGAGGCTCCTGGTTTGTTCCGAGATTGGCAGCGAGGGCCGAAACTTTCAATTTTGCCGCCACTTGATCTTGTTCGATCTGCCCCTGAACCCGGAATTGATCGAACAGCGAATCGGGCGCCTCGATCGCATCGGGCAAAAACACGACATCCTCATTCACGTCCCCACGGTTAAAAACTCAAAGCAGGAACGCTTGGCCAAGTGGCAGCACCTTGGCCTGAACACCTTCGAGGAGAGCATCCCCGGAGGCCAAGCGCTCATGACTCAATATCGGGATCAACTCCTGAAAACCATCGAGGCCAAGTCATCCAACATGACACTACTCATTAAGGATACCGCCAAGAGTCGCGATGCACTCAAGTTGAAACTGGAAGAAGGCAAGGATCAGTTAATCGAGATTAACTCGCATTCCACCGAAGTATCCAAGAAACTGATCGAAAAAATCCGAGAGTCGGAAAAGTCAGCCGAGTTGGAGTCTCTCATGCTGAGATTGTTCGACCTGTTCGGGCTGGGTGTCGACGATGCCGGGAGACAGACCTACCGCCTGACCAACAGCGAACGGTTGCCTGTCAACTTGCCCGTTCACCGAGGTGGAACCGTGGTTGTCACTTTTGACCGGGAACTCGCTGTCAGCAGGGATGATCAGGTTTACCTATCCTGGGATCACCCAATCGTCACCGGATGCATCGAACAAATGCTCGGCTCGCACGAAGGCACAACCTCGTTTGTGATTTGGGAATCCGATGGTAACCCCACCCTATTATTGGAAATGGTCTTCGTACTCGAATGTCTGGCACCGGCCAAATTGCACGCAGACCGGTTCCTGCCCCCCACGCCGGTTAGAGTGGTCCTCAACCATCAGGGTAAACCCGCGCTTGGCGAAGATGGCCGGTTCGTCACCCTCCCTGACACAATGCAGCCGGGGCCAACCCACGTCATCGCAGAAATCGCCCAAGTCAGAGATCTTATCAGCCCGATGTCCAAGGCAGCGGAAAAACTTGCGAACGGACAAATTAAAAAAATGAAAGCCTTGGCCAAAGAAACGATGACAAACTCCCTGACTGCGGAGGTTACACGACTGGAATCGTTGGCGAAATTAAATGAAAACGTCCGGGAAGATGAAATTGAATCCCTTAAAACGGAGCAGGCCGCACTTGCGGCCTGTTTGGAGCAATCCCGGAGTAGAATTGACTCTGTGCGCCTGATTTGGAAGGGATCAAAAAACCGCCTTCAGGAGCTCGCCAACTCATAAAAATCTAAAGAAAACCTCAGTTTTGTCGATTTTCGAGGAGTTGAAGGTTGAATGATTCAGATCAATTCACAACCGGTTCCAACCAGAACCATCGCTCCGTCTTCCGAATCATCAGATAATTCGGGGCACGAAGAGTATTATCCGGATGGCGGCAGGCAGAACCACGAACGATTTGAGCAAAAAAAACCCAACGCCTCTTTTTTTGGAGGAACTATCCCCGTTGAGTCATGGCAAACTTACGCCGATTTAGCAGGAATCATGGACGCAATCTCTGAAATCCAAACAAAAGAGATGTTCACTACCATGGCAAAAGAGGCGTTAACTCGGATGAAAAACTGCGAAAATAACCCTGAACCAACCGAGTATGCGAAGCAATCATCCCTTTTTTTGGATCTTATGAGTCATGCGAATGTCGCAGAAAATAGTCCAACCGAAACACCGGATCACGAAAAACAATCGAAATTGAGCAAGTTTGTTCCCGATGATTCCGGAGAAATCGACTGGATTGGAACACTTGAGTTTCTGGATGAACAACAAAAGCGTTTGGCCAGGGAGAAGGATCATTTGCAATCTCAAGCCAAAGCTGCCCGGCATAATATCGAAAAATTCAACAAAACCGATGATTATTGCCAACCAATGGCAAATCAGTCCGAAGTCAACCAATCGACTCTCCCGGAATTGTTGCAAGCAGCCGATTTGGCAATCGAAACACAGACATTGCACCTGCCAAGGCGCGCGATTCAGTTGATAAATAACTGATTTCCAGTCATTTAAATTCATTTTTTTCGGTTGATTTACTTTTTCAGTTAACAGTCTATCCGTTAGTTGGCATGGCCTCTGCTTAGTTTGGGGTGTATGCTGACGCTTCAGGAAAACAAGGCGCAGAATCAAATTGAGAGCCAGGAAATAAGCTTTCCTTTAAAGCTGAATTTCCCAAATGGCATCCTCGGATTTGAGGAGATCAAAGAGTACACGCTCCAGCCGCTACCAGACTTGGATCCATTCTTCTGGATGGAAGGTGCTGGAAACAGCGAACAATCCTTCCTGATGGTGCCACCCTCCCACGTCGTCGACACCTACTCGGTGGAAATAACCGAGGACGACGAGGAGTATCTCGGACTCAACTCCCCCCAAGACGCATTTATTCTAAACATCGTCACCTTTAGTCCGAATCAGTCCATGACTGTGAACCTGAAGGGACCCATTGTTGTGAATCGGCACAGTTTTACTGCCAAACAAATCGTCCCAAGAAATGCCGCGGTGTTGCCCACGTCGTTTCCTTTGAACAATTAAGCATCAGGTACATGCTAACAAAGATTAATCAACATGCTGGTGTTATCGAGAAAAACGAACGAAAGCATCGTAATCGACGGGAAGATCTATTTGGACATCCTGAGGTTCGAGGGCGATTCGGTCAAATTAGGCGTTAAGGCGCCCAAGAATGTTACTGTATACCGAAAA
>DKGH01000154.1 GCA_002453165.1 Verrucomicrobia bacterium UBA6775
ATGATCTTGTGGTAGCGCAGTTTCTCGATGTTGAACGCGCCCTCGCCCTCGCCCGAGCCGATGCCGGTGCCGATCGCTGTGATCATTGTGCGGATTTCGCGATTCTCGAGCACCTTGTCCAGCCGGGCCTTCTCCACGTTGATCAGCTTGCCGCGGATCGGGAGGATCGCCTGAAACTTCCGGTCGCGCCCTTGCTTGGCCGATCCGCCCGCGGAGTCACCCTCCACGATGTATAACTCGGTGTTGGCCGGGTCGCGGTCGGAACAGTCGGCCAGCTTACCCGGCAGGCCGCCACCGGTCATCGCCGTCTTGCGC
The DNA here is from genome assembly GCA_002453165.1 of Verrucomicrobia bacterium UBA6775. Classification (GTDB taxonomy): domain Bacteria; phylum Verrucomicrobiota; class Verrucomicrobiia; order Limisphaerales; family UBA1096; genus UBA1096. The sequence continues at coordinate 316 of DKGH01000154.1, forward strand.
ACCGTGTCGCGCGCTTTGCGTGCCGCCTCGCGAGCGCGCGCCGCTGTCAAACACTTGTCGACGATCTTCTTGCCAAGCGACGGGTTGCTGTCGAAGTAGCCCATCAGCCCTTCGTACACAATCGACGACACCACGCCCTCCACCTCTGCATTGACGAGTTTCACTTTGGTTTGCGACTCGAACCTCGGGTGAGGCAGCTTCACGCTGAGGATACAGATCAAACCCTCGCGCACGTCGTCGCCCGACAGGCTGGGGTCCTTATCTTTCAGCAGTTTGTTCGCCTTAGCGTACTGGTTGATCGCCCGGGTCAGTGCGGTGCGGAACCCGGTCAAATGCGTGCCGCCATCCGAGTTTGGAATCGAGTTGGCGAAGCACAAAATCTGGTCGTTGTAGCTAGAGTTGTACTGCATCACACAGTCCACTATGACCTCGTCCTTGGTCGAGTGAAACGCGATCGGCTTCGAGTGGATGACCTGCTTGTTTTCACCGATCTGCTTTACGAACTGCACGATGCCGTCCTTGTAAAAGAACGACTCGCTTTTGCCGTCTTCCCGCTCGTCATTCAGGACGATAGTGATGCCCGGATTCAGGAACGCCAACTCGCGCAACCGGTGGTGCAGGATTTCAAACTTGTACTCGGTTGTGACCGTGAAGATTTCCGGGTCAGGCAGGAAGGTGATCTTCGTGCCGGTTTTCTTCGTCTTGCCGATGACATCCAGCTTCTTCGTCGTTTTGCCCTGTGCGAACTCGATGTAGTGCACCTTGCCATCCCGATAAATCTCCGCCTTGAACCAGATGGACAGCGCGTTCACGCACTTGGCACCCACACCGTGCAGACCGCCGGAGTACTTGTACGCCCCCTGGCCAAACTTACCGCCCGCGTGCAGGTTTGTGAGCACCAGCTCCACCGCCGGCATTTTGAACTTCTTGTGCGTGTCCACCGGGATGCCGCGGCCGTCGTCCTCCACCGACACCGATCCGTCCACATGAATGGCGACCTTGATCTTATTACAGAACCCGGCCAGGTGCTCGTCAATCGAGTTGTCGAGCACCTCGTAAACACAGTGATGGAGTCCGTTTTCGTCAGGGTCACCGATGTACATCCCAGGCCGCTTCCGTACGGCCTCCAGACCCTCTAGTTTGTCAATTTTGGTTGCATCGTACCGGTCGGTACTCGCGGTTTCTTTAGGCACTTTAATAGTTCAAACAGGATTAAAAATCGGGGCCAAGACAGGCTGCAAAAAACGGCTGCCACGGCTTGCCCCGTAAACGCCCATTAGTATCAAAAAACACCCATATTTCACAACCCCTAAATCCATTATTCTGAAACATTTAAAGTGCAGTATATTGTGATTGAAACCAACCATCGAACACAACATATTGTGCTACAGCCCATTTTTGTCCCCCGCTTGGCCAAGCGCTATGAAAACCATCCCTTCGCACGCGAAAAAACCCGCCGCAGGGAGGGTGGCGCGAGGCAAAAAAGGGGACGGAAAAGCTCCGTCCCGCTTGGCCAAGTGCTTGGCCAAGCGGGCGTTTTTGAGGGATTGATTTAATTTTTTATCAGCATTATTATCTTTCTCTGAACGACACATGACGCAACCCAATTATCCCAAGCCCCTTGGTTTCCTGCTGGTAATCCAGCTCATTGCGCTTATGGGGGTGTTGTTTTTCACGGTGGATGAAATCTGGGATGGGATCGCCTACGTAATTGGCATTCAGCTTGCCGCTGTCGTTCTGGGGGGAGCCTGTGTCGCGCTCCCATCGGCCAAGGGCAGGCAAAGGGAGATGCTGGATATTCTTGGAGCGGTGATGATTGTTCCGATCATTGCATTCCTTCTCCCTTATTTCTTCGCAGACGAATTCCTCAGTTGGAGCCAACAGGATATTCGGATTTTTTCCATGCTGACGTTTTATGCCACGGCGTTCCCGATGATCTTTATTGGATTGGTAGTTTTGCGAGAGGGTTGGGTGGCCAATCCGAAGTCGGCCCGGGTTTTGTTTTTCATGAACCTGTTTTTCCTGCTCGGGGTGATCGGGAAACTGGAGACAGACCGGGCCGTTGAAAGTGGCGTCCTGCTGGGGGCGATACAGTTTGCCGCGATCATGTCGATGCTGGTTCTGCTTCGCTTGCCGATACTCGCGGGGTGGCGCTGGCAATTTTTCGGGCTTGGGGCAGCTGCCTTTGTCGGTCCGATCGTGCTGGGCTATTGGAAGGAATCGCACAACGTTTTCTTTGGGACGGCCATTCTTCTGAACGCACTCGCGCTTTTTATTCAACGCGACAAGGAACTGCCGGACGAATCGCGTTCCCGGGGTGGCCGGTTGTTCATCGGGTTGAACATGCTGGCGCCCCTGGGCCTGTTTTTTCTCTGCATGGATTGGACCCGTAGGGGTAGCCGCGATGAGGAACTGCTGTTGATTGTGCCCGGCGTGTTGTTTGCGCTGGGTGTTGCGATGCTGTTTCCTATTCGGGCGAAGGCAGCGGAGGGTGAGGACATCAAGGATTTTCTTCCGTCCAGTCTGCTTCGGGAGGCTGGTGCTGTCTCGTTTCTTGCGGGTGCCGCAATGGTGTCGATTGTCGTGCTCCTTGCCGATGCCCAAAGAAACGACCGTGATGAGTACATCTTCTACGGCTACGCTCTGTTGTTTTTGAACACCGTCTATCTGTTCATTCGTGGATTTTTCCTTCGCATGATCAGCGAGGCGGCCCGGTTGTTTATCCGCAGGTGGACGCCCCGCATGGGGGTTGTCCTTGTGCTGTTGCTGCTGGCATGGGTCGCGAACGGCTGGCTGGCCAAGCGAATGTGGATTCAGCACAAGGCCGCGGGCGAAGCGGATGGGTGGAAATACAACCGGGAGCATTACATCGGGAATATCCCGGCCAACGAGGATAATTTCTTCATGGCGCTGCCGTTCTATGTCTATGCGTATCGGGATCCACAGCATGGCATGCCCTCTATTGACGCTTTTTTCTGGGACGAGCTGCCCGAACCGGAGCCGATCGATTTTTCCGATCCTCCTCAGGGGATGATGCCGGGGATGATGCCTCCTCCACCGAACTTCCAGCCCGGTATGATGCAACCTGAGATGTCCATGATGCCGCCGGCCGGCGTAATGGGAATGTCTGATCAAGCCATGCCAGCGCCCGTGTCGCGCAGGGAAGTGGACGCACTTTTGGATCGTGCCCCCTTTATCGCGCGAGCTGTGCAATCCGAAATATTCCTCAACTGGCGATCCATCGCTCAGACATTGCGGGCCGACATGCAAAAAGGGGATCGCATGGAATACTTCGGGGAAAAACCCGAATCTGGACTCACGGACGAGGAACTCCTCGATCGATACTTTGGCCAGTTTGATAAGATGTTTGGTGCCTTGAGCCGGGCGGCCAAGCGACCGGAGCATCACTTGCCGCTTTATTACCGTGGCATCAACACGCCGCTTTCTCATATCATGGCGATGAAGAGGATGAACTGGCTCCTGAAATACTCGGCCTTGGCCAAGCTCGACGAGGGCGATGTGGAGGGGGCGATGGCAGACATCCGTCTCCAGGTTCGTGTGTTCGAGGCGGGTGGCTCCGGCCAGTTCACCATTTCTCAGCTAGGCCACGCCGGCTACGGGGCTCTCATTGTGGAAACCGTGAACGCATGCCTCCACAGTGGAAAACTGTCCAATGATCACATGGACGAGTTGAAGGAATTGCTGACACTCGACAAAGATTACCTAGGGCAATTCGAGCGCAGCCAACAAATTGAACGGATTACAACTGGCCCGCTATTTATCGAGAAACTCATCGAGGGGGAAGATATGGAGATCTATTCCAAAAAAATGGAGGAGGCACTCAGGCTTTCTTCAAAAAGACGGCTGTATAATGACCTGATTTATTACGACACCAAGATGAAGGACTACTTGATCCTGATTCGGGAGGCCAAGGAAACGGGTCACATTGAAATGTCGAAAGTCGAGGCACTGTTCAATCCCATAAAAATGGAAACCAGCCTCAAGGGATACATGTTTAGTCGCACACTTTTGCCTGCACTTTCGAAATCAATGAAACGCATGGGAGCCGTTATGAACCGGTTCTCAGCCGCCCGGTTGGGCTTGGCGCTGGAGCAGTATCGCTTGGCCAACGGCAA
>DKGH01000124.1 GCA_002453165.1 Verrucomicrobia bacterium UBA6775
ACCAAGCTCGACGGTGACGCCCGCGGTGGTGCGGCGTTAAGCTTCCGCGAGGTCACAGGCAAGCCGATCAAGTTCGCCGGCATCGGCGAAAAACTCGAGGACTTCGAGCCGTTCCATCCCGACCGGATGGCATCACGCATCCTCGGCATGGGCGATGTGGTCAGCCTCGTTGAAAAGGCGGCCGAGGCCGTCGACGAGGAAGCCGCCCGCAAGCTCGAGGAGCGGATGAAAAAGGGGCAGTTCACGCTCGAGGATTTCCTCCAGCAACTGCGTCAGCTCAAGAAACTCGGCCCGCTTGAGGGCATTATCGACATGCTGCCCGGCGCAGGCAATGCCGTGAAGGGAGCCGACCTTGCCAAGGGCGAAAAGGAATTCCGCCAGATGGAGGCCATGATCTGCAGCATGACGCCTACTGAACGCCAAAACCCTACCATCCTCAACGCACGCCGTCGCCGCCGCATCGCCGCCGGCAGCGGCACCAAAGTCGCCGCGTTAAACAGTATGCTCAAACGCTTCGGCCAGATGCAGCAGATGATGAAAAAGATGGGCAAGTTCCAGAAAATGATGACCAAGATGGGTGGTGGAATGGGTGCCATGCCCGGCATGGGCAAACTACTCGGCCGCTGAGCCACCGCCCATCGCCAAGCGCCCGGTCATCGACACCACCTGCCATAGGCCACCGGGGCGAATCACAATCTCCACTCCCCCATCCTCCAGTGTGTTGAACAGCGGAACGTCCCGCTTGGCCAAGCGCTCCAGCAATCCGGCAGAGGGAATTTCCGCATAGGGAAATGTGCCCGCGCTAAGCACGATCGCCTTGGGCGATATGGCTTCCAACAGCGCTTGACCAAGCGGCTCACCCACGCCCGGCATCGACACCACCACGATGTCGCACCGCAAATCCTGCCCACTCTCCAGCAGGTTCACCTGCCCCGCCTCGCCGAGATCCGACAACAACAAAACACGAACCCCGTGCACCTCGCGCGCCAACACTGTCGCGTTGTCATCCGCCTTTGGCAGTCTATCACCACTCGCGGGATGCAACACATCCCAACCCGCCACCGAGTTGCCCCGGGCGACAACGATCGATGCCGCGTCCGCCACGTCTGCAGCTTCGACCAAATCCTTGTAATACGGCGAGTTGAACTTTGTCGGGTTCAATATCAGATTCGGCAGACTCATCGCTCTCGCCAGTTCGCCGAACCCCTGCACATGATGCCGCTCCCCGTGCGTGACCAACGACAACGGCGGCTCGTCGTAGCCACGAGTCCTCAAAAATGGCACCACGGAAAAACGGCTTCCGGATTCACTGCCACAATCGATCAACAGCGGCTTTTGATAGTGAGGATCCACAAACAGAGACGAACCACTGCCAAGCGGAAGCACCGTTAATTTGAAATCTCCTCGACTCGCAGACCGTTCGACGGACAAGCCAATCAACACCACACCCAGCAAAATAAAACTGCCTGTGCGCTTGGTTTTGAAGGCAATCGGCAACGCCCAAAGCCCCAGCGCAAGGACATAAACCAGCAAAATCCAAAAGTATGGTGTCGCCACGTATTGATGACCAAACGGCATCGAGGCGGCGACTTCGCTCAGCCAGACCATCAACGTCATCCCCATCCATGCAGTGTGAGAAAACAGGGAGGCCAACGCCGGTAACCAGGCGGCGGTAATCAGGCAGGCGAGGCTGCTGCTCAGCGCGAGAGCCGCAAGGGGAACGATGAGGACGTTCGCCAACAGGCTAACAGGAGTGAACAGGTTGAAGTACGACACGGCAAACGGTAGAGAACCCAACCATGCGGCAAACGAAACCGCCACCAACGGCAAGCCCCAGTTCACCGCAAACCGCTTCCACCACGGCCACAATTCCGGAGGCAACAGCGGATCCGGCTGCAGTTTTGCCTGAAGTTTTTCCTGTGCAGGCACGGCGAAGATTGCGATCGCCAGCACGACTGAGAACGAAAGCTGAAAACTGGTTGAGAACAATTGCTGCGGATCGAAAAACAGGATGACCAAAGCGGCGGTTGCCAGTGAATTGATCAGGTCGTTCGGACGTTTCAACACCCATCCCAGCGCCACGACCGTAATCATGAGCGATGCCCGCACGGCGGATGCCTGCCATCCGGTGGCCGCCACGTAAAACCAAAGCAGCGGAATCAACAACAGCCCCACGATAAACCGTGGCAACTGCATCATGCGCAGTAGTTGCACGAGGATTCCCACGATCAACGCGATGTGCAGTCCGCTGATTGCAAAGACGTGCATCGTGCCCGATCGCATGAACGGCAGGGCGACTTCGCCGTTGAGAGACGTGCGCCAACCCAGCGTCATGGCCCACAGCAGGCGCACCGAGTCGTCCTCCTCACCCAGCGGCTTGGACAGGGCGTCCCGCGCCCATCGTTGAAAGCGCACCGAGAGCGGCATCGGCGGAGGATCGCCCTCATCCAGCAGTCTCCAGTCCCTCAACGACTTCGTGCGCAACTGAAAATGGATGCCGCACCGGGCGAGGTAGTCGCGATAGGAAAACATGCCCGGGGCCTGCTCGACCGGTGGTTGCTCAAGAATTCCGGTCACCGTTATTTTTCTCCCCGCATAAAACCGCTTGGCCAAGCGCAGGGGCGCCGAGACCAGGACCGTCCCGACCACCGGCAACGTCGACTCATCGGTCTGAATCTCCGCGATCTCCAACTCAACCGAGGAGCGCCAGCGTTCGGCACCCCTCATCTCGCTGACACGATGCTCCGGCGTGGTGGCCAAGCGGCCGGTTAAGGAGACAATTTGCGGCTTATCGCCGGCCAGGTTTCGAAGATCGTTTTCCGGGGTGTGCCGGAGGTGAAAGGTTTGGTTGGCGAAGCCGATGGCAAACAGCATCGCCGCCCAACCGGCCACACGCAAGGGCTTGAAAAATGAACAGGCAACCGTGATCGCCGTTGCCGACAGGAGGAACGGCCAGATCGAACCCGCCCAATAATCCGCGACAACAATGCCGATCATGTACGGCACAGTCATCCAGAGCATCGGGCGTCTCACGGGCCTATGACCGGCTTTTGCGGCGGGAAAGCCAAGCGAAAAAAGCGGCTCCGAGGATCGCCCCGACGGAATCGATGCCCACGTCGATCGGGGAACCGAAGCGCTCTTCCGTCCAGGATTGATGCCATTCGTCGAACGCCGCGTACACGATCGAAAGTAGCACCCCCTGGCCAAGCGACCGCAACGGAAGCGGCTTGGCCAAGCGCTTGGCCAAGGCCCGGCAAATTAGCATCGACAGAATGGCGTACTCGACCACGTGCGCAATCTTGCGCACGACAAGCTGCACGCGAGCGATCGAGTCGTCGGTGATGTCGGGCGTAAACCATTTCAGGATTGGCCCGATGAATCGTGACGTTTGCGATCCAGAGAAGAGGTCCGTTGAAAACAGAAAGATGACGCCCATCCACACGGCCACCCATACCCATGGGTTCGTGTTCGACAAGAATTGCCTGATGTCGGGCCTAGCGGGTCGCACGGAAAAACTGCTGCGCCTCGTCGGCGGACAACGTCACCCTGGTTGTCCCCTCGACCCCTTTCCACGGGCCATTGACTGACGAAGCGGTTTGCAGGTTGCCATCGAACGTGACCGTGACGGTTCCGTTCGCATTTCGTTCGATGGCCAGGCTCAGGGGTGCGGCATTCACGACCTGCACCGTTCGAGTCACTTGGATAGCAGCGTTGTCCGCCTTGTCGGTCACGTTGTAGGTGATCGTGTAGGTTCCCGACTTGCTGGTGTCCACCGAGTTGTTCACAGCGATGAGTGACGTAAGATCACCGTCTACCTTGTCTGTCGCCGTTGCCCCGGCATCGACGTATTCCGATCCGGCATCGACGGTGATGACCGCCTGTCCCTTGAGCGTGATCACCGGAGCGGTTGAGTCCCTCACCTTAAGCGCTGCCTCCGCCAGCTGCTTGTTAGTGTCGTTCTCAAAATATCGGATGACGTACTGCCCCACCGCGAGTTTGTTGGGCAACGATACCGTGCCCTTGGCCAGGGCTTCGCCAGCGGTCTGGCTTCCGCCAACATAGGCCCACGCCAAACTGGGGAGCTTGGCCGGATCCGTTTCAGGCTTATAAACGGCAATCCAGTCCTTGGCGTTGGCCGGGCCGTGGGCGAAATTGACGACCAGCGTTTCACGCTCTTCAAACTCCGGCTTGGCCGGGGCCACGCTCGGCGCCGGAAGAATCTTGAACGCGTGCTGCGCCAGTTGACCGTAGCCGTCGTCCTTGAAAAAGAGTGCAAAGTAATCCCCACTGGGCAGCGTCGAGGTGAACGTGATCGTGCCGCCGGGCAGCCCTTCGCCGGCCGTGCGCGTGCCGCTGACATAGGCCCAATCCGGCGCAGCAACTGATCCCGGGATCATGTCCGAACGATAAAGGCCAACCCAGTCCTTGGGATTTTTCGGGCCGTTGGCAAACGTCACCTTGATCGGCTCGCCGCTGATGTATTCCTGTCGATCGCTGGAGATCGCCGGCGGTGGCGGCACCTGCGCTGCGATTCGGGCGGCGAAATTTCCCCGACCCTCGCCGGCGTTCTTTGCTGTCCACTTGGCCGCATCACCCTCCGCTGTTTTCACCCAAAACGTATCCGCGCTTTGACCGGTCTTGGGCTTGTCATTCAACAACAATGCCGCCTTTCCGATTTTGCCCAACCCGGAAAACTCGACTGTCCACGTTGCGTCGTTCACACCCTTGGGCAACTCAATCTTAAGATTACTCGCGGTGACCATGTTGTAACCGGACTGCAACGCAAACGATTTGCTCTCGAACAACAGCGTCCCCGGAGTCTTGTCTTCGCCGTCGTTGGCATAAATCCGCAGCAAGCCGTTTTGATTTTTCTCAAACGGATTCAACGCCCCAAGATACTCAAACTGGAGGGTGTTGATGATCCGATGTTCGCTGTCGATCGTGAAGGTGTCCCCGGTTTCCTCCTCGATGAAGTGGATATCCTCTTTTTTGCCGCGAGGATTGTCGTAAACGATCGCGCCTTTGGCTTGCAACTCGAGATCGCCACGAGGGTCACCTGGCAAGCCGTCCATGAAAATGCGTTCACCGTCATTGAGGTATACCCGCAACCGCCCTTCCGGGATCGCACCAAAAGGGGACAACGCCGCGAAGTACTCAAACTGGATGGCGGTCAGGTAGCTGTTGTTACCTTGCAACACGACCGTGTCTCCCACCTCACGTCCGGACAGGTAGGTTTTGCCGAGGGATTTCTTGGCGTTCTCATAAACGATCACCTCGTCGTTGGTTCCATCCGGCACACCGGCCAAACGGGAGGCGAAATTGGCGTTCTCCTTGACTGAC
>DKGH01000214.1:0-13402 GCA_002453165.1 Verrucomicrobia bacterium UBA6775
GCGGTGGCGTCGTTGAGCATTTCCACCTGGTTGAAGCCGCGGGAGAGGATGCGGCCTTCGTGGACAATCACCGCGCCGATGGGCACTTCCTCGGCGTCCCACGCCTTCATGGCCTGGCGCAGGGCTTCGCCCATGAAGTAGTCGTCGCTGCTCAGGTCGATAATGGGTTCGTCACTCATGTTGGATTGCGATGGCGGGGCGGGATTCCTCGAGTGTCCACTCAAACGCATCGCCCTCGATGCAATGAAAGTGGCCGGAGAAAAAACCGCCGCGGTGTTTTTGGAAAAGCGGCCAGATTTGTTCGCGGTCGGTTCGGGGGATGTCGAGTTGTCCGATTTCGTTCGCGGTGAAAAATTGAAACTCACCCTCTTCGCACGGGGCGGGGATGTGCTTCAGGCGGGGCATGATTTCAAACAGGAAAATGTACCAGTGCGTGTTGCCCTCGTAGCCATCCTCGCTGATGAGCCCGGTGAGGTGCAGGTCGCTGGTTGTGATTTCCAGTCCGGCTTCCTCCTGTGCCTCGCGGCAGGCGCACGCGTAGGGGGACTCGCCCCGTGCGACCTCGACCTTGCCGCCGGGCGGTACCCAACGTCCAAGATTTGGCGGTTGGTTGCGCTTGAGCAGGAGGAGCCGGTCGTCTGGGTCGAAGCAGTAGAGCAGCGTGGCCAGTTTGTGTGGCAGTGACATCGCGCGTACTGTGCCGGTTGCCGTGGCGACTGGCAAGGGGCGGCCGGATTCCGGGATGGACTTCCGACGGTGGGCGTTGTTGACTAACCCGCCTTTTGCGCGATCGCGCAGATTCATGTCCCAAAGGAAGAAAGACCGGGTCACCCGACCCCGCAAAACCAAGCCGGTGCCGAAGCCGGTAAAGCCGGATTTGATGCCGCAGTGGCTGAAGACCGACCAGGCGTTGGCGGCGGGGGAGCGTTTTTTCCGGCCGGTCGACTGGCTGGCGTTTGCGATCACTACGTTGATTGCGCTCTTTGGGTATTGCCTGACGATTTCGCCAGACTTGACGCTGGAGGACAGCGGCGAGCTGGCGGTGGCCTCGATGTATGCCGGTGTGCCGCATCCGCCGGGGTACCCGGTCTGGACGCTGTACACGTGGCTGTTCACCGAGCTGGTGCCGATCTCGAACATCGCGTTTCGCGTGGCGTTGTCGTCGGCCGTGGCGGCGGCGCTTTCGAGCGGCCTGCTGGCGTTGCTGACGAGTCGGGCCTCGTCGCGGATCGTCGAGAGCATCAGTTGGTTCGACGGCATGGACGAGCACTTGGCCAAGCGCTTGGCCGTGGTGAGCGGCTGCGTGGCCGGGTTGATGCTGGCGTTCAGCGGTTTCATGTGGAGCCAGGCGGTAATCGTGGAGGTGTACACGTTGAGCGTGCTGTCGTTGATGGGTGTGCTGTGCTGCCTGTACCGCTGGACGCAGGACACCTCGCGGATGCGTTACCTGTACTGGTCGTTTTTCTGGTTTGGCATCTGTCTGTGCAATCACCAGACACTGATCGTGGCGGCGATGGGGATCGAGACGGCGATCCTGTTTGCGCACCCGCGACTTGGGCGGAATTTCTTCACCGTCAACTCGATCGTGTATCTGGTGATTCTTGTGCTGATGATCACCGATTCGATCAGCCTGTTTGCCAACAATGTCCCGATGCAGATCATGTTTCATCTGCTTGGGCTGAGTTTCCTGCTGGTATCCGGTTTTCTCTGGATGGCCACGGTGGTGAAGGCGGGCGAGGGTATAACGCCGGATTGGCGAGAAGAGTTGCGAGACGGTGTGAAGGTAGTGTGGAGCGGGTTGGCTTATGCGGGGGGCGCGGCGTTTTACCTGTACATGCCGCTGGCCTCGATGACGAATCCGCCGCTCAACTGGGGCTACCCGCGAACGTGGGACGGTTTTCTGCACGCCTTCAGCCGCGGGCAATACGCGCAGACCAATCCGACGACTTCGTTCGAAAAGTTCATCGACCAGATTTTCATGTATTGGGAGGGGGCATTTGACGAGTTCAATGCATCGTTCCTTCTGCTGTTTGCGCTTTTGCCGATTTGCTTCATTTACTGGATGCGAAACCGCGAGCGCGGGTGGATGATCGGCACGTTCTCAATCTACCTTTGTTTGGCGGTGCTGCTCATGATCCTGCTCAACCCAAACAACGACAAACATGGGCAGGACATGACACGGGTGTTTTTTGCGGCGTCGCACGTGATGTTGGCGATGTGGATTGGTTTTGGCGTGTCGTTGTTCGTTGCACTGGTCGCCAAGCGATTTGAATTATTTTGGGATCGGCTCCTCGCGTTGACGGTGATGGCAGCTGGAGTTGCGCTGGCAGATTGGGCGACCAAGCTGGCCGAGACGCAGTTTTTCCTCGATCACTGGACGCGTGGGTTTGCCTTTTGCCTCTTGGTGTTTCTCGGGGCGTTGATACTTGTGCACAGGCCAAGGCGCGGCTCGGAAAAAGCCGAGGCGCCTCCAATTCGCATCGTGTTGATCGTACTGGCGCTGATGCCGATCTGGTCGGGGTTGGCACACTGGCAGAAGAGCGAGCAGCGCGGCCACCTGTTTGGCTACTGGTACGGCCACGACATGTTTACGCCGCCGGGCAAGGAGGATGACGGTAGCCCGATCTACCCGGAGATGTCGGAGAACGCGATCCTGTTTGGCGGCACCGATCCCGGGCGGTTCAATCCCACGTACATGATTTTTGCCGAGAGCTTCACCCCGCCGGGGAAGAAACCGAGGGATCCGAAATTTGACCGACGCGACGTTGCGTTGATCACGCAGAATGCGCTCGCGGACTACACTTATCTCGACACCGTCCGCGCTCATTACCAGCGCAGCGCGCAGGACGACTGGCAGCAGAACGACAAGACGCATCTTCCGTTTGCCTCCGGTGCAAGGAGCAAGTTGATTGGTCCGGAAGCTTCCACGGGAATATCCGGTGCCATTGATCGCTGGATGGTTGGGATGGGTTCAGACTGGGAGGTGGATCGCCGAACTTGGGAGTCGTATTTTGAGGAGGAACACATTCTGAAACCGGGCGACTTGGTCAAGCGCATGACCGCACAGCCAGACGCGGCCGCCGGGTTTATTGCATCCAAGCTGCCAGTGGAAACGCTCGCGGCGCTGAAGGGCGGTTCCGAGGATGCCATTCGCGAGAGCTTGGCCAAGGGCTTCGACGTGTTGCTCGATGGCGGGCCGCTCTGGGATGATGTGGCGTTCAAGGCGGTCGAGTTTTCCCCGACCACAGTTGCCCTGCAAAAGCAGGTCGATGCGTTAAAGGAAAAGATCAGCGCGCTTGGCCAAGCGGAGCCGGATCGGGTGGAGGACAACGGGCTTTTCGTGCGCTGGAAACACGCCCGAGTGCGGCTCAACCGCCGTGTGCTCGAGGAGGTGTTCGCCGGGTTGATTCAGCCGGGCAAGGCCGGGTTGTATCCGGATCTTGAGCTGAATTCGCCGACACAGACCGAGGCGGAAATCGCCTTTGCCCAGTACGTGCACGAGGCCGATGCGAGGGAGAAAGCCGGCCAACTCAAGCCGGGAGAGATTGTTCATCGCGACCCCAAGAACGGACGGGTACAGGTGGCCGGTCAAATTTCGGTGATGGAGATCAACGCCAAGCTGGCGAAGCTGCTTTTCGACAAAAATCCGGATCGGGATTTTTTCATCGAGGTCAGTTATCCACTGGAATGGATGTACCCGCATCTCACGCCGTACGGGATCATTCTCAAGCTGAACCGCGAGGAGGTACCGGAGATCACCGACGAAATGATGCGCAAGGATCGGCGGTTCTGGGCGAAGTACCAGTCGCGCCTGACCGGCGACTGGATCACGGACGAGACCAGTATTCGCGAGATTGGCCTGTGGGCGGTCAAGACCTATAAGCGATGGGAACTTGACGGCTACACCGGAGACAGGGCGTTCGTGCGGGATGAGGCGGCGCAGAAGGCATTCAGCAAACTGCGCGGCTCGATTGCCGACATGTACCGGTGGCGTATTGCAAACTACAAGCTGGCGATCACCCAGGAACAGGACTCAGCCAAGCGTGCGGAATTGATGCTCAAGGAAAAACGCATGACCCGCGAGTACCTCTTTGCGCTCAAGCAGTCGTGGGCGTTTAGTCCTTACAACCCGGAGGTGTTGATGCATCTCGCGCAACAAATGCTGATGATGGGCAACGAGCAGTTTCAACAAGGCGACAAAAAGGGCGCGGCAGCCCGGCGCGATGACTTGTTTTACTTGATCCACACCTTCCAGCAGTTCGACCCAGAGAGCACTATGAACAGGAGCTTGATTCAGGGGTTGCTGCAGTTCATCACTGCCACAAAATTGTTCGATATTCAGGACGCGCTATTCCGTCAGTTTATCTTGGATCTACTGGAGGAGTTGAACTCGGGTGGGGACGATGTCAACCCGTTGATGCTCGAGTGGTACAATTCTTTGAAACGGGGAGAGACGGCATCGTTCACACCGACCGCGACTCCGAAGCAGTCCGGCGGGCTTGGCCTCAGCAGCCAGGAGATTCAGCAGATTCAGCAGCAACTGCTCGCACTGCAGCAAAGGCACACGGCCAACCCCAGCGATCCCCAGGTCACGCTCGAGTTGGCAACGATTTATCTTCGCCTGAAACAGGACGATGCCGCATTGAAATTGATCGATGCGCTGGTCAAGCAACCGACCCTCGACATCGGCACCCGCTTCACTGTGGCCTCGGTGTATCGTTCGCTTGGCCAAGCGGCCAAGGCGGATGAGCAAAACCGGCTGGCTGGCGATGCGCTGAAAAAACTCGAGACGGACGTGACCGCCAAGCCGGGTGACTTTGATCAGGCGTTGCGACTGGCCTCGACGCACGTGTTGATGGGCCAAAATCAAAAGGGGGTGGACGTGCTCATCAAGAGCATCGCTCAACCGGAGGTCAACATGACCAACCTGTTGCTGGCAGCCGAATTTTTCAATCGGATCGGGGATTCAAAAAATCTCGAGGCAGCGCTGGTGAAACTCACCGAAAAGGTGCCGGATAGCCCCGAGGGCTGGTTCGATCTCGCCGGTGTGCAGGCGTCGAACGGTTCGCGCGCGCAGGAGGCGTGGGGCACGCTGGCCAAGGCGTTGGCACTCGACAAACAGCGCCGGGCCACCAACGCAACGGCGGACAATCTCTACGAGCGGGTGCAGGGCGATCCGCGTTTCACGGACGTGAGGCGCCTGCCGGAATTCAAGGCGTGGCAGCCGTAGCGCTTGGCCAAGCACGCTCAGGCTGTTTTTTCGAAAAAGTCCGGGACGGCCGCCTTGGCCAGGGCCTCGGCGCGGGCGAGAATTTCACCGGGTGAATCGCAGTTGAGCGCGAACTCGGCCAGTTCCCTTGCCTTGGCCATCTCGATGCTGCGAATCAGCATTTTCACGCGTGGTACCAATGACGGCACGACGCTCAACTCCGCAACGCCAAGGCCGATCAACAACGCCACCATGGCCAGTTCCCCAGCCATCTCACCGCAGACACCGGTCCATATTTTCTGCGCCTGGCCGGCGTCGACCGTGGTCTTGATCAGCCGCAGGATTCCCGGGTGTGTGGGTTCGTAGAGGTGGGCGATTTTTTCGTTCAGCCGATCCACCGCCAGCGAGTACTGGATGAGATCGTTTGTGCCGATACTGAAAAACTGGACGCACCTGGCCAGGCTGTCGGCGATCATCGCGGCCGAGGGCGTTTCGATCATCACACCGATCTCGAGATTCTCCGCGAATTCAACTCCCTCGGCCCGGAGTTGGTCACGGCACTCGTCGAGCAACACATTAGCGGCGTCCAGTTCGTCCATCCCGGACACCATGGGATACATGATCTTCAGGTCGCCAAAGGCACTGGCGCGAAGGATGGCGCGGAGTTGTGTGCGGAACAGGTCCTTCTCCTCGAGGCAAAGCCGAATCGCGCGCCATCCAAGGAACGGATTCATCTCCGCGGCAACGTTGACGTGGGAAAGCAGCTTGTCGCCGCCGAGGTCTAGAGTGCGGATAATCACCGGCTCGGGTGCGAGGGATTCCGTGACTTTCTTGTAGGCCTGAAACTGTTCCTCCTCGTTGGGCAAATCTGAACGGTTGATGAAAAGAAATTCGGTCCGGAACAGCCCGACCCCGGTCGCGCCGCTTTTGCGGACAGCCTCGACATCTCCGGCGCGCTCGATGTTTGCCGAGAGGATGATGGTGTGGCCATCGAGAGTCTTCGCCGGTTCGGTTCGGATTTCGTCGAGGCTTTCCTCGATCGAGGATTGCCGTTCCACCAATTGGCCGTACTCAAAGAGCGTCTGCTCCGAGGGCGAGATGATGACGAAGCCATTGAATCCATCGAGCAACACCGTCTGGCCAGGCTTCAACTCCTCAATCGCCTCGCCCAGCCCGAGCACGGCCGGTATTTGCAGCGACCGCGCGAGGATGGCTGTATGGGAGGTGCGGCTGCCGACCTCGGTGACGAAGCCCAGCACCTTGGCCGGATCAAGCTGTGCTGTGTCGGACGGGGTGAGATCGTTGGCGACCACGATGCACGGCTCGGTTAGGTCGCTCACTCCGGCCCGTTGCGGTTGGCCCATGAGATTGCCGAGGACACGCTGGGTGACATCGCGAATGTCGGCCGCACGCTCGCTCAGGTACGAGTCGTCCACGGCACTCAGTGCCTCGGCATATTTTTCCGAGGCGGTGTAAAAGGCATACTCCGGCGTGTGATGTTCATCCCGGACCTGCCGGCCGACTTCCTCCATGAGGGCGGGATCCTCGAGCACGAGCAGGTGGGCGTCGAAAATCTGGGATTCCTTGGCACCGAATTCATCGCGCAGTCGTTCCTGCACGGCGGTGAGTTGCTTGCGGGTTTCAGCCAGCGCGGTCTGCAACCGGGCCTCTTCGCCGGCCTGATCGTCGATCTCGAAGCCGGCCTTGGCAGGCACAATGCGGCTGCGGTTCAGGACCACGACACGGCCCTGCGACACCCCCTGGGAAACGGGAATGCCGCGCAGCATTTCTTCGCCTGTTTTGCGCCTGTCTGGCACGCGCGGGAGAGTAAACGAGCCCTGAACTAGGGGAAAGAACTAAGAAAATACGAAAAAAAGCCCGTTTTTCAGGCATTCCAGGGCTTGTTCCGGCCTAGTTTTCGGGGAGAATGGCCTCGGGATTATTCCTTGTTCCATGTTGGAAATCACCCAAACCAAGTCGATCACCCTCCGCGAAGGAGCCGAGCGCTTGGCCAAGCGCTTGGCCAAGGCAGGGTATCAGGCGTTCTGGGTGGGCGGCTGCGTGCGCGATGCCCAGCTTGGCCAGTCGCCGAAGGACTACGACATCGCCACCGATGCCAAGCCGGACGACATCGAGCGGTTGTTCCGCAAAACCATCCCGGTGGGCAAACAGTTCGGGGTGATGATGGTGCTGGAGGACGGGCACGAATATCAGGTGGCCACCTTCCGCGCCGAGGCCGATTATACCGATGGACGGCGGCCCGGCAGCGTGCGCTTCACCGACGCCCGGGAGGATGCCCTGCGCCGCGACTTCACGGTGAACGGTTTGTTTTTCGACCCGATCGCGAAGGAGTTGCACGACTGGGTCGGGGGGCAGGCGGATCTTGAGGCCAGACGCATCCGGACGATCGGTGATCCGGCGGAGCGGTTCGGCGAGGACCGGTTGAGGATGCTGCGCGCCGTGCGCTTTGCCGCGCAGCTTGGTTTTGAAATTGAACCGGCCACGTTCGCCGCTGTGCGCGAACACGCGCCGTCCGTCGCGAAGGTGAGCGCGGAGCGGATTCGCGATGAGCTGCTGAAAATCTTTCGCCCATCGCATGCCGCCGCTGGACTGGATCTGCTGCGGGAGAGCGGCCTGCTGGGCGAGGTGCTGCCGGAGTTGGCGGCGACAATTGGCTGCGAACAACCGCCGGAGTTTCATCCGGAGGGGGATGTGTACACGCACATTCGGCTCATGCTCAGTCAATTGCCGGAGGACGCGGACACCGGCCTGATTTGGTCCGTGCTCATGCACGACATCGCCAAGCCGGTTACGGCCAGCCGCGATGACGACGGTCGCATCCGTTTTTTTGGCCATGAAAAAACCGGGACGGACTTGGCGCGCGCCATCCTCAACCGGTTGCGTTTTCCCAATGTGGAAATCGATGCCGTGACCACCTGCGTGCGTTTCCATATGCAGTTGAAAAATGCCCAGGAGATGCGGACGGCCACGCTGCGAAAGCTGTTCCTGCGACCAGTCTTCGCCACCGAGCTGGAACTGCACCGGCTCGACTGCCTGTCCTCCTCCGGGCGGCTGGATAATTTTGAATTCCTGCAGGCCAAGTTTGAAGCGTTTCAAAATCAACCGGAGCTGCAGCATCCGCTGCTAGACGGCAGCGACCTGATTGCGCTTGGCCAAGCGCCCGGCCCGGGGTTCGGGGCCTTGTTGAAGGAGGCGCGTGAACGACAACTGGAGGGCGAACTCACCACGCGCGACCAGGCGCTTGGTTGGCTTGAGGCCAAGGTTCGCGCCGTCACCGAGTAGAGGCTAATTATCTTCCGGGAGTTTAGCCTCGATGCGCGCGAGGATATCGCGAATCTCGACCAGCACATCGTTGGAAGGCACGGCCACGGCCGCCGGTTGGTTGGCGGCGGAGGCCTGTTGATCCCGATGCTGAAGCACAACGTCCCTGAACTTTTCTGCGTTGGTCACGCCGGTTAGCGGGAACGGGGTGGAGCCGGCTGTCTCGATCGAGATTTTGCTGATGCCGAGCGAATCCAAAAATGGCCCACCCATAATTGAGAGGTCAGTAATCTTGTCGAGTGGGATGTTCTGCTGTTTTTTGAAAAGCAGGCCGCTGCGGATGTTGATCGAGCGATCGGTTAACACGCAGGACAAATGGTCGAACTGCTTTTGGTGGAAGAAATAGCCGACCAGCAACCAGACCGGGATTAAAGGGATCAGGATGACGGTGCTGAGCATCAAGCCAAGCGCCTGAAGCCACCAATATATGATGACTTTTTTGTCGAACTCAGCTTGGCCGATTTGGCCTTGGGCTGTGTATCCGTCAGACATGACAAATTGAATACGTTCGGCCAAGCGCTCAAGTTACGATCGGCTTTTTCCAGATCGGTACCCGCAGTTTCATCTGATCGATGAGGTACTGGCATGCGTCAAACGCTTCCGCGCGATGAGCGGCGACTACCTCGACCCAGAGCGACGACTCATTTACCTGCACGATACCTGTGCGGTGAACCAAGCGAATTGACTCGATCGGCAAGCGCTGTTCGATCTCAGTGAAGATTAACTCGAACTGCCGCTTGGTCATGTCATCGAACGATTCGTAGTCGATGCTGGTGATAGCTGCTTCGTCTTCGCGACCCCGCACCACGCCGGAAAACGTCACCACTGCGCCCATGTCATCGCTGATCGATCTCGCCTTGGCCAAGGCTGCTTCGTCGATGGGATCGGGGGAGAGGGTCAATGCAGTTTTCATCAGCCACCTTGTACGGGAGGAAAGAGCGAAACCTCATCTCTGTCACTCAAAACAAAATCGTCATCCTGATAATCCACACCGACCACCTTGAGCGTGCTTTTCCGGGCATCAGCCAGCTTTGGGAATTGCTTGCAAACCAGATCATGCAACTGCCCAAGCGTGCTGCCGGCTTCGGCTTCAATCGCAGTCTCCCGGCAACCCGTGACATCCGCAAAGTAAGACCAAAAACGAACATTTAGTTTCATGTGGGGTTTTGATTGCATCACTGAAAACTGCTCACCGTTCACCGTTCACTGCTCACATTCAACACTCCGATGAACGGGAGGTTTCGGTGTTGCTCGGCGTGGTCGAGACCGTAGCCGATGACGAATTCGTTGGGAATCTCAAAGCCGACGTAGTCTGCTGGGATGTCGTAGTCGCGCCGGGCTTTTTTGGAGAGCAAAACACAGGTGCTAATTTTCCGGGGTTGCATGGACTCCAGTTTGCTGATCACCGCGCGGAGGGTTTTGCCGGTGTCGAGGATGTCATCGACGAGCAGTACATCGCGGTCGCGGACGTCGAGCCGGAGTTCCTTGGTGAACACCAACTCGGTGGACTCGGTGCCGTCGCGGTAACTGGAGACGCCGATGAAGTCGAGCCGCATTGGCAGATCGATTTTACGGACGAGATCGGCCAGGAACATGAGGGTGCCGGTGAGCAACCCGACGACGACGAGGTCGCTGTCCCTGAAATCCCCCTGAATCTGCTCCGCCAATCCGGCGACGCGTTCCCGGATTTCCTCTTCGGAAACCAGCTCGCGGGCGATGGCATCGCTTGGATTCAACGTGTGAGCGGTTTAAATGTGGCGCGAGTCGTCCTCGTTCTTCTCGGTGTAGCCGCTTTCCTGTCGCTGGAAGTTGACCTCGTTTTTCTTCATGTAGGCTTCGAAGACATCGTCGGCACTCATGCCAAGCGTCTGCGCGAGGCTGATGAGGAAGTGGAACAGGTCGACCACCTCGACGCGGGCATTTTGTTCGTCGAGCTTTTGATATTTGGCCCACCATTTCCACGGCACACTGTCGGTGAGTTCAGCGAGTTCCTGTGACATGGCGCGGCAGTAATTGAGCACCCACTCGGTTTTCTGTTCGTCGTCGAATTTGTCAGTGCACACGCCGATCCGTTCGTTCAGCGCCTTTTGCATCCGAAAAAGTTCCCGTAGTTGATCCGGTTGATCCATGCACCGAATGTCCGCGCTTGGCCGCTGCGGAATCAAGGTTTTTTGAACGAGAGCGCAAATTCCCCTGTGATCCTGGGGATTTGTCTTGAAGAAAAGGACTTTCAAACAGACCCTGTTCGCGTTTAAGAGATGCAATCTTCACGCCAAATTCGTAACTTCGGCCGCTCGGGAGGGGTATGATTAACAAGGTGGGTACATCTCGACTTTTCTTCCGGATTACAACGATTATCGGTCTGCTGGCGGCAGCGCTTGGCCAAGCGCAGGCGGCGACGTTGAAAGAGGCACGGGAGTTCCACGCGATCGGCGAGTACGCCAAGGCCATCGAGGCCTGCGAAAAGGCGATCGAAGCCAAGGAGTACGACGCCGGCTGGCGGCTCCTGTTGCTGAGGGCGCGCTTGGCCACCGGCCAGTTTGCCGAGGCCAAGACATTCTCCGAGAAACTACTTCAGGACTACCGCTACCGGTACAACGCCGAGGCGCTTTGGCTGTTCCATCTCGTTTTCGAGGCCAATGGTGAGACGGAAGAGGCCAAGCAGATGCTGCAGATCATCATGCAGTTTCTCGATGGCCAACGCGGGGTGAGCGACGAGAATACGATCGTGTTCATCGGGCGCGCGCTTTTTAAGTCCGGCGCAGCCGACCCCAAGCAGATCAAGGAGAACCTTTATGACCGCGTGCTGAAGTCCGACTCCGACAATCGGGAGGCGTTGTTGGCGATCGGGGAACTGGCCCTGGCCAAGCGCGACTTCAAGCTGGCCGGGCAAACATTTACGAGGGCGATAGGGGTTTACCCGGAGGATGCGGATCTTCTGTACGGCTTGGCAAAGGCGTATGCCGAGAGTGATCCGTCGCAGATGGAGGAGCCGTTGCACACGGCGATGTTTTCCAACCCCGATCACATTCCGTCATTGCTGCTGCAGGCGCACAACCAGGCGGACGCCGAGCAGTACGAGGCCGCCAACGGCATCCTCAAGGCGATCTTCAAAATTAACCCCCATCACTCTGAGAGTTGGGCGCTGCAGGCCGCCATTCACACGGTTCAAAACAAAACCGAGGAGGCCAAGGCGGCACGGGAGAGTGGGCTAAAATTCTGGAAGACCAACCCGCTGGTAGACCATGAGATCGGCAAAAAACTTTCGTCCAAGTATTTGTTCAAGGAGGGAGCGTTTCATCAGCGACTGGCCCTTGGCTTTGACAAGGAGTATGTCGCTGCCAAGACCCAGTTGGCGCAGGATCTGTTACGGCTTGGGCAGGATGAGGAAGGCTGGAAGTTGGCCGAGGAGGCGCACGAGGCGGACGGCTACGACGTCACGACATACAATCTGTTGACGCTCTACGACACGTTGAAAAACTACGTGACGATCGAGCGGAACGGGTTTCTGCTGCGGATGACTGCCGAGGAGGCGGCGTTGTACGGGGATGAAGCGATCGATCTGTTGACCGAGGCGCGCGATCTGTTTTCAAAAAAATACGACACCCAAATTGAGGACCCGGTGATCGTGGAAATTTTCCCGGAGAAAAAGGACTTCGCCGTGCGGACGTTCGGCATCCCCGGTGGCGACGGCTACATGGGCGTATGCTTTGGCAAGGTGATTACGGCGAACAGCCCCAAGTCGCTCTTAGGGTTCCAGCAAAACTGGCAGTCGCTCCTCTGGCATGAGTACTGCCACGTCATCACACTGCAAAAAACAAACAATCGCATGCCGCGTTGGCTCAGCGAGGGCATCTCTGTTTACGAGGAGCGCCTCCGGCACAGTTCGTGGGGCGAGCAGATGTCGCCGGAGTATCGTGACTTCATTCTCGGCGGCGAGATGACACCGGTCGAGCGTTTGAGCATGGCGTTCCTCGTGCCCAAGAGCCCGGCTCACATTCAGTTTGCCTACTACCAATCGTCACTAGTGGTGGAGTATTTGGTGAAGAATTTTGGCGAGGAATGTATCAGTAAAATCCTGCAGGATCTCGGCGAGGGGGTGTTCATCAACATCGCCATCGAGAAACACGCGACCAAGCTCGATGCACTGCAGGAGGCATTCACGGAGTTTGCCACGGCCAAGGCGGAGGCGTTCGCAGCCGAGGCGGACCTCGCCCGGCCCAACCCGCTGGAGGTCAACCCGATCGACAAAAACGCCATCGTCGATTGGCTCGAGGACAACCCGAACAACATCTGGGCGTTGAATACCACCTGCGCGAACCTCATCGAGGAGGAGAAATTCGCAGAGGCGATCCCGCTGCTCGAACGCTCCATTCGGTTGCATCCCCGGCAGCGCGGCGGCAACTCCCCGTACGGCATGTTGAGTATGGCCTTCCGTGAGCTTGGCCAAGCGGACGAAGAGTTGGCTGTGCTGGAAAGCTGGGCGACCATCGAGGATTCCGCGACCAAGCTTTACGAGCGGTTGATGGAAATTCACGCGGAGCGAAAGGCCTGGCCGGAGGTCGATCGCTTGGCCAAGCGCTTCTTTTCCGCCAACCCGCTCTCGCCGATCTCGCACCGGTTCATGGCGCTCACCGCACAGCAGACCGGCAACACCGCGGCCACCGTTCGACCGTTGAAACGGTTGCTGCTGCTGAACCCACCCGACCCGGTGGATCTGCATTTCCGCCTGGCGACGGCGTTGGTGGATCGTTCGCCGGACGAGGCCAAGCGCCACGTGTTGCAGGCGCTGGAGGACGCGCCGCGGTTCCGTGACGCGCAGAAGTTGCTCGCCCGCTTGGCCAAGCCAAA
>DKGH01000214.1:13749-35841 GCA_002453165.1 Verrucomicrobia bacterium UBA6775
CCGGATACACCTCCGGCCTCCGAGCCAAAACCGGAACCCAAAGAGGAGGCCAAGGGACGATGAATGCCGGGTGGAAAAATTCCCGCCGGCTTGGTCGTGGCATGATGGTTGTCGCGTTGGTCACGATGACTCTGGTCGGCTGGAGTCAACATCGCTGGTCGCGCGGTGAAGTGGATCCACGGGCCGGTGTGCCGGAGTGGGATCGCGACGAGGAACTGCCGAACGACACGTTTACGTTTGCCCGCATCCAGTACGATTCATGGGGCGGCAGCGGTTGGCGCGGTCGCGGCAAATGGTCGATCGACTGGCCTGAGAGCGACCTGAACATGTCGTTTCGCCTGCAGCAACTTACCGCACTCAAGGTCGATCCCGAGGGCACGGTTCTCAATCTCACCGAGGACAAACTGTTCGAGTACCCGTTCATTTACATCATCGAGCCGGGCGAGTTGTACTTCACCAAGGACGAAGTCAAGGCACTGCGGAAATACCTGCTGACCGGCGGCTTTTTGATGGTCGATGATTTTTGGGGGGAGAACGAGTGGGCCAACTTCGCGCGCGAGATGAAACGGGTGTTTCCATCGCGCGCGATCGTGGAGTTACCGATCGAGCACGAAATTTTTCAATGCGTTTTTCCGTTAGAGGAAAAACCGCAAGTACCCAATCCGCGCACCGCCGTTGAGGGTGCATCGCACGGCATCACGTGGGAACGCTGGGATGCCCAGACGCCGCACTACCGCGGCATTTACGATGACGAAGGCCGATTGATGGTGGTCATCTGCCACAATACCGACCTTGGCGACGGCTGGGAGGAGGAGAGCCGTGCCGGCCAATGGTACTTCAAGGAATTTTCCGAACCCAAGGCTTACCCCATGGGGATCAACATTATTTTCTACTCAATGACGCACTAACATGGACACTGATACCACAGACAACACACACGAACAGGATCGGCAGGCGGTCGAGCAGATTTCCGCCGGCCGCGAAAAAATTGAACAGGAACTGGGCCGGGTCATAATCGGGCAAAAGGACGCGGTCGAGGAGATCCTCATCACTCTGTTCGCGGCGGGCAACTGTCTGATCACCGGTGTGCCGGGGTTGGCCAAGACCTTGATGGTGCGCGCGATCGCCGGGATTTTTGATCTCGAGTTTCATCGTATCCAGTTCACCCCTGACCTGATGCCAGCGGACATCACTGGTACCGAGATTTTGATCGACGGTGAGAACGGCCGGGAGCTGCAATTCGTCAAGGGGCCGGTGTTCACGAACGTGCTACTCGCGGACGAGATCAACCGCACTCCGCCGAAGACTCAGGCCGCGCTGCTCGAGGCGATGCAGGAAAAACAGGTATCGGTCGGTGGCACGAGCCGCGACCTGCCCAAGCCGTTTTTCGTGTTGGCCACGCAGAACCCGATCGAGATGGAGGGCACCTACCCGTTGCCCGAGGCACAGCTCGACCGCTTTTTGTTGAACGTGTTCATCGACTACCTGCCGGAGGAGGACGAGGTGAAGGTCGTCAGTGAGACAACCAGCCGCGTCGACGTGCAGACGAGTCCCGTGTTCAAGGCGGAGGATGTGCTGCGAATTCAAAGCGTCGTTCGCAAGGTGCCGGTGGCCGACTCGGTGGTGCGTTACGCCGTGCGGGTCGCTGCCAGTTCGCGCCCGGGGCAGGCGAACACACCGGACTTTGTCAACGAGTGGATCAACTGGGGCGCCGGATTGCGTGCCGGGCAGGCGCTGATCATCGGGGCCAAGGCACGTGCGCTGCTGCAGGGCCGCTCCCACGTCACGCCGGATGATGTCAAGGCGCTCGCCGTGCCGGTGCTGCGCCACCGCATCCTCCCTAATTTCAAGGCCGAGGCTGAGGGGGTCGACGCCGATCAGGTGATCGCCAAGCTGGTTGAAACTGTTCCCGTACCGTGAGCCGACTGCAGACAGCGCACCGTTTCCTGGATCCGAAAGCCTTGATGGAAATCAAGAGCCTGTCGCTCCGGGCGCGTGCTGTTGTCGAGGGCTTCATGAGCGGCCTGCACCGCAGTCCGCGTACCGGGTTTTCCACAGAGTTCACCGAGTACCGCCAATACGCGCAGGGCGATGACGTTCGGTTTTTGGACTGGAAAGTGATGGCCCGCACCGACCGCGAGTTCATCAAGAAATTTGAGGACGAGACCAACCTGCGTTGCACGTTCATGGTCGATTTTTCCCGGTCGATGGAGTTCGGCGGGGACGAGGCCGGCGTGAAAAAAAGCGACTACGGTCGAACCATCGCCGCGTCGCTCGCCTGGTTTTTGATTCAGCAACGCGACGCCGTCGGTCTGGCGACATTCGACCGCGACGTGCGGGAATTCATTCCACCGCGTTACCGGCAGGATCAACTCAAGACCATCCTCGGCAGGCTTGAAACCCAGCCGGCGGGGCAGGCGACCGACCTTTGCCAGGCGCTGGACAAGCTGGCGTCGCTCGTGGGCAAGCGCGGGATGATCGTGCTGGTGTCCGATTTTCTTACACCGATCGCCGAGCTGGAGCGCAGCCTCAACCTGTTCACTTCAGCTGGCCATGATGTGCGCGCCATTCAGGTGCTGCATCCGCGAGAGCTGGATTTCGCATTCGAAGAAGCCGCCATTTTTGAGGACATGGAGAGCGGCCAAAATCTGATCCTCGATCCCGGACTGGCGCGTGAGGCGTACCTCGAGAAAATCAAGGCACATAACGAAGCGCTCGACGGGGTGTTCAGCGCACAGGGCATCACCTCGTTTCGCGTCAGCACGACAGAGCCGTTGGAGATGGTGCTGTTAAAATTCCTGCAGGAACAGCCGGCACGAGCGGTGGCACGTCAACGGCGGTCGCCGGGGAGGAACGCCGCATGAGTTTCCTGACGCCACTTTATTTGATCGGCGCGCTTGGGCTGGCCATCCCGATCATCCTGCATCTGTTGCATGATCGACCAAAGAATAAGCAGGCGTTCGGCAGCCTGATGTTCCTCGACAAGACCAAGCCGCCGGTGGATCGCAAGCGGCGTCCGACTCACCTGCTGCTGTTGTTGCTGCGGTGCCTTGCGTTGTTATTGCTGGCGTTTGTTTTTGCGCGGCCGTTCGTCACGGTCGACGACCCCGCCGCGGCCGGCAAACGCGATCGCCAGTGGCTGACGGTGCTGCTCGACCGCAGTGCCAGCATGCAGCGCGGCGACTTGTGGCAGCAGGCCAAGGCCAAGGTGGAGACGGCGCTTGGCCAACTGGGCCCGGGGGATCACTTCACGTTGTATGCTTATGGCGACACGGCGGACCGACTGGTGGATATCGATGCCTGGCAGGACAGCGCATCTGAAACCGAGGTGACGCAGCAACTCGAGCGCTTGGCCAAGCCGGGCTTCGGGGGCAGCGACCTTGGCCAAGCGCTGGTGATTGCCGGCGAGGCGATCCAGGAAAAACAGGTCGAGCCGGATGAACAGCCCTTGGCCAAGCGCGAAATTCTCGTGATTAGTGATTTGCAGAAGGGTTCCAAACTCGGGGAGGTGCAGGGCTACGAGTGGCCGACCGGGATCCGGGTGTCGCTCGAGCAGATCGGCGAGGATGATCAGGGCAACTGCGGCATGGAACAGGTCGCGGCGAGGACACTCTGGGCGGCGACCGAGTCGGTGCCGTCCTTTCGGATCAGCAACTCGCCCAACGCCACGACGGATGAATTTGAATTTGTCGTGCAATCAGCCACCGGCGATCCGTTGAACCAAAAGGTGCATGTGCCGCCGGGGCGCAGTCGCGTGGTGGAGATGCCGGCCGAGTGGCTCGAGCAAACCATTCAGCAGTTATCGATTCGCGGTGATGCCGCCGGGTTCGACAACACATATCACTTCGCCCAGGAACGACAGCAGACGGTGCGCATCGTTTACATCGGTGAAGACAAGCCGAACGATGCCGAAGGCTCGCTTTTTTATCTGCAGAGCGCGTTTCAAAAAACGAGTGCGCTGGGCTTTGACGTGCAGGCTGTCAGCGGACAGTCCACCGAGGCCCTGCCGGAGGCGGACCTTTACGTGATCGGCAACGTGGTTTCGGATGCGCAGGCCAAGGCGCTCGACCAGGCGATTCGCGGAGGCGCCACGGCGCTGGCGATTGTTCACTCGGACAAGCAGGCCAAGAACCTGCAGCTTTGGCTCGACGCCCCGGAACTGTTCATCGCGGATGTGAAGTCGAAGGACTACGGCCTGCTGCAGTCGCTCAAGCTCGATCACCCGGTGCTGTCCGTTTTTCGTGACTCGAGGTTCAGCGACTTCACTAATCTGCATTTCTGGAATTACCGCGAACTGCAAAGCCTGCCAAGCGAGGGGGTTGAGGTGCTGGCGAGATTCGACACCGGCCCGCCGGCATGGCTACACGTCCTGCGGGACGAGGGTCGCCTGATGGTGATGACCGCCGGCTGGAGACCGTCCGACAGCCAGCTTGCGCTCTCGACCAAGTTCATCCCGCTGCTCTACTCGATTTTGCAACCAGTGCTCGAGGCAAAGACTCAGTCGCATCAATTTCATGTTGGCAGCCGGATTGACGTGACCCGATTCAACAACGGCGAGGTCAGCGGCAGCGTGACGATCACTCCGCCCGGAGAGGGAGCGGCCACGGTCGAGACGGCCGACGTGTTCCTGCCGACCGAGCCCGGGCTGTACACCGCCAGCGGTGCGGATTGGTCGGAGACGTTCGCGGTGAACCTGCTGCCGGCCGAGAGCCGGACTGAGCCGATCCCGATGGATCAATTTCAAAAACTCGGCCTCCCGATGGACGAGGCGGTGGCCTCGCCCGGGCAACTCGCCGCTGATGCCGCCACGGCTGAGAAGACCGAGGCGAACCGCCGTGAATACTGGCAATGGGCCTTGTTGGCTGTACTTTTGTTTGTCACCCTCGAAACTGTGCTGGCCGCCCGGGGAAGTCGGGCAGTTGAACCGGTCATGACATCATGAACGAACCAAAAACACTTCAGGAACACCTCACGTTTTACCGGCAACAACATCGTCGGCAGAAACTTTACTCCGGCTTGGCCATCTGCTGGGGGCTATGTGCCCTGGCGGTTGTCGCGTTACTGCTGCTTGGCCAGGCGCCTGCCGTTGCCTGGCCGGTTGTCGCGGTGGCGGCTGCAGGCTTGGCCACACTGGTATTGATTAAGGTTTGGATGGTGGACTGGCTGACATTGAACGAAATCATCCGGAAGATTGAGCAGCATTACCCCGGGCTGAACAAGTTGCTGGAGACGGCCTCCGAGCAGTTGGCCAAAAACGACCCCGACAAACTGGATTTCATGCAGCAGCGTGTGCTCGCCGAGGCACTGCAGGCCAGCCGTGACCAGGGCTGGGAGATGCAGTCCAATGGCCGTCTGGCCATGGCGCACGTTTACCACGGGGCTGCGCTCACAGTGTTTCTGCTGGCATTCTGGCAGTTGGCCGAGAACAGCACGTTGATGGATCGATCCGCGTTGGGCTTGGCCAAGGGCAAGGTGACCGTGGAGCCGGGCAACGTGGACGTCGAGCGCGGCACAAGTTTGATCATCGCCGCAAAGTTTTCCGAGTTTAAGCCCGACGTCAGACTTGTCGTGCAAGTGCCCGGCCAACCCAAGCGCCGGATGAACATGGCCCAGAGTCTCGACGATCCCACTTACAGCTATCGCTTGGCCAACGTGCAGTCCAATGCGCTGTACAATATCGAGTTCGACGGCAGGGAGAGTGAACGCTATCGGATGATGGTCTTTGAGTTCCCTGATCTGAAGGTGTCCGAGGCCAAGCTCGATTACCCGGAATTCACCGGGCGCGAGGACAAGACGATCAAGAATACCCGCCGCCTCACCGCGGTCGAGGGCACCGGGTTATCGTTCGATTTTCAGTTCAACAAGCCGCTCAAGTCGGCCGTACTCAAGGCACGCGACGACGAGGGTGAAGACATCGTGCTTAAGCCGCTCGAGGAAAATAGCCCGAACTATTCATTCGCGCAGGACCTTGGTGCGCCGGGAGAGTTTCGCTACGAACTGCTCCTCGAGGATCTGGAGGGTCGGGTGAATCAATTCCCGTCCAAGTACGTGTTCAACGTACTCGAGAATCTGGCACCGGCGTTGAAATTCAAGGCGCCCACCGGCGACACCGAGGTGACCGCCATTGAGGAGCTGCGTCTGCTGGGCGAGGCCCGAGATGATTTCGGGCTGGAGGCAGTCGGCATCGGGTTTCAGCTGGCCGGCGAACAGCCGCACCATATCGCTCTGCAGACCGACGGCGCGGCCACCAACCGACTGGATGTTGCCCATGTCATACGGATGGAGGAACTCGACGTCGAGGTGGGGCAGGTCGTCAGCTATTTTCTCTGGGCGGATGATCGCGACCAAAGCGGGGAACTTCGCCGCAGCTTTAGCGACCTGTTTTTTGCCACCGTCCGTCCGTTCGACGAGATTTTCCGCCAGAACCGATCCGCCACCGAGGGCATGCGCGAACAGCAAGAACAGCAGCAGGGCGAAGGCGGCGAGGGCGGCGAGCAGCAGCAATCCATCAGCCGCCTGCTCGACAACCAAAAGGAGGTGATCAGCGCCACGTGGAATCTGCGTCGCCGTCTGGAAGAAGACGAGTCGCTGACCGAGGACATCCAGACCGTCCTCGATTCGCAGGGTGAGTTGATGAACCTGCTGGAGCAGGCCTCGTCGATGCTGCAGGACACCGAGTCCGGCGGGCAGGCGTATCAGGCCAATGAGGCCATGCAGGCGGCGGCCGAGGATTTGTCTGAGGCACTGGATGCTGATGCGGCCGAGGAGATCGCCCGTGCGTTGTCCGATGCCATACTCAACGAACAGACCGCGTTGCAGCATTTGCAGAAACTTCGCGAGAACGAATTTCAGGTATCACGCCAGCAGGCACGGCAGCAGCAACAACAGCAGGGTCGGGGCAACAGCAATCGTTCACAGCGCCAGCTCGATCAACTCAACATGCAGGACACGGAAAACAACTATGAGTTGGAGAGCAAAGCCGAGCGTCAACAACAGCAGGCACAGCAACAGGGCGAACGTGCCGAGCAACTGCAGACGCTCAACCGCCTCAAGGAACTTTCCCGCCGTCAATCCGACCTGAACGAGCGCCTGCAGGAATTGCAGATTGCGCTGCTGGATGCGGAGGACGAGGAAGAGCGGGAGCGTATCGAGCGCGAACTCAAACGTTTGCAGGAGGAACAGCGAGACCTGATCGACAACCTCGACGAGGTCCAGCAGCGGATGGAGCAAAATCAGGACGACGAACTCGCCGATGCACAGGAGCAACTGGAACAGGCTCGTGATCAGATGGAGGAAACCGCCCGAAATCTCGAGCAGCAAAACCTCTCGCAGGCAGCCAACTCCGGTTCCCGCGCCAGTCGCAACCTTGATGGAGTTGAGGAGGATTACAAGGAACAGACCGCCAACGAGTTTGCCGAGGCCATGCGCGAAATGCGGCAGGACGCCCGCGAACTCGACGCCACCCAAAACGAGTTAAACAAGGCCATCGAAGAGGATCGGCAAAGTTCCTTCCGCTCACTGAGCGACGAGGGCAACCTCAAGGACGCGCTCGACATGGCCGAGCAACAGAAGGATCAGCTCGAGGATTTGCTGCAGCAGATGGAGCAGGTCTCCCGCGAGGCGGAGGACTCCGAACGGCTGTTGTCCAACGAATTGGAGGACGGCATCCGCCGCGCCCGGCAGGAGAACATGGAACAGTCACTTGACCAGTTGTCGCTGCTAATGCGGAACAACCTGCCGGAGGAGACCGGTGACATTCAGCGTGATCTGACAGAAAACATCTCCGAGTTGCGCGACACGGTCGAGGAGGCAGCCGAAAAGATCATCGGCAACGACGAGGACGCCATGCGCTTCGCTGCCGATCAACTGGACGACCTGCGCGAGGAGGTCCAGCGTGAGATGGAGAACGCGCTCAACCAGCAGCGTCAGGGCGAGCCACAGGGCGGCCGCGAGCAGCAGGGCAACGAACCCAATCCGCTAGGCCAAGCGGAGGGAGAAAACCGCGAAGCCCAGCCGGGTCAGGGCCAAGCGCAACCCGAGGAGGGTGAGCCCCGGGAAAACCAGCAGCGCGGCGGCGGACAGGGCCAGCCAAGCGAACAGGAGGAACCTCGTGAAGGCCAAGGACGTGGCCAAGCGGATGAGCAGGAGGACAATCCTGAGCGACAGGGTGGCCAGGGGCAACAGCCCCGTGAGGGCGAACCGCAGGAGGGTCAGCCCAATGGACAACCTCGTCCCGGGCAGGGACAGGGCCAGCCAAGCGAAGAACCCAACGAGCAGCAGAACCCCCAGACAGCACAGGGGCAGGGCGGACAGCGACCGAATCCGAGCGACCGGAATAATCGCCGACGCGGAGGAGACGACAACGGCGGTGGGAATACCGGCGGCTCCGACTTGTTTCGGAACCTTGAAAACTTCGACCTCGATGGCCCGCTGACCGGACTCGACTTCCGCGAATGGGAGGATCGTCTGCGGGAGGTTGAGGAAGTCGTCGAGATTCCGGAGCTGAGAAACGAGCTTTCCGAGGTGCGCCAGCGTGCCCGGGATATCCGCCGAGAAAACAGGGAGAACGGCAAGCCCCCCAAGTGGGATCTGGTCGACATGCAAATACTCAAGCCGTTGACCGAGATCAACCAGCGACTTGAGGAGGAACTGTCGGCGCGCCAGCCCAAGCGGGAATTGGTGCCGGTCGATCACGATCCGGTCCCCGAGGAATACTCCGAGCTCGTCCGCCGCTACTACGAACGCCTAGGCGGCCGAAGGGAGAAGGGCAGTGAATAGGTCGCATGGGCCTCATTGGACGTATGGAGATACGCAAAGACGGTGATGTCCTGGGTTGATTCCATAGTCTTCCTCAGTCGGGATTTGCTTCCGGTGGCTGCCGTTGCGGCGGTGCTGGTCGTGCTTGTATCGGTCTGGGGCTACGGGCGATCTCGACTGCCGATGAGGCTGAAACTGACCGGCATCACCCTGAAAACCCTTGGGATCCTGCTGCTTGGCTTTTGTCTGCTCGAGCCGCAATGGGTGGATAAAAAGGCCAAGCCGGGGGCGAACTTTATCGCCGTGCTGGCGGACAACAGTCAGGGCATGGAGATTCGTGATGCCGGCAGCGCAACCTCACGAGCTGAGGAATTGGCGGCAATCCTCAAGCCGCAGCCGGGCGATTGGCAGGAGGCGCTTGACGAGAATTTTCAAATCCGCCGCTACTCGTTCGACACACGCCTCCGCACGACCGGTGACTTCGACTCACTCGATTTCAAGGGGCGCGCCTCGGCATTAGTCGGCTCAACCCGAAACCTTGGCCAACGGTTCAGCGGCCGGCCGCTTGCCGGCATTCTGCTCTTCAGCGACGGCAACGCGACCGATATCGAGAGTCTCAACGACGGCCTTGGCCAAATGCCGCCGGTTTACCCGGTCGTCATGGGGAAGCAGTCCCCGATCAAGGACATCTCCATCGCCTCCGTGCAGGTGACCTCCTCGACCTTTGAGGACGCGCCGGTGGTGATTCATTGCCAGTTGGCTGCCACCGATTTTCCCGCTGAAAAAATCGTTGCCCGCCTGTTGGATGCAGATGGCAAAGTGCTGGACACTCAATACCCCGCGCTTGGCCAGGCGATGAAGGTGAAGTTCGAGGTCAAGCCGGAGTCACTGGGCGTTTCGTTTTACACCGTGGAGCTTGGCCAGACCGGCCAGACGGAGGGCGAGGCGGGTGAGGAAGAGGCGACCCTCGCTAACAACCGGCGGGTTGTTGCGGTCGAGCGCCGTAAGGAGCCATTCCGTATCCTCTACGTCGCCGGTCGACCGAATTGGGAATACAAGTTTCTCAAGCGCGCGCTCGACGATGATCCGCAGGTAGACTTGGTTGGCCTGATTCGTATCGCCAAGCGTGAACCCAAGTTTGTCTTCAAGGGACGCGATGGCGAGAGTAGTAACCCGTTATTCCGTGGATTCCGCGGTGACGAGGAAGAGGAGGGCAGCTACGACAAGCCAATCCTCAAGCGGCTCAACGTCAAGTCGGAGGATGAGTTGAAGGATGGGTTCCCGAAAAATGCGGGCGATCTTTTTGGCTATCACGCGATCATCCTCGACGACCTGGAATCGGCTTTTTTCATGCCACACCAGCGGGAGCTGATCCGCCGTGCCGTTTCCGAGCGTGGCGCCGGGTTCATGATGCTGGGTGGGCAGGAATCGTTTTCACAGGGAGGCTACGAAAACACGCCCATTGACGAATTGCTGCCGGTTTACCTCCAGCGCAGTGGCAATGTTTCGCCGGTGGACAACCTGGCGTTTGGCCTCGAGCGGGACGGCTGGCTCAGCCAGTGGGTGCGTCTCCGCAAAACCGAGGCGGACGAAAAGGATCGGCTGGAGGACATGCCCAAGTTTCGTGTGCTCAATCAGGTGGATCGCATCAAGCCGGGAGCAAGCGTGATGGCCTCGGTGCTTGGTGAAGACAACAAACGTATGCCGGCGTTGGTGGTGCAACGCTACGGTCACGGCAAATCCGGCGCGCTGTTGATCGGCGACATGTGGCGCTGGCAGATGGCCGGCAAAAACAAAAACGAGGATCTGCCCCGCGCATGGCGGCAGATCATCCGATGGCTCGTGACGGATGTGCCCAGCCGAGTGCAGTTGGCCACGGAGGCGGACTCGGGGGCGGCCGGGCTGGGTCGCAGGTTGATCGTCAAAGCGCGCAACGAGGAGTTCAAGCCGCTTGGTTTTGCAAACGTGGAATTGAGTGTGATGCCGAACGGCGACGAGTCGCAGGCGGTCGATCTCTCCGTCGACCCTTCCAGCACGGAGGCAGGTGCGTTCGAGTCGCTTTACATCCCGCGTGAGGAAGGCGGATACGTGGCACGCGCCGTGGTGCGTGATGAAAACGGCAAGACGATCGGCGATGTCGAGGCCGGCTGGGCCAGCAACCCGGCGGCGGACGAGTTCCGCTCACTGCAACCAAACATCGCGCTCATGGAGGACTTGGCAAAGCGCACCGGCGGCCGCGTGCTCGACGTGAGCGAATTGACAGAGTGGGCCAGAGAGATGCCGTCCAAACAATCACCGGTGATGGATTCATTCCAGACCCCGTTGTGGCATCTGCCGTGGATGTTCGCCGCGGCCCTGCTGTTACTGGTCACCGAGTGGTGGCTCCGAAGGAGGCATTGGTTGCCATGAGGATGATTCTTTCTATTGCGCTGCTGCTCAGCTTGGCCAAGCCGAATTTGAATGCGGCTGATTTTAACACGACCCAGTCGCGGCAGGTGTTGGTCGTGGCCGGCGCCGGTGGCGAGGAGGAATACGGTGAACTGTTTGCGGAGTGGACCGAGACTCTGGCCAAGGCGTTTGAGGGCAACGCATCTGAACTGGTGCATATCACTAACGGCTCGGAGGAAACCGGCGCGCGAAAAACCATCGAGACCAAACTGAAAGAGTGGGCCGAAGCCGAGGGGAACGAGATTTGGATCGTGTTGGTGGGCCACGGCACATTCGATGGTAAGGAGGCCAAGTTCAACCTCGTTGGCAAAGACGTGTCGGACAAGGAATTCCAGCATTGGCTCAAGCCGCACGACGGGCCGCTCGTTTTTATTAACACAAGCTCCTGCAGCGCCCCTTTCATTAACGCCCTGTCCGGGCCGAACCGGGTGGTCGCGACCGCGACCAAGAGCGGTTACGAACAAAATTTCTGCCGGTTCGGAGGCTACATGGCCGGGGCTCTTGGCCAAGCGGAGGCTGATCTCGACAAGGACGGGGCAGTCTCGGTGCTCGAGGCGTTTTTGATCGCGTCGCGCAAGGTCGGTGAATACTACCGTGAGAACGATCGCTTGGTTTCTGAGAACGCGCTGCTCGATGACAACGGCGATGGCCGGGGGACGCCTGCCGACTGGTTCCGGGGAGTTCGCATCGAAAAGAAAGCCAAGGGCAACAACAACGCGGATGGCTTGCTGTCGCGCTTGGTTTTCCCGGTTGTGCCAGCCGCAGAAAAGGAGATTCCCGACTCGCTCCGAAAAAAACGGGCCGAGGTGGAGGCAAAAATCGAGACGCTGCGCTCGCTAAAAAAATCGTTGGAGGCCGATGTCTACTATCGCGATCTCGAGAAACTCTTTCTTGAGCTGGCAGCAATCAACCATGAGATCGAAACGGCCCAATCAGCATCGTCGGGTGGGGCTGATTCAAATTGATCCCACTATTGCGCTTGGCCAAGCGCATAAAAAAAGCGGGGCGCTTGGCCCCACTTCAAAATACTTTCCCTTCCGCTTGGTTCAGTAACGGTAATGCTCCGGCTTATACGGGCCGTCGACCGGCACCCCGATGTAGTCGGCCTGTTCCTGTGACAGCTTGGTGAGCTTGGCCCCCAGCTTGTCCAGGTGCAACCGCGCCACTTCCTCGTCGAGTTGCTTGTCCAGCCGGTACACGCCCACTTTTCTGTGCGGATTTTTGCGGATGTCAATCTGGGCGATCGTCTGGTTGGTGAAGCTGTTGGACATGACGAAGCTTGGATGACCGGTAGCGCAACCGAGGTTGATGAGACGTCCTTCAGCAAGCAGATAGATCGAGTGACCATCTGGGAAAGTAAACCGGGTGACCGGTCCTCCAGGGATTGAGTCGTCTTTAATTACTTCACGGGTAACACCATCCATCGATTCCAGTTTGGCAACTTCAATTTCGTTGTCAAAATGGCCAATATTGCAGACGATAGCTTGATCCTTCATTCGGCTCATTTGGTCTGCGGTGATAATATCTTTATTACCGGTTGTTGTAACATAAATATCGGCTTCCGGAAGTGCGTCTTCAACGGTTGTTACTTCGAAACCAGCCATGCAGGCTTGTAGGGCGCATATAGGGTCAATCTCAGACACGAGTACGCGGGCTTTCTCATTGGCGAGCGACTCTGCAGATCCTTTGCCAACATCTCCAAAGCCGCAAACCATTGCTACTTTGCCTGAGATGAGTACGTCCATAGCACGCTTGATGCCATCAACCAGCGAGTGGCGGCAGCCAAATACATTGTCGAATTTCGACTTAGTTACTGAATCATTAACGTTTATGGCTTGGAATAGAAGTTCATCGCGTTCTTCCATCTGCAATAAGCGGTGAACTCCGGTGGTGGTTTCCTCGGATACACCTACCACCGATTCGGCGACTTTTGTCCAGTGACCATCGCGTTCTCCGTGAACCTTCTTCAATAAATCCTTGATGACCTGTTCCTCCTCACTACCGGACTCGCTGTTCACCCAGTCGCTGCCTTTTTCCAATTCCACTCCCTTGTGGATGAGCAGGGTGGCATCACCACCGTCATCGACAATCTGGTCCGGTCCGGAGCCGTCTGGCCAAGTTAGTGCCTTGAAAGTGCAGTCCCAATATTCCTCTAGGGTTTCACCTTTCCATGCAAATACTGGCACACCTGCGGCTGCGATGGCCGCTGCAGCGTGATCCTGTGTGGAGAAAATGTTACAGGAACACCAGCGAACATCTGCGCCTAGCGCAACAAGGGTCTCAATCAAAACAGCTGTCTGCACCGTCATATGTAAGGAGCCCATTACCTTAACCCCGGCCAAAGGTTGATCGGAGCCGTACTTTTCGCGCGTGGCCATTAGGCCTGGCATTTCCTGTTCAGCAATAGCGATTTCTTTTCGGCCAAATTCAGCCAAATTAATGTCAGCTACCTGATAATCTTTCGTGTTTGTGGCGACTAATGTGTCTGTCATCTCTGTAAAAGTTGCTTTTTGATTGAGCTAGTCAAATTAAACGGCCCTCTTTAGCGCGGTCACTTTGTCCGTTTTCTCCCATGTAATTGCATTAAGGTCATCTACTTTTCCAAAGTGACCATAATTGGTTGTCTTTGAGTAAATAGGGCGCAGTAGCTTGAGCTGCCGAACTATGTTGGCTGGCTTAAAGCTGAATACCTTCTCCGCAGCCGCTGCAATTTTGGCGTCGTCTACGACGCCAGTACCAAAGGTGTCTACACAGACGGAAACCGGGTCGGGATAGCCGATGGCGTAGGCGAACTGGATTTCACAGCGCTTGGCCAAGCCGGCAGCCACGATGTTTTTGGCTATGTAGCGGCCCATGTAGGCAGCACTGCGGTCGACCTTGCTTGGGTCCTTTCCGCTGAAAGCCCCGCCGCCGTGGCGGCCCATTCCGCCGTAGGTGTCGACGATGATCTTACGCCCGGTCAGGCCGCTGTCGCCCTGTGGTCCTCCCACGACAAATCGTCCAGTTGGGTTGATTAATATTTGAGTGTCGCGCGCCAGCATTTTCTTCGGCAATACTTTTTGGATGACCTGCTTTTTGATGAAGTCACGGATGGTCTTGTTGCTGGCATCGGCGGCGTGCTGGGTGGAGATGACCACGCTGGTGATCTTCACCGGCTTGTCATCGACGTACTGCACGGAGACCTGACTCTTGGCGTCGGGTCGGAGCCACTTGGCCTTGCCGGCCTTGCGGAGCTTGGTCAGGTGACGACCAAGCTGATGCGCATACATGATCGGCGCCGGCATCAGCTCAGGAGTCTCGTCGCAGGCGAAGCCAAACATCAATCCCTGATCGCCGGCGCCCTGTTCCGCAGTGGCCTTGCCGGCGGCTGCCTTGGCGTCCACGCCCTGGGAGATGTCCGGGCTTTGGGCGGTGAGATAGTTGTTGATGAACACCTGGTCCGCATGAAAAACATCGTCGCTGTTGACGTAGCCGATCCCGCGGATGGCATCGCGCACGACCTGCTCGACATCGAACTTGGCCTTGGTCGTGATCTCACCGCCGACGCATACAACGTTGCTCTTGACGAAGGTTTCGCAGGCGACCCGACTGAATTTGTCCTGCGCTAGACAGGCGTCGAGCACAGCATCCGAGATGGTGTCGGAGACTTTATCGGGATGGCCTTCGCCAACCGATTCGGAGGAAAAAATGTAGTTTTTACCCATGATAAAAGTGGCTAACTGATTCGAAGGTAGTTTGATATCAACGAATCAAGATATGATTATATGTAATATTTTTTGACTTATCAAGCTAATTTTGAATGTTATATTGAAAATATTTTGCTTAATCTATAAATAATACATAAACTCTATTGACTTTATGGGGATTTGTTTTAAGATTTTGTTTTTGGCAGGATTAAGAGTCATATTCCCTTTCGGCTTGCTTGGATCTATGTAGAAATTTGATGAGTTTCCAAAAAGAGAACGAAGATAAACCAAAACTAGCAAAAAACGAGACCATCAAGGAGGCTAGTAACCTCCTGCGCGGCACGATTGCCGAGGGTCTGCTTGATGAGTCGACCGGTGCGCTGACGTCGGACGACACGCAACTCACGAAGTTCCATGGTATTTACCAGCAGGACGACCGCGATATCCGCCGTGAACGCCGTAAGGCCAAGCTCGAGCCGGCGTATTCCTTCATGACCCGTGTTCGTCTGCCCGGCGGGGTCTGCACCCCGCAACAGTGGCTGGATATGGATGCTTTTTGTACCGACTACGCCAACGGCACGCTCAAGCTCACCACGCGGCAGGCATTTCAGTTGCATGGTATCATCAAGAAAAATCTTAAGCTTACAATTCGTAAGATTAACGATTCCTTGATGGATACAGTTGCTGCATGCGGAGATGTGAATCGAAATGTTCTATGTAATCCTAATCCCTACCAGTCAATTTTGCATGCTGAAGCTCTTGAAATAGCCAGAGCTATCAGTGACCATCTTACACCGGCAACTCGCGCTTACCACGAGATTTGGCTCGAGGATGAAAATGGAGAAAAACAAAAAATTACTGAAGCTCCCGAGCCTGAGTTCGAACCAATCTATGGCAAGACTTATCTTCCCCGAAAATTAAAAACTGCTGTAGCTTTACCTCCGTGTAACGACGTTGATATATTTGCTAGCGATTTGGGTTTCGTTGCTGTGATTGAGGACGATAAAATCGTTGGCTATACAGTTACGGTGGGAGGAGGAATGGGTATGAGTCATGGACAGGTTAAAACTTTTCCTCGTTTAGCAGATGCACTTGGATTCTGTACCCCAGATAAAGTGACCGACGTGGCTGAAAAAATCGTCACCACGCAGCGCGATTATGGTGACCGCACTGACCGCAAGCATGCCAGGCTAAAGTACACCATTGAGGATCGTGGATTGGAATGGTTTCGAGGTGAAGTTGAATCTAGGCTTGGGTATTCTCTTGACGAGCCGCGGCCATTTAAATTCGACCACAATGGTGATCGTTACGGCTGGGTGGACGACGAGAATGGCAACAGTCACCTGACGTTGTTTATCCAGAACGGCTGCGTGGTAGATACCGATGACTTTCCCATTCGCACCGGCTTGCGTGAGATTGCGAAAGTGCATGATGGCGACTTCCGCCTTACCGCGAATCAAAACTTGATCATTGCAAATGTTTCATCGGCAAAACGCACTGAAATAAATAATTTACTTCTTAAGTATAAAATAGATGAATGTTATGATCAATCGGGTTTGCGATTAAACTCTATGGCTTGTGTGGCTTTGCCGACTTGCGGTTTAGCCTTGGCGGAGTCCCAGCGTTACTTGCCTGACTTGATTGAAGAACTGGAGGCGGTGTTAGAAGAGCTAGGCCTAGAAAAGGAACCGATTACGATCCGCATGACTGGATGTCCTAATGGTTGTGCACGCCCTTACATTGCAGAGATTGCCTTCGTTGGCCGTGCTCCAGGCAAGTATAATATCTACCTTGGTGGAGGTTTCACTGGTGATCGGTTGAACAAACTGTATAAGGCTGCGGTTAAGCAGGAGGAGATTCTGGGTATCTTTCGTCCGATTTTTGAGCGCTACGCAAGAGAACGCACTGAGGGAGAGCGATTTGGCGATTTTGTTATTCGTGCAGGCTACGTTGCTGAGACCCGACTTGGCCGCGAATTTCACGATGATTTCAAGGAAGACTAACTCTAGCTAGGTCAAGCGTTGCGACTTCCGAAAAAGGCTTGAGGGGGCTGGGGGTGATGCGTAGGATGCGCCTCCCTTTTCAAGGGATGGCTGGATAGCTCAGTTGGTAGAGCAACGGACTGAAAATCCGTGTGTCCCCGGTTCGATTCCGGGTCCAGCCACCACTTTCATCCCACCCTTAAAATACAGTTATGGTGGACACGCCCCAATCATTCTCCGTCCCCGGTCTGGAGGACGGGCGCAAGGCGGACGAGCCCTGTACGATAGTCATTTTCGGCGCGAGCGGCGACCTTACCGTTCGCAAGCTCATCCCCGCGCTTTACCATCTTTATACCGAGGGGCAGATGCCGGCCTCGTTTAGAGTGGTTGGCTTTGCGCGGCGCGAAAAAACGGACGAGAGCTGGCGGGAGGAGATGCGCGCTGGTATCGAGAAATACTCCCGCACGAGCCGCGTCGATGGCGCCCATTGGCAGGACTTCGCCACCAACCTATGCTATCATCGTGGTGATCTGACCGACGCCAACGCCTACGGTGGTCTGGCCGAGCTTCTAGCCTGTTTTGATGATGCGGTTCTGTCAGGTAATCTTGTTTTTTATCTCGCGATTTCACCTAGCTTGTTTGGCGAGGTGGTGGATCAACTGTATACCGCCGGGTTGCTGAAACGATTTGAGGAGGGCGATCCGAACTGGCAACGGGTGGTGGTGGAGAAGCCGTTCGGGCATGACCTGAGCTCGGCACAGTTACTCAACAATCATCTGATCCGGCATGCGCGGGAGCGTCAGATTTTTCGTATCGACCATTACCTCGGTAAGGAGACGGTGCAGAACATCATGATGTTCCGCTTCTCCAACGCCATCTTCGAGCAGTTGTGGAATCGCGAGGCGATCGAGCACGTGCAGATCACCGTGAGCGAGGACATCGGTGTGGGTAGTCGCGGCGGGTATTTTGAGGAGGTGGGCACGCTGCGGGACATGATGCAGAATCACCTGCTGCAGATCTTGTCGCTCGTTGCGATGGAGCCTCCACCCTCGCTCGAGGCGGAGGACATCCGCAACGAAAAGGTCAAGCTGCTCAAGTCGATCCGCAAGATGACCCCGGAGGCGGTAGCAAACAACGTAATACGCGGGCAGTACTTTGCGGGCACAGTTGATGGTGACAACCGTGGAGGCTACCGGCAGGAGGAGCGCGTGAACCCGGAGTCGAATGTCGAGACTTTCGTGGCGTTGAAGCTTTTCATCGACAACTGGCGATGGAGCGGTGTGCCGTTTTATCTGCGCACTGGCAAAAATCTTCCGCATCGTGCGAGTGAGGTGCGGGTGCAATTCCGTCCGACGCCCAATGTATTGTTCGCTGCGCAGGATAATCTCGACCTACACGCAAACGCACTGACGCTGCGGCTGCAGCCGGACGAGGGCATCTCATTGCGGTTCAACGGTAAGGTGCCGGGAAACAGCATCGAGACGCGCCCGGTGCGGATGCACTTCGGCTACGATGCGGAGTTTGGCGCCTACACGCCGGAGGCTTACGAGAGGCTGCTGCTCGAGGCGATGGCAGGTGACGCCACGCTGTTCATCCGCCGCGACGAGGTGGAGACCGCTTGGCAGATCGTCGACGACATCCGGGCAGGGTGGGGCGATACACCGCTATCCAACCGCGAGTTTTATGCCGCCGGAACATGGGGGCCGGTCGCGGCGGATGATCTGCTGGCAGCGGACAACCATGTTTGGCACATCCCTGTGCCGGCCAAGTGATGACCGGCTACACCGCATTCGCCGACAAGGTTGAGCTGGCCCGGCACGCTGCCGCGCTGTGGCTCGAGCGCTTGGCCAAGCGCGATCCGGCCAAGCCGTTTACGGTTGCGCTCTCCGGTGGACGCATCCCCAGGCTGCTATACGAATTGGTGGTGGCGCAGGCGCGTCCGGGCGCGTTCGATAACGTGCATTTTTTCTGGGGCGACGAACGGTTCGTGCCGGCGACCGATGATGAGAGCAACTTCAAGCTCGCCGACGAGGGTCTGTTTCAGCCATTGCAAATTCCGCTTGGCCAAGTGCATCGCGTGCTGACCGATCGTAGCGAGGCTGAGGCGGTGCAGGTGGCCGCCGACGAATTGCAGCAGTTTGCCGGTGGCCAAGCGCTTGGCCAACCGGTGATCGATCTCGTGTTCCTCGGCATGGGGGAGGATGCCCACGTTGCCTCGCTGTTCCCTGGTGACACCGAGGCCATCGATTCGCAGGCGGTTTACCTCGCGGTGACCGGTCCGAAACCGCCGCCGCGTCGCATCACGCTGGGCTATCCCGCCTTGGCCGCCGCGCGCGAAGTCTGGGTGCTGGCCTCCGGCGAAGGCAAAGCCGGAGCATTGCGCGACTCCCTCACCGCCGGCAGCGACACCCCGCTTGGCCGCGTCCTGCACAGCCGCGAGCAGACAGAAATCTTCACTGACTTTGAGGTGTAATTTCGGACTCGCAGGCTCGTCCCTCCACGTTCAAGCCAAGCGCAAAATGGAGGGGAGAGCTAGCGAGTCCGCACAAATATTCAGTCCTCCAAATGTTACTCGGCCGTGAGTTCGAATGTTGCGGTGACCGGTTGGTGGTCCGAGAGGAGGCCGGTCGTATCGTTGACGATGCAGGCTGCGGCTTGGCAGGAGACGATCAGGGTCGGGGGGATGTGCCGATAATCATCGCTTGGCCAAGCCCTTGGTTAAGGTATCGAATTGGGCGGTCAGTTTTTCCTCGTTTTCCAACGCCTTTTTTAATCCCGGGAAAATTGCCGTCGCAATGATGCCTTTCTCTGTTTTGTCGGAAAGTTTAGCCAACTTGTCGTGGTCCAGTATTCCAGTCTCGCGTGCATGACGGCAGAGTTCGATCAGTTGACGCATTTGTGAGTCAAGTGAGATCAGTTCTTTTTCGATAAACTTTTTTGGAAGCAATGGGATGCTTTGGTGCATGGAATCTTCGAACATGAATTTCCCCTGTCCCCGTGCCGTGCCTTCCAAACTGTAAATGCTCATCGCGCGTTCAAATATGAGTGTGTGCTCCAAGGCTTCGTACGGTCGCCTGTCGGTTTCCAAGTGGCGTTGCCACTTTGAGAGATCTGCGTCACGCCATTTATTCGAGTCAAAGCCGGACTCGAATAAAACGACGATTGTGTTCCCAATGGATTGTTTTGCCATATGCTCGACCATGCTCTGGCCGATTGAATCGTATAGGCGAAAAAGGAGATTGATATTCTCCATTGCCTCTTCGGGATTATTCTGGTGTTGCTTGAATGCGGTAGACTGCTGCAAAAGTTTTGTGTACCAGTTAATCACTTGAAGATGCGGCAGTTCTGTAGTGTAGCCGTTCTCATAGGCGGCGGGGAAATGTTGTTGTTTTCGCCTAGCTGCCTCACGGAGATTGTTCAATACGCCTTCGAATTGTTCGAAGTAGGCCATCAGTACTTCGTCATCAGAGCCGTTCGCAGGGAAATGTTTTTTAGTTTCTGAATTTGTTCTTGAACGTTCGCGCAGTTGTTCAGCGAATTTTGCCCAATCTGCAATCGCCTCGTTTGATTGGCTGTTTTCTTCAGGTAGCAATAGCGGCTTCACCTCCTCGAAGCGCTTTTTGATTTCCGGGTTTAGGAATACCGGTTCTTCTCCGTTTTTTTGGGTGTAAAGAAAACCGCTAAATGGCTCGGCGAAGAAGAAATTCTCATCGTCGGGAGGACTGTTATTTTTAAAGTCTGCTCCGCTGTAGTTCCAACCGTCCACCTTGCCGGCTTTCTTGTGCGCTATCCATTCACTCCAATCCTCATTTAATTTGTCTCGAGCCGCTAAGGCCTTAACCACTTCGGCCTGTGTAGGCTTGTCGTCGGGATCGACATCCGAGTGGCCGGTGAGCAGTTCATCGTGTTCATCAAACCCGTCTCCATCCAAATCCACTCCCAATCCACTTTCGAGTTGATGTTCCTGTTTCAACTCTTTTGCAGTATTCCCTGAGTTGTCCCAGATTTTTTCACTCGCCCCTTTGGCGACCAGTGTGTCGTAGAGTTTGTAAATACCCACTCGCGCGCTTGATACCGAACGGTGCAGAGGAGTCTGACCGCCTCGATCTTTCGCGTTTATGAGTGCCCCATTCTCGATGAGAAGTTCAGCAATTCCACCCCTATCGTTCTCAGCGGCAACATGAAGCGGCGTCCATTTGCTTCCATATAACGCATTTACGTCTGCCCCATTTTCGATGAGTAACTTGGCAACCTCGATGTGGCCATTCTCAGTCGCGATATGTAACGCGGTTTGCCCATCGCTCCACTTGGTGTGAATATCCGCTCCCTTGTCGATCAGGATTTGCACGATGTCACTTAATCCCTCGGACGCAGCAGTTGCCAGGGAGGATTGACCACAGCTTTCACAAGCCAAATGAGTGGCGATATTCCTCTCGATCAGCAACATAGCCGTCTCTGAATGACCTTGATGGAGTGCGACATGCAGGACAGATGATCCGTAATTCCCCTGCAGGTCCGATTGGTCGGTATTGTCTAGAAGCACCTCGATGGTATCGGTAAACCCCTTGGATGCCGCTCCGAGTAGTGGGGTGACATTGTCTTTGGTGGATTCAGCATCCACCTTTGCCCCTGCAGCGATCAATCGTTTTACTGCATATCGTTGGTTGTTAAACGCTGCAACGTGCAGCGGAGTAATTCCTTCCGGACTGGCAAAGTTGACATCGGCGCCGCCCTCAAGAAGCAATTTTATTATCCTGCCATGACCTCCACCTGCCGCCAGATGAAGTGGCGTCTGGGATTCTTCGTATAGCAGATTGAGGTCGGCTTCCTGTGCGATCAGTAACTTGGCAATAGCCAAGTTACCGCTATTTGCCGCAATATGCAGCGGGGTCGCCCCGAACTCGTTTTGTGCATTTATATTCCCTCCGCTCTCGATATATTTTTTGACTGAGGCCTCATT
This sequence comes from Verrucomicrobia bacterium UBA6775, assembly GCA_002453165.1. Taxonomy (GTDB): domain Bacteria; phylum Verrucomicrobiota; class Verrucomicrobiia; order Limisphaerales; family UBA1096; genus UBA1096. The sequence goes on from DKGH01000214.1 coordinate 35,583, forward strand.
GCCGTTAATCGCTGCCTGCCAGACATCAATATCGGATCCGCACCCCGTCAAAAGAAGGATGGGGATTAGAGATTTTAAGACTCTTCTCATGATAAAACCGACGACCGACGCGATTCACCCCAAACACTTTTGCCGGATAAAAAGGCATCACAATCGCTGTGAGCAAAAATATTATTTTTCGGATGTTAGTTTCAAATAATAAATAATAGAAAAAATGGATCGACTCGTCGTTTTGCGCTTGGTCGCGTCCTGCAACGCT
>DKGH01000050.1 GCA_002453165.1 Verrucomicrobia bacterium UBA6775
ACGTCCTTGGGTGTGTCGCCGATGACCACAATCTCGTTCCCCTCCAACGGTCGCTCCAGATACTCGCTCCCCTTGGCCTTCGCCGCGGCGGCGATGAGGTTTCGATCCTCGTTGTCGTTGGCGAATCCGCCGAACGCAAAGCGATCCCACAAGTCGTACGTGCCCAGCTTGCGCTTAGCCCCCTCCTCAATGTTGCCGGTGAGCAGGGCGATCGCCGGTGCATCCGGCAGCGCCGCCAGATCATCGAGTAGTTTCACAACGCCGGGAAACGGCCCGCCTTCGTTGGCTTGCAGATGATTATCGACCAGCCGCAGGTAGTTTTCAAAAAACAGGTCACGATGGGCGACCGAAAACTCGACCTCGTTCCATTGGCATAGCTCGCGAAACAGTGAGTAGTCCGTGCGCCCGGCGAACTTGATTTTCTCCGTCGCGTTGGGGATACCGAAGGCGGCCTCGAATGCCTCGCCAAATGCCTTTACCCCGGCGCCACCGGTGCTTATCAGCGTGCCATCGATGTCGAAAAGAACCAACCGGATCGAAAACGTCCCGGCGGAAGAACCAACGGTGTCAGCCGTCTGCGTTTGTGTTGTTGGGTTGTTGTTGTCCACGATTACGTGCCATGAACTCCTCCACGGCGAGCTCATTGTCGCCTGCGCGCTTGGCCACTTTCAAGAGTTTGTTCATGGTCGACAGTTCCTCGAGTTGCTCGTCGAGGAACCAACTCAGGAAATTCTCGGTGATGTGATCGCCCTCGTTGCTGGCTAATTTCAGCAGGGCGTTGATCTCGTCGGTCACCTTCATCTCCCAATCGAGCGAAAGCTGGGCCGCCTCCTCGATCGTTTTCACATCGCTCGACGGCGCGTCGATGGTCGGAATCTCCAGCTTTCCATTGAACGCCACGACGTGGTTGATGAATCGCTCGGCGTGGTCGCGCTCATCCTCGGCCTGTGCCTTGAAAAACGCCGCCAGTTCCGAGAGGCCTTCCACGTCGAAATGAGTCGAGATCGTGAGGTACTGAAGATACGCGCCGAACTCCATACCGATTTGCTTATTGATGGCCTGATTGACTGCTGGATTAATTTGCATCGTACTAAAACGCTGTTTGCCGTATGGATGGGCGGCCCGGGAATTCGCCCGGCCACGCCTCTACACAAGACTGCACCACCCACCCCGGCAGTCAAGGCTTAGAATACTGATAGTGAGAAACTTACTACCACGGAACAGGATCGTATCCACCATTTGCCCACCCAGAAGTGAACGCTGAGGGGGACACAACCCGGCCGGTCACCAGCCGCGACGTGTGGAAAACCTGGCTGCCGCTGGCGTTGAGCTGGCTGATGATGGGCATCGAGCTGCCACTCCTGAGCGCCGTGGTCGCGCGTCTGGCCAATCCCGAGATCAACCTCGGCGCTTACGGCGGCGTGGTGTTCCCCCTCTCGCTTCTCATCGAGGCACCGATCATCATGCTCCTCACGGCGAGCACAAAACTCAGCCGCGACCTCACCTCGTACCGACGCCTGTGGAAATTCATGATGCTGTCCGGCGGCGGCCTCTCGGCGTTGCACCTGCTGATCGCGGTCACGCCGATGTTCGATTTTCTCGCGGGAAACCTGCTCGGGGTCGAGGGGGAAATTCTCGAGGCCAGCCGACTGGGAATGATTATCATGACGCCGTGGACTTGGGCGATCGCGCACCGGCGATTCAATCAGGGAGTGCTGATTCGCTTTGGCCAATCCAAGGCGGTCGGCTGGGGGACGCTCGTCCGGCTCATTGCCGATGTCACCGTCCTATTCACCTGCTACACCTTGGCGCAATCATTCGATTCTCCCAATATTGGCATCATCGCAGCCACGGCGGCTGTTTCGGCCGGTGTCGTGGCCGAGGCGGCCTACGCAGCGTGGCGGGTGCGCCCGATCGTTCGCGACGTGTTGCCGGGAGCCAAGTCCAGCGAACCTCCGCTCGACCGCAAACGGTTCCTCTCCTTTTACGTCCCGCTGGCACTCAGCCCGCTGCTGGGACTGGCCGCGCAGCCGGTGTTGACCGCCGGGATCAGCCGCATGCCTTCCCCGACCGAGTCGCTCGCGATCCTTCCGGCCGTGAACGGGTTCACATTTTTGTTTCGCTCAGTCAGCCTCGCGTTCCTCGAGGTGGTGGTTGCGTTGGTGGAACGCCCCGGCGGCTACCCTGCCCTTCGCCGCTTTGCCTGTCAGGCTGCTGCGGGTGTGTTTGTCGTGCAGTTGCTGATCGTGGGAACGCCGTTGGCCGGCATTTGGTTTGGGACTGTTGGTGGATTGGACGATGCGCTTGGCCAACTGGCGGTCACATCCGTCTGGGCGGCGATCACGATTGCCGCCACAGGGTTCGGCAGCAGCTTCTGCCAGGGGTTGCTCGTGCACGCGCACCAGACGCGCAGTGTCACCGAGTCGGTTGCGCTTTTCCTGCTGGTGATCGTCGTGGGGCTGATTGTCGGTGCGCACGGCGACTGGTTCGCCGGGGCCATTTTCGCCTTCATGACGTATGCGCTTGGCCAAGTGGCCCAGTTCACCTGGCTCTTCATCCGCAGCGGCAACACGCGCCGTGCGCTTGGCCAAGCGGGGTGACGTCGGCGTCACTTGCTCAGGTCGACCGTCACAATCTTGTCGTTTAACAGGACGAGCGGCGTCGAGTTGTTTTGGTGTCAGCGTACCGGGTTGTCGTACCAGTACTTACAATTGGCACGATCCTTCAGCGCCCCACCGGCGGTGAAGATCGCCTCGATGCCGTGCATCAAGTTGTTGGCCGTGAACAGGGCCCGCACTTTTCGACCGGAACTGATCACCGGTGCACGAAGCATCACCATCCGCTTGGCCAAGCGCTTGGCCAAGCGATTCAACCGCACGCAGTACTCGACCTCCTCGGCAGCGAACAACTCGGTGTCGAAGCCGCCGAGTTCGCGGAAGGCATCCGCCCGGCAAAACAAAAAGGATCCGGCCGCCCAGCCCATGAGCTTGGCCAGTGTATTCCATCCGTGAACAGTCTGCCGGGCGAGCCACGGACCGCTGTCGAACTTGACCGGCGTCCCGCCGCCGATGCAGTCACCGGACACAATCTCCCGCATCATTTCCCGAAACAACTCCGGCGACACGCGCGTGTCGGCATCGACGAAAACCAGCCACTCCCCCTTGGCTGCTTGGCCGGCGGCATTTCGCGAGGCGGCAATCTGATTGAACGGCTCGAACACCACCCGCACCCCGGCGGCCATGGCCACCTCGGCGGTGTCGTCGGTGGAATTGTTGTCGCACACCACGATCTCGCTCCCCCACCCGGCCGCATCGAACACCCGGCTGGCACACCTGGCAGCCGAGATGGTTTCCGGCAGGTACTTGGCCTCGTTGAAGGCGGGGATGGCGATGGAAATAAGCACTTGGCCAAGCGGCTAATTCTCGTCCAGATACGGGCGCAGTTTGTCCGCAAGCGCAGCCGGCAGACGGGAGGCACGACCGGCAGCGTTGATGCAGCCGTGCAGTGTTTCCCCCTCTAGAATGGGAACGCCCTCTCCCTTGGTGATCCGATAACCAAAACCAAGTCGCGCACCCCGGATGGCCGTAATCCGGCACTCGATGCTCAGTTCG
>DKGH01000051.1 GCA_002453165.1 Verrucomicrobia bacterium UBA6775
AAAAGCTCCTTCGCCTGGCCAGCCGCCTGGCTTTGCTGCAAGCCCTTGAGTTGTTTTTCCAACTTTTTGACCTGCTCTAGCGAGGCGGTGATTTTCTTCTCGAGATCACGCGCCGGCGTGTTGAGTTGCTCGGCCAAGCCGATCAACCGCCCGGCATCGACGCGTGCCTGCGCCGCCGAGACCAACCCAGCCGTCGCCTCGATCCGCCGAACACCAGCGGCGACCGCCGACTCGGAGTGGATTCGAAACAGCCCGACCTCGCCGGTCGCCCGGGTGTGCGTGCCGCCGCACAATTCCATCGAGTAGCCATTGAGTGCATTGGCCTCTCCGCCAATCTGCACCACACGAACCGAGTCACCGTATTTGTCGCCGAAGAATTGCAGTACATCATCGCGGCCGGCGATGTCGCTGTACGCCGTCTCGGTCCAGCTCACGCTGGCATTCTCGAGGACGCGCTCGTTCACCAGTTGCTCAATGTCCTGCAACTGCTGCGCCGTAAGCGGCTGGCTGTTGAAGTCGAACGTCAACTTGTCCGGGCCAACAAACGAACCTTTCTGTGAGGCATCAGGCGAAGTTACCTCGTGCAGCGCCCAGTGAAAAAGATGCGTCACCGTGTGATGCCGCTGAATGGCGGCACGTCGAGCCGTGTCGATTTGCAACGACACCTCGCTGCCCTGCCCGGGAACCCCATCGCCCTTGATGACGTGCAAAAAAGCGTCGCCCACTTTTTGTGTGTCAACGACCTTCCATTCCCGGCCATCAAGCGTGAGCGTGCCGGTATCGCCCAGTTGGCCACCCATCTCGGCATAAAACGGGGAACGATCCAAAACGACAGACGTCCGTTTTTCATCCTCCACCACCTCAAGCACCTTTGCCGTGGACGCAGCCTCTTCGAACCCAACGAACTCCGTGCTGGCATCCGTCGAAAGGCTGCTGACACTGATGACCTCCTTCTTTTGGGCCGCGCGGGCACGCTCCCGTTGCTCGGTCATCAGTTTTTCAAAGCCAACATTGTCCACCTGCAATCCGGCCTCGCGAGCCATCAACTCCGTCAAGTCCAGTGGAAAGCCGTAAGTGTCGTAAAGTTTGAAGGCAAACTCGCCGGAAAACTCCTTCCCTTCTCCCAACTTATCCGCCTCTTCCTTGAACAGGTCGATGCCGCGGTCGAGGGTCTTGTTGAAGGACTCCTCCTCGGCACGGATGGTGTCCGAGACGAGGTCGCGCCGTTGCCTGATCTCCGGGAAAACATCGCCCATCGACTCCACCAACACATCCACGAGCTTGTAAAAAAACGGTTCCTGAAAACCGAGAGTACGCCCGTAGCGCACAGCCCGACGCAGGATGCGTCGCAGCACGTAGTTGCGGTCGGTGTTGCCCGGGATGATGCCGTCCGCGATGGAAAAACTCAGCGTCCGAATGTGATCCCCGATCACGCGAAACGCCACGTCGATTTTCTCCTGCTCCGTCGGTTCATTGCCCGGCAGAGTCGAGGTGTAACGCTTGCCGCTTTGTTTCTCGAGCTCGGCAAAAATCGGGCTGAACACATCGGTGTCGTAGTTCGAGACAGTCTTGCTAAAATCGGTAAAGCCGCTGGTCGTCTGCATGATGGCCGTGACGCGCTCGAAACCCATCCCGGTGTCGACGTGCTTGGCCGCAAGCGGCGAAAACGTGCCGTCGACGTTCGCGTTGTACTGGATGAAAACAAGGTTCCAAATCTCGATGCACTCCGCACTGTCGGCGTTGACCAACCGCCCTTTCGTATCGCCTGCCTCGGTGAGGTCCACGTGCAATTCGCTGCAGGGGCCACACGGGCCGGTGTCGCCCATCATCCAGAAATTGTCCTTCTTGTTGCCGTAAACGATGTGAACATCCGGGTCGAGCCCGGCCTTCTCGAAAATGGCCTTCCAGAAATCGTACGCCTCCTGATCCAATTCGCCCGGGTCGCCCTCGCCCGGCTTGTACACCGTGGCGTAAAGGCGCTCCTTAGGGAACTTCCAAACCTCGGTGATCAATTCCCATGCCCACTCGATGGCTTCCTGCTTGAAATAATCTCCAAACGACCAGTTACCGAGCATCTCAAAGAAGGTGTGGTGATAGGTGTCCATCCCCACATCCTCGAGGTCGTTGTGTTTGCCCCCCGCGCGGATGCATTTTTGCGTGTCGGTGGCGCGGCCCGGCGAATACAGGCAGGTTTGTTCACCGAGAAAAATCGGCACGAACTGGTTCATCCCTGCGTTGGTGAAAAGCAGGTTTGGCGCGTCAGGCATCAGGCTCGCGGACGGCACAATCGTGTGCTGCCTGGCCTGAAAAAAATCGAGAAAAGATTGTCGAATCTCCGAACTGGTCATTATCGTCGCCGCAAAATGGCGGCAGGAAGAAAAACCGCCAACGTGCACGGCTGCAAGCCAAACCACAGGTGAATTGAACAAATCGGCCCGCAACACGGTCTCAGGCCGGGATCGCTTGGCCAGGCGGGGATGATTTTTCGCGTTTCCCCGGGCCATCCGTTTCGTTAGACTTCCCGCGCATTTTGGAAGGGAGACCGCGTGCACTTCGAAAACTCACAACTCCTTTGGTTGACGGCGCTAATCGTGCCATTGCTCGGGCTGTTTTTCTGGTGGGCATGGCGGCGGCGTGCACGGCTGTTGACCCAGTTCATCCACGCCAAGCTCGCCGATCAGCTCACGCTTGGCCTTTCCCATGGCCGCCGCTTGGCCAAGCTCGGCCTGCTGCTGGTCATCACCACCCTGCTCATGCTGGCCCTGGCCCGGCCCAAGCTGGACTACGAATGGCAGGAGACAGAGATGCGCAGCCTCGACATCCTCGTCGGGGTGGACACCTCACGAAGCATGCTGGCCACGGATCAAAGTCCCAACCGGATCGAGCGGGCCAAGCTCGCCGTGCTCGACCTGATGCGCTTGGCCAAGCGCGACCGGCTTGGCCTGGTCGCCTTCTCCGGTACCGCCTTTTTGCAGTGCCCGCTGACTATCGACCGCAACGCCTTCGTGCAAAGCGTCAATTCACTCAGCACTGACATCATCCCCCAGGGCGGCACCGCGCTTGGCGAAGCGATCAATGAAGCCATCCGCACGTTTGAAAAGGAGGAGGACAACCACAAGGT
>DKGH01000144.1 GCA_002453165.1 Verrucomicrobia bacterium UBA6775
TCCGGCGAGCGGGATGCCTGAGTCGGAGGCGATTTTGACGAGTGCCTTGGTGCGTTGTTCATTGCGGCCGCGCCGGAGAATCTCGAGTTGGGCGTGCAGGTTTTGCACCTGGCTCGGGCCGGTAAGCAGGGCGTAAAGCTCCCTGTCACTGAGTTGAGTGACGTCGGGGAACGGTTCTGGTTTATGGTTTTTCGGCGTGAGCTGGACGACAAAACCGACGTTCGGGTGGCTGTAGCTGAAGCCGCCGCCCTGCCAGCTTGAGACGTACATCCGGCCGCTGCCGTCGACATCGATGTCGGTCGGTCGGTTGATGGCAAGAAACGTCTCCTGATGCGGGTCAAACGTGGCTCCATTGGGCTCGGGGTTGTGGAGGAACACCGCGCTGCGGCCCCAGTCGCAGGTGTACACGCCGTGGCTGAATGGCTCGGGCCAGCGGGTGTCGTGATAGAACATCCCGCCGCAGCCTGAGCCACCGCCGTAGTCGGCCAGGGCCGGCATTATTTCTTCCGGAAAATTCTTGTACCACGACGGGTAGCCGTACTCGGCGGTTTGGATGACGTGCGAAAAACGGATGTCCCAGCCACCGCCGTCGTTGGTGTTGTCGCGGGTGAAGATGTTCATGTACGGGTCGATGCAGGCGTCGAGGATGTTGCGCTGCCCCCAGTTGTAAATCTCCATTTCGGTGCCGTCCGGGCGCACGCGGACGATACCGCCGCCGCGCCGGCTCAACGTGCGGCCGTCCGCACCGACTGCGTTGTAAAAACCGAAGTCGCCGACGGCTATGTAGATCCATCCGTCGATGCCCATGCGAATGCCGTTGGTGGTGTGGTCGGCGCCGCGTTTGCCGACGTAGTCGGTGCTGATACCACTGACGAGCCGTTTCTCCCGATCGGCCACACCGTCGCGGTCGGTATCCTCGTACAGTGTGAGGTAGGGAGGGTGTAGCACCCAGAGCTGGCCATTGTCGTAGATCAATCCGCGCGGGTGATCCATCTTTGCGAAAGTGTTGATCTCGTCGGCCCTGCCATCGCCGTCGGTGTCGAGACAGCGCACGACACGACCCCGGCCCTTTTCCTTACCAAGCGAGCCCTGTTCGTCGATGCCGATAAACAGTTCCCCGGTCGATGCCGCCGTGAGGCAGACCGGGTAGTTCACCAGCGGCGGCTGCGCGAACACGGTCAGGTTGAAACCATCCGGCGGGTTGACACGCGGCTCGTTGGTTTTCGGGGGGGCGTTGGTGCTTTTTTGTGAAGCCTTGACAACCTTGCGCGGCAGCTCCGGCAGGGCGCCGGTGTGGGCCTCGAATTCCCAAAAACTGCCCCAGTAAGCTGGCTTGGCACCGAGATAAGTGATTTTGAAATACCGTGTGTTTTTGGCGTTGACCTTGTGCGGGGTGACCTGCCTCACCTCCTTGTTTTTGGACTGGTCGACGAGCAGCTTCCAGTCCTTGGCGTCGGCGGAGCCTTCGATCCTGTACTGGTACGCGCCGTTGGCCTTTTCCCAAATGAGCCGGACGTTTTGGATGTCCTGCGCTTGGCCTAGGTCTACCTGCAGCCACGAGCCGGGCGCGCTGTTGGCGGCGCACCAGCGGGTGGTGGGATCGCCGTCGACGGCGTGCTTGGCGAGGTTGACCTTGTTGGACTCCTCGGAGCTGGCCGTTACCTTTTTGCCGGTGGCTGCGTTCCGAGGAACACTATTTTTGGCGTTTTTTTTTCCGCCAGCCGACTTCGGCTTGGGCTTGCTGTTGAGGTCGAACGACTCGTTTTTCGGCTTGGCCACCTTCATGTCCTCGCGCTTAACCGCCCAGAGGATTCCCCGGGCGACAAGGTTGAGGTAGCGGGGATCGGCTACGGTGACGTTGTTGTGCCCGATGGATGTGCTGAAGACGCGTGTGCCGTTGTAGTCGTTTGTCCATGCGACGACTGCCTTGCGGTTGCCCTGCACGCCGCGTGCGACGACCTTGGCGTTCGGGAGCACCTGCACGTTGTTGTAAAGTTCCTCCCGTTGAGTCGTCCAGTTTTCGACGCCCTTGGTGATGAACGGTACGTTTTTCTCAAACTTAATTTCAATCGGTTGCTGCGGGCCGTGGCCGGTGGATTGCAGGCCGATGTACTCGAACCACTTGGCATTGTCGGCACCAGGCTTGACCGGTTTGCGGAAGTCGCCGGAGCGGTACGAGTGCATGGCACAGTGGAGGTTGACACCGGGGACACCCTTGCGATGCGGCGCGAGCACGCCGGCGATGGTGTCCGCGTCGCTGATCCCGGCCGCGCATTCGTCGTGGATGATGATGTCGTAGCCCTTCGCGTAGCCCGGTTTTCCAAAAATGGGCAGCGGCGGCTTAGTGCTTTTGTCGTCGGAATGCGACTGATCGATGATAATGTTGATCCGTCGCTCGAGACCCTGCTTGAGGATGTCCTTTTGCTTGGCGTAATCGTGGCAGCATCCGCCGGTTATCAGCAGGGCACGCAGCGGGTTGTCCGCAGCGTGTAAGTTACCGGCTAAAAAGCCGGCCAGTGTAAGGATGCAAGTGAGGGCTCGCATGGGTGTTCGTGTAGAAATTTAAGATTGGTTTAACGCCTCGCGAAGGTGCGCGGCGGGTTGGTAGTTTTCAAGCACAACGATCGTCTCGCCTTCGCGGTGCATGCGTGCTTGGCGAATAGTGATGTCGGGCGTTTTGCTTGGGGAAAACAGGATGTCGTCGTGGGTTGCGTTGTTGGCTTTGGCAAACTTGTCCGGGGTCAGGTTTCCTCCGAGGTGGTCACTCCGGCCGGTTGCGACGTGCAGGGTGCCGAGGATTTTTTCGTCCTGAATGTCGCGCCCCGAGACCGGCAGTTCCTGCGTGCCGAAGCCGAGTTCGCCGAGTTCGCCTGTGACCGGATCGCTTGCGAGCTTGGTGTTGTGAGCGTCGATGGTCGCCTGTTCGCCACGCAATAACGTGGCGCGGACGATTCTGCCGTCTTCGACTGTCTGCAGGCCAAGCGTGTCGTCTGCGTACTGCATGACGAACTCTCCCTCGCCTCCAGTCGGGACGAAGTAGACCTCGCCTGCCGGTAGGTTGGCCACGTCTGGCTCGTCGGCGAGACAGATACCATGGCTCTTTTGAGCCTCCTGTCGTTCGCACTCAATTTTGAGCGTGTGGGTGATGTCGCCGTACTGGAAATCGATCTCGAAATGATCGGCACAGGTCAGGGCGAGGCGCAGTTTCTCCGCATCCTTGCTGACCTCGTTATAATCTACGGCTAAACCGCTACCCAAGATGATGTCGTTCACTCCATGAAGAGTTGCTCCGCGAAAGCCGATTCGCTTGGCAAAAGCTGTTAGAGGGGCAGTAGCGGAGTAGGTTGAAATGCAGAGTATGATGTCATATTTTTCGTATACATCCCGTTCTAAGCTTATTTCATTACCTTCCTTTGTCACTGCTGAAGCAGGTAAGTCAAGGTTGCTACCACCAGTTTCCAGATAGGCAAACATCTCACCTCCAATTAAGTTGAGATCATCCATCACTCCATCATGCAAAGATTTATAAAATGAATCGTGAGCGTGTTTTTGAATCGAAAACTCAGGATAATTAATGAATTCGAAATTTTTAAATAATTTTAGATCTGGAAGATCAATTAAGATGCAGATTTTTTCACCGATCTTCGGTTTAAAAGTATTTTCAATTAGTCGGGTAAGAGAAAATTCCGGAAATGTTCTAGATTCCATACGCAATACTAACAATCAGACAAAAATCGGCAAATGTAAGAATTGTTACTTTGGATCGAGGTTCTGATTTAGTTCCTCGGCGGTGACGGTGGATGGCACGCCGTTCTTAGGCACCTTGGCCTTGGCGATCCATAGCAGCCCATTGAGGACGGCCTTGCGGTAGTTGTCGTTGCCCCAGTTTTGGTGCTTGTGCCCTCCGGTGAAGCCAAAGCCGCGGCCGCCGTTCTTGCGGACGTACGACCACATCATCGTCTCCGGCCGGCCCTTCTCGGCTTGGATGTGCTTGTACGGGCCCTTGGGCCAGACGTACGGGCCGTTGCGTACCTTATCACTGGGCGTGGCAACGAGGATCGGGGTGATCTTGCCGACGCCGTCCTTGCGGAAGCGCATGTTGAAGTACCACTCGTCCACCACCTTGAACGGCTTGACGCCACGGGCTATCGGGTGCTTGGGAAAGGTTTTGAAGTCCGGCGCCCACATGGGGTTCACCGAGAAGGCATGCTCGTAGTAGCCGCCGATCCAGTCCTGCATGTATTTGCCAGGATCGCCCTTGGGCACCTCGACCCCGTAGTGTGCGCAGCCGATGCCGATACCCTTTTTCGCCAAGCCGTCGATCAGCTTGGCGCGATCCTTCTGGATGGCCGGGTGGCCGCCGCCGCCGTCGGCGTAGATCAGTACGGCATCTATGCCCTTGAATGCTGCGTCATCCTTGGGCCAGCCGAAATCATGTACCTCGGCCTTGATCCCCTTGATTTTATTGAGGCATTTCTGCAGGAGCAGTGATCCGGCACGAAATTCATGGTCGCC
>DKGH01000205.1:0-33021 GCA_002453165.1 Verrucomicrobia bacterium UBA6775
AAAAAATGGTTTCTCGGCCGCAAATCTCCCTCCACTGCTGGCCTTCTGCGACCCGTCGGCCAAAACGAGGCGCGGAAATCTACCAAAGAGAACCCCGATTTCCACAAAAAAATCAGGTTTTTTTATTTATTTTAGCCCCAACGATTTCGCCTGTTTTGGAGTTATCGCGCTTGGCCAAGCGTAATTACGTGACCACACTTGGCCAACTTGATAGCTTCCGCCCCGCTTCGGCTTGGCCAAGCGCCCATGGTTATGTACGACTCCGCAACCTCCATTGCCCGATTTGCCATCGCGATTCTCACCGGATCGGCGGTGTTCATGACGGGCTGCTCCGATACTACCACGAATAACTCTCCAGCCGTCTCACAAACTCAGGCCACCGATAACTCACCGGCGATTCAAGCGGTGGGATTCGAAACGGATCAAATGGCTTGGATCCCGGGCGGCACATTCGCGATGGGTTCCGATGACGAAAAACCGGATGAACGCCCCATCCACCAAGTCACCGTGGCCGGGTTTTGGATGGATAAGACAGAAGTCACCAACCGGCAATTTGCCGAATTTGTCAACGAAACCAAATACGTGACGGTGGCAGAGCAAAAGCCGGATCCGCTGGATTTCCCCGGTGTCCCGGCAGACAAGTTGGTGCCCGGTGCCGTGGTGTTCGACCCTCCCCCAGGGAACGTGCCCCTCAACAATCACCGCGCCTGGTGGGTGTGGCGACAGGGCGCCGACTGGCAGCACCCAACCGGCCCGGACGACTCGATCGATGGCATGGAGGAGCACCCGGTCGTGAACGTTTGCTGGTTCGATGCCATGGCCTACGCCGAATGGATGACCAAGCGCACCGGAGTGACTCACCGATTGCCCACCGAGGCTGAATGGGAGTTTGCCGCCCGGGGTGGTCTCGACGGAAAAAAATACATCTGGGGTGAGGAACTCAAGCCGGACGAAAAATGTATCGCCAACTTTTGGCAAGGCCGTTTTCCGAATCAAAACACCACCGAGGACGGCTTCCGCATGTCTGCCCCGGTTGGACAGTTTTCCGCCAACGGCTATGGATTGTACGACATGGCCGGCAACGTTTGGGAATGGTGCATGGATTGGTACCGGTCAGACTATTACGAGGAGAGTCCGAAGGATAATCCCAAGGGGCCGGCGACCAGTTTAGACCCGAACGAGCCTAACACGGCCAAGCGTATCACCCGTGGCGGTTCATTTCTTTGCAGCGAACTTTACTGCACCGGCTATCGGCCTGCGGCACGGATGAAAACCAGCCCGGACACCGGCCTGAGTCATACCGGCTTTCGGCTCGTTGCCGAGGGGTCACCTCCCGAAAAGAAGTAACAAGCCAAGCGCTTGGCCAAGCGCTCAGTTCAATACCATCCCGCGTCGAATGTATGTGGGCTGGTCGAGGTCTTCGCCCTTGTGGATGGTTGGTTCACTTTTCTCAAAACGCCCCTTGGACACGATCTCGAGCGGCAGCATTTCCTGCGTGATCTTCTTTCGCTTTTTTCGATCCGACTCCTGCCTCGCCGCCGCCTCGATCAGGCTATCCTTGAGTTCCGGCGTGATCGCCTCCGACGTCGGTGCCGGAGGGGTGTAGGCAAACCCCCCGCGACGCGAACCACCGGAATCCTCCCCCAGCCCCACATAGCTCGTCTCACCGGACGGCATGAAGGTTTCCGTAAAACTCACATTCGCCACTTCACTAGACTGGCTTTCGATCGACGCACTCAAATCGGGCTCCACTTCAGTCAACTTGACTTGATGTGCGATCACGACGGTGACCTGCAGGGCCTCGTCGCGCCCCGGCCCGGATGCCCCGACGACCAAATCCACGGCCGAGGCGTGTTGCTTGATCTCCTCGGTGACCTTGTTCATCTCGGCGAGAGACAATTGCTCGCCTCCGGAGAGATGCACCAGGATCGCACTTGCCTCCTGCAACGCCTCCCCACCGCGCGCCGCCGGATGGGCTAGCATTTTCTCCACCGCCGTAGCAGCACGATCTTCGCCGCTGCCCTCGACGTGAATCACAGAACCGAGACTCTGCCGCCCCTGCACAGCCGACTGTAGGTCTCCAAACGAGACATTCAACAGGCCCGGCTCGAGGAGCATCCGACTCACCCCGAGCACCGACTCGCAGAGATGACGATTCGCAATCTCGAGCGCATTGTTCAGACTGGTATCAGCACCGGTCATCTGCACGACGTCCTGATTTGAAAAATGGAACACCACGTCGGACGCCTGCTTGAGATCGCGCAGGCCACCGGTAGCCTGATTGCACCGGCGGGTGCCCTCACAATCAAATGGCGTGGCCGCCACCCCGACCACCAGTGCGCCCGACTCCTTGGCCAAACACGCCACAAGCGACGCCGCCCTGGTGCCGGTCCCGCCTCCCATGCCGGCGATGACAAACACGAGATTCGCCCCCTCGACCAGCTTGGCCAAGCGGTCGCGATCCGACTCCACCGCAGCTCGCGCCAACGCCACATCCCCGCCCGTGCCCAGCCCACAGGGGATCGCTTGGCCAAGCAGCAGCGTCTTGGATTGGTGACAGCGCGACAGGCTACGATTGTCAGTGTCGAGGGAATGCGACTCGACGCCTTCCGGGCCGATCATCGCGAGGGTCTCGACCAGTTTCACCCCGGTCTCGCCCAAGCCAATCAGCCGGATGACCGGTTCGCCGCCGCTGAATGTCTTTTGGTTCTCGGTCATTTTTTCCCTCCGAAGAGTGACGCAAATTGTTTGCGGATTACGCGCCCAAATCCTTCACGCCTCGGCGTGGTTTGCGACTGGAACGCGCCGAACTTGATCAAGCCAACCGGCGTGGCGAACTCCGGTTCATCCAGAGCGTTCTTGATCCCACTCACGGTACTCGACCGGCCGATCGCCGCCGGCAGATTGAACACGTCCCGCGCCAGCCTCGTGATGTACGGCGTGCGTGCGCCACCGCCGCAAAGCACCACGCCCGCACGCAGGTAATCAATCAACCCGGCCTGCTCGATGTCCTTGGCGATCAGTTCGAATGTCTCCTGCAGGCGCATCGACATGATCATCTGAAGGTGGCCAAGGTTGATCTTTTTTCCGGGAATCACGCTGTCGGTGGACAGGTCAACGGATCGGTTGTTCGCCTCGGGATCGATGATGGCCGAACCGTGATCAATCTTCAGTTGCTCCGCCCGGCCAAGCGGCACCTTGAGCCCGTAGGCCAGATCATTGGAAACGTGGTCCCCTCCGACCGCCAGTACGCCGGTGTGCTTGATGACTCCTGCAGAGTAAATCGCATACTCGGTCGTGCCGGCGCCGAGATCGATCACCAGCGTGCCAAGCTCCTTTTGCTCCGTACTCAGCAGCGCGAGCGAGGAGGCCAGTCCATTGAACGCGATGTTGTCCACCTCGAGATGCAGTCCGCTGACCAGACGAATGGGATTTTGCAGCCGGTTGTAGCGACCACTGACCACGTGGACGTCGACCTCGATCTTAGCGCCCAGCATGCCTTCCGGGTTCAGGACGCCGTCCTGACCGTCCACGCGGAAGTGCTGCCGGATCACATGCACAACGGAGTGATCGCTTGGCAGGTTGATTGCCTTGGCGTTTTTGATGACATCCTGAATGTCGGCGTCGGTGATTTCGCGATCGGCCGAAACGACCGGATGCACGCCGGTGTTGTTGAAGCCCCGCATGTGGCTGCCGCTCACGCCGAGAAAAACGGAACGAATCTCGACATCCGCCATGTGCTCGGCCTCGACGATTGCGTTCCGCACGTCCTCCTCAACCAGTGAAGCGTCGACGATCTCGCCCTTGCGTACTCCACGGGATTTCGACTGGCCGAGGCCGATGATGTTGACGACCTGATTGTCGCTCACCTCTCCCACGGCAACGCATACCTTGGAGGTACCGATCTCGAGGCCAACGATGATTTGTGTGTCGCTCATGGGTTTATCTGCCGGCAACCTTTCTGCCGTTTCGCGCCTCCTCCGCGATGGTCGGTGAGAGCATCCAGCGCACCGGCACGTTGTTGGTCACCGAGAGGTCCATCGTCTCGATGGCAAATCCATATTTTTCACCATGCGCACGGATGCGCGCCCATCGGGAGAATTGTTGAGACAACCGGCTGGTCGCGAGGTCGATTTGTCCCCCGTCCCCGGTGGTCACCCGGAGGATGCGCGGCTGTGAGAGGTCCACGACACGAAGGTCAATCTCTCCCGCGAGGGACGACCGGCGGTATGCCCGAATCAAATTCAACGCCGACTGCAACTTCGGTAAATCAGCGGCACGTCCCGGCGCGAGCGAACGCAGCGTCTTGAGTTCGATCCCGGCGATGACCGGCAATGACCATTCCGCCTGCTGCTCGGGGATTACCACCGACCGACCGGCGATGGGTGGCATCACATGACCGGACTCATCGACCTGAAGCCGCACGCAGTCGTACCCGCCGGGGCCATCCCCGCCGCGTTGCCAAACCCAGATTTGGGCCATTGGCACACGCTCAGTCACGCGCACCTGCAGTGTGTCCGGCAAAATCCGCTCGACCGAGGCCATCTTCACACGAGGCGTCAGCTCTATGTTACGCTTAATCCGAAGCAGATCGAGCGAGAGCAAGTTGTCTCCCTTCCGCACGCCACCCCAGTCCTGCAACTGGTTTTCGCTGATGATCCCATCCGTGCGGTAATCCATCTCCGTCACGGCAAATGATTCGTTTTCGTAAACCAATCGATCCAGCGCAAAGCCACCGCCCAGCCAGCTCACGAGGACCAACGCCACGAGGGCCACCGCCAGTGCTACGACCGAGCGCAGCCAACGCAGCCGCTCCCGCCGGGTCTGCTGCGATTGCACCTTGACCGACAACACATTCTTTTGTGTCGTCTTTTTGTTTCGCCGTCTGGATTTCAATGCCATGTCAAATTGGTTCCGGTTGAGCCATCTGCCCAGCCGGCTCGAGCGCCAAGTCCACAAGCCGCTGGCACAACTCAACAAAACTCATGCCTGCCGCCTTGGCCGCCTTGGGCAGCAAACTGGTTTCCGTCATGCCGGGCAGCGTGTTGACTTCCAGCAGCACCGGCTCGCCGCAATCGCGCACGATGAAATCCACCCGCGCATAGCTGCCACCGCCCACAGCAGTCAGCGCTTGGCCAGCCGCGGTTTGGATTCGCAGCGTGGTCGCTTCATCGAACTCCGCCGGGCATATGTACTCGGTGGCCCCGGTGGTGTATTTGTTCGTGTAATCGTACGCCCCGGTCTTTGGTCGAATCTCCACCACCGGCAGCGGCTCACCGCCCACGATGCCCACCGTGACCTCGCGGCCGACGACTTTCTCCTCCACCAAGACCGGCCCACCGTGAGCCATCGCCTTGGCCAAGGCGCTTGGCCAAGCAGAGGCGCTGTCCACAAATTCCAGCCCGATGCTCGAGCCCTGAGCTACCGGCTTGAGCACCAACGGCAGCGTCAGGCCAAGCGGCAGCTCCGCACCATCCTCCTCGATCACCACATCGTTGGCCGTGGCAAGGCCGAGCGCTGCGCACACCCGCTTGGTTTGAACCTTGTCAAAAGCCAATCGGCTCACCTCGGCACTGCATCCGGTGTACGGTGTGCCAAGCGCGTCCAATTCGGACTGCACCGTGCCGTCCTCTCCGTAGGTGCCGTGCAGCGCGAGGAAGACCACGTCCACGTTGGGCGGTAGTTGAAACGTGCCATCGACCGGATCCACCTCGACCACGCGGTGGCCGGCCTCCCGCAACGATTCCGCAACCGCAGCACCCGAACGCAGCGACACCTCCCGCTCCGGGGATGGCCCGCCCAGCATCACACAAATGTCCAGCGCCTCAGTCATGTTCCACAGTTTTCCCGATGATCTGCACCTCGGTCTTGAGTACGATGCCGCGCTCATCCAGCACACGCTGCCGGATGCGGTCGATCAACTTCAAAATATCCGCCGCCGTGGCCCCGCCTTTGTTGATGATGAAATTGCCGTGCTCCTCCGACACCATCGCGCCGCCTTCGCTTTTTCCCTTCAGGCCAAGTTCGTCGATCAACTTGCCGGCTGGAATGGCTTCCGGATTCTTAAAAATACAACCGGCACTACGGGCCGCCGGCTGGCTGTCCCAGCGTTTTTGACTGTACGCCGCCATGCGCTCGGCGATCGCCTCCGCACTGTCCGGACGACCGCGCAGCACCGCTCCAAGCGCGATCTGGTTTTTCAAAAGCGGACAGCTTCGATAGGAAAACTCGATGTCACTCCCGGCCATCTCGAACACCTCGCCGGCTTTGTCCATGAAGCTCATGCCCTCGACGATCTCGACCATCTCGCTCCCCATCGCACCGGCATTCATCCGCATCCCGCCGCCAATGCTCCCGGGGATCCCCTCGAGGAATTCCATCCCGGCAAGGCAGCTACGCCTGGCCTCGGCGGCCACTTTTTTCATCCGCGCACCAGCCCCACAGCGGATGCGTTCGCCATCCGTCTCGATGGCAACAAACGGCTCACCACAAAGTCGCACTGTCAGCCCGCGCACTCCACTGTCGATCACGAGAAAATTGGAGCCCAGCCCGAGCACCGTCACCGGCAAATTGTACTCGCGGCAGACTCGCACAAGCGCCGCCAGCCCCTCGATCGTGTTTGGCTCTGCATACCAGTCCGCCGCACCGCCCGCACGCAGCGTGGTTTTCTCGCCAAGCGGCGCGTCCTTCAGCACTTCCGTGGCATCATCCGCTGCCGATTCAAACAGCGACTTCAGATCAGGTTGACCGACCGCCGGCTCCACTGCGCTCAGGCTCATGCCGCCACCTCCCTTGGTTTGGGCACGGGGATGAACAGGTCGTCCATCTCCGGGTTTTCCCACTGGCACACTTCGTAAATTCGTTGGACCACTTCTTCCGTCGCCTGGTCGGCTTTCCATCGCAGCATCGCCTCCGACATTTTCTTCAGCGTGTTCGGTTTGCGGAACAACTCCCTGAACTGCGTCAGCAGCAGCTTGGAAGTCAGTTGCTTTTGGTGAAAACACCGCGCCGCCCCCATCTCGACGAACGTCCGTGCGTTCAACCGCTGGTGATCGTCCACAGCGGCCGGATACGGCACGAGTATGGCCGGCAGTTCCATCGCGGAAAACTCGGCCAATGACGAGGCCCCCGAGCGACTCACGGCCAAATCCGCCGCACCAAGCGCGTATTCCATCTCAGTCAAAAACGGACGCACCACCGCCCGCAGGCCAAGCGCATCGTAGGCCTCCCGGACCGGGTTCAACTCCCGGTTGCCGGTCAGGTGAATGTACTGCAACTTCGGCAGCGACTTGGCCAAGCGAGGCAGTGCATCAAGTATCGCCTGATTGATCGACTCCGCTCCCTGGCTACCACCCATCACGAGCAGCACCGGCTGGTCATCCGCCAAGCCAAGCACCGTCCTGGCATCCGGCTTGGGTACCGGCTCCATCGTGGCGCGCACCGGCATGCCGGTCGCACGAACACCGGCGCCGGACACACCCGACATGGCATCGGGAAATTGCACGAACACCTCGTCCGCCAGTGGCGATAGCAGCTTGACCGCGCGCCCCGGCACGGCGTTGGCTTCGTGCAGGAAAATCTTCGCACCCATCATCTTGCCGACGATCACCGGCGGCGCGCTGGTGAACCCGCCCATCGCCAGCACGACCGAAGGACGTTGTTCACGGAACAGTTTGCGACAACGGCCAAGCGACTGAAAAAAACGGAAGGTAAACTTGGGCAGGTTGCCGGACAGGCCCACCACCGGCAGCGGCTCGACATCCATCCCGTAGGCGGACTTCACCGCAGTCTGGTCAACCTCCTTCGGGCTGACGAGCAGCGTGACCTCACAACCCCGCGCCACAAGCGCGTCCCCTACGGCGATCCCCGGGAACAGGTGCCCCCCGGTTCCTCCGCAGGCGATGGCAACGCGCTTGGCCAAGGGCTTGTTCATCGTCATCCGGCCCTGAACGGGGACAATCCCCCTGATGACCCCATTCGCACCGACTTGGCCGGCTCGTCTCCACGGGAAAAACGGGCGATGCTCAATAACACGCCCACGCAAAACAACATCACCACGAGGTTTGTACCGCCGCGACTGATGAACGGAAGCGGCAGCCCCTTGTTCGGCAGAGTGCTCGTCACCACCCCGATGTTGATGAACGCCTGCAGGCCGATCAACAGCGTCAGGCCGGAGGCGAGGAGAAATCCAAAAAAATCGCTCGAACGCAGAGCGATGAACGCCCCGCAAATCACGAACAACACGAACGCCACAACCACTCCCATCGTCGCGATCAGGCCCAGTTCCTCGCCGATCACCGAGAAGATAAAATCCGTCTGGTGCTCCGGGACAAATCCCAGTTTTTGCCTGCCATTTCCAAGCCCCAGCCCGGTCGGACCACCCGAACCAAGCGCGATCAGCGACTGCCACGCCTGATAACCCACGCCCTGCTTGGTGCCTTCCGGATCCAGCCAACTCATGATCCGGTTGAGTCGAACGGTGTTTTGTGAAAGCAGATAACCGCCGGCCGCCATCAGGCCGATTACCGGAACCGCCATGTAGCGAATCTTCGTCCCGGCCAGAAAAAGCATCAGCCCGCACACCACCGCCAGCAGCGCGGTGCTCCCCCAGTCCGGCTCCAGGAAAATCAAACCGAGAAACAGCCCCATGCCCAGGCCCGGCACCAGCATCCCGTACTTGAACGTATCCATCTTCCGCCCCTTGCGCTCACAGTAATGAGCCAGCGCGATGATCACTGCGATCTTGGCAAACTCGGATGGCTGGAACCGCGTACCCGGCAACTGCACCCAGCGGCGGGCACCGTTCACCTCCACGCCCACACCCGGAATGAGCACCGCCACCAACATGATCAACGCCAGAATCATCAGCGGCAGCGATACTTTCTTGAGTAACTGGTAGTCCAATTTGGCCGTCACCGCACAGACGAACAGGCCAATGCAACACCACAAAAGCTGCGACCCCCAGAAGGTGCCGCCACGATGAAACATCGTGGCGCTGTAAAGCATCACCAACCCCAGCGCCAACAGCGCCGATACGACAAACACCAGAGTGGTCGAAGCAAACTTCATAAAGGATGCTTCGCCCTATTCTGCTGCAGCCGGTTTTGGAATGATCAACTTTTGGCCCGGGCGAATGTTGGCGTTGGCCAGGCCATTCGCATCTCGGATCGCCTTGACCGTGGTGTTGTGGCTCTTCGCGATGTTGTACAGGTTATCACCGGCCTTCACCTCGTACTGTGTCGCTCCCTCCGGAATCGTTTGCTCGGCCGGTTTCGGGGCGGGTGCGGGAATGACCAGCACCTGACCAATCGCAATCCGGTTCGGATCGACAGCCGGATTGGCCTCCTTCAACGCCGCAATCGTTACGCCGTGTTTCCGCGCGATGGCCGTGTAGTTGTCTCCCTTCACCACGACGTACTCAGATTGACCGGTGGCAACCGGCAACTCGGGGCCCGTGCCCGGCTCGGGCACCAGCGGCACCACGTCCTCGACGTTGCCCGGATCGGCAGCGCCCGGAGTGTTGACGTCCGGCGGCGTCGGCAATGGCGGTGCGGAGGTGGTCACCTCGTTGGTTGTCGGAGGCACTGGCGGCGGTTCAACCACAGTCACAGTGTTGGTCGATGTCGGCGGAGCAGCCACCTCTCCCATCGGCGGTAGCATGGGAATCGAATTGGTTTCACCTGGCGCGGCCGGCTGGGGTTCCTCCCGGCGACAGCCGGAAAACAGCAGTCCTCCGAGAAAGACGACGTGTACAGCCACGATGATCATGACCATCTGGAGGCCGGATCGACTTTTGGCGTTTTTTTCGAGTAATGAACTCTTGGGTTGCAATGGATTTTGCCTAGACATGGTTATTTAACACTCCTTGTTGTTTTTTGAAAAAATGCCGCTTGGCCAAGCGCATTTTGGGGGATAACACAATATGTTGTGGTTGAAGAAGGGCCCTCATCGCGACATGAAGTTTGAGATTTTTGAGGCTGAAGAGCCGTTGCCGGTTGTTTTTTCCTCCACGGTGTAACCGGCCAAGCGCTCGGCAAACTGCCGAAACATCTCGCCACGATGTTGATAGCCGTTGACGCTACCGGAATCTTCGCTCGCTGGCGAGAGTAAAATGATATCCCCTTCCTCGGCCATTTCGAACGCCTGCTGTACCGCATCCTCAAGTGATTTGACCAGCCGACAGGGGGTGAACAAACTCCACGCTGAACGCAGTTTTTCACGCGTTTCCCCCATCAAACAGGCCGCCTTGACTCGCTGGGACAACAAGGGTCCCACATTGTGAAACGCACCGGCCTTGTCCCGGCCACCGGCCAAAAGCCAAATATTCGGGGTTCCCCCGTGTGCGGGTGGCATTGAGGTGAGGGTTTTCTCCATCGCAGCGAGATTGGTTGAGCGGGAGTCGTTAATGAACCGGATGCCATTGACCTCCGCCACAGTCTCGCACCGGTGCGACAATGGTGGTTGGTTCTTCAAAACCTCGGACGATTGGTCGAGCGAGATTTTCAACACCCGCCCTACGGCCAGGGCCGCCATGATGATTTCGGCGTTGTGCGCCCCCTGGAGTCGGCACTCATTGAAATCCAACAGTGGCCCCTCCCAGCCCGGTACGCGGCTGACGATCAGGCCGCGGTTCAGTGAAATGTCAGCCCTGCGGTTGCTAGAGCTGAAGGTGATCACCTTCGACGGGATCTCGATACCAAGCGAGCGGATTTGTGCCAGCGCCTCGCTCTGCACAATCGCCCAGTCAAACGGCTGTTGATTGGCGAACATCCGCGCCTTGGCCTTCACGTATTCCGCCATGCCCTGATAGTGATCCTGATGATCCTGCTCGATGTTCATGAGCACCGCGACGGTCGGCTGGAAAAACTGCGTCAATTCTAGCTGAAACGAGTTCACGGCAAGCGTCAGGTAATCCAGCTCCTTCGAGTCCGTCACGGCGTCGCAAACGGGACAGTCCACTTTGCCGGCTAGGCGCGTTTCGCGCTGGGCCCCAAGCAGTACCTGCTCGATCAATTTTGCTGCTGAAGTCTTCCCGTTGGTTCCGGTCACCGCGATGTTCAGGCAGCGGAGTTGTTGATACCCGAGTTCCAACTCGCCGATCACCGGAACGTCGCGTTTGCGCAGCGCACGCACCCACTCCGTCTCGCGAATGCCGCCAACGCTGATCACGCCAAGGTCCACCCCGGACAACAGCTTGGCGTCCGGCTTGGCCAGACCCAGGTGCACCTCGGCGCCCAGCTTGGCCAAGCGCTTGGCCTCCGTCTGGAGAGCGGTCGTGTCCTTTCGATCCACCGCCACGACCGACACGCCGCTGTCACATAACAATCGACAAGCCGCCCTTCCCCGTGCACCTAGGCCAACCAACAAAACCCGTTTTCCGTTGAGTTTGAACATTCCCCTAAACCTACCTCAATTTCAGCGTACTCAAAGCGAGTACAGCAAATAAAATTCCAAGGATATAAAACCGGGCGACGACCTGTGACTCGTGCCACCCTTTTTTCTCAAAGTGATGATGCAACGGCGCCATGAGGAACACCCTACGGCCTTCGCCGTATTTCCGGCGCGTGTACTTGAACCAACCGGTCTGGATCATGACGGACAGTGCCTCCAACACAAACACACCCCCGGCGATGACCAACACAAACGGCTGGTGAATCAAAACCGCGATAACACCAAGAGATCCCCCCAACGCGAGCGAACCGGTGTCTCCCATGAAAACCTGCGCCGGGTGACAGTTGAACCAAAGAAAGCCAAGCCCTGCCCCGATCATAGCCGCGCAAAACACGGTCAATTCGCCCGCGCCTTCCACGTACGGGACGAGCAGGTATTCAGCGGTGTTCACGTTGCCCGCGATGTACGTCAGGATGATGAATACAAACGCCACGATCAGGGTGCAACCGATGGCCAACCCGTCGAGGCCGTCAGTCAGGTTGACGGCGTTGGAGCTGCCGACGATCGCCGCCACGGTGATCAACAACCCCACTATGCCCGCCCCGGCAAAATCAACGGCCTCGGGGTAAAACGGCATCATGAGTTTCCTGACAAGATCGCTCATTGACTGGTGGTTCCACAGGTAAAGTGCGATAAACAGGCCCAATCCAATCTGCACGATCAATTTCACTTTTGAATGAATCCCCGCCTTGTCCTGCTTGGTCAATTTCACCCAGTCATCGTAAAAACCAAGCGCCGCCAGGACGACGACTGACATGAGCGTGAGCGCGAGAAATTCGTTCCACCGAGCCCAAAGCAGTGCCGTGATGTCCAGCGTCAGCACGATCATCACGCCCCCCATTGACGGGGTGCCCTTTTTGTTGACCCGCGCCTCCAGCCCTCCGGCGGCCTCGGCCTTGTCCTCATACTGTTGGCTGAATTTTAACTGCTTCAGCTTGGCGATGATCTTGGGCCCCAGCCACCAACTCAAAAGCAACGCCGTCACTGCGGCACCGGCCGTCCGAAATGTGATGTATTGAAAAACACGGAGGAACGAAAGCCAGTCTGCCCATGCCGCGTGGCCGTTATCGGCCAACCACTGCGGCATCTGGCTCAGGTAGTAAAACATGGCCTTTCGCTAGGGCTGCAACTCCTCCCGCAGCGCCCCCAGGACGCGTTCGAGTTTCGCTGATCGACTTCCCTTGACAAGCACCACGTCACCGGGAGTCAGTTTCATTGCCAGTGCCTTGCCCGCGTGGGCTGCATCTTCAAAAGCCGCTACATTTGCCAGGCCGGCGCCCTGCGCAGCCCGAACCATGACATCTCCCCATTGACCCACCGCGATCAGGCCGTTCAGGCCGAGCTTGGCAACTTGCTCACCCGCCTCGGCATGTGCAGGTTCGCTCGATTCACCAAGCTCGGCCATATCACCTAGAACAGCAATGACCTTACCCTTAACCGGAAACGACTTGAGCGTTTCCAAAGCCGCCTGAAGGGAGTCGGGGTTGGAGTTGTAGGCGTCGTTAATCACGCAAACACCGCCGAGTGTCTGCGTCTGCATTCGCATGGACGCCGGTCGACAGTCCTGCAGGCCCTGATTCAGTTCCTCCTGGCTCAGGCCCAGTTCCGCCGCAACCGCCATGGCGATCGCAGCATTCTGGGCGTTATGACGGCCCAGCAGGTTGACACGGTGTACTCCGTACCGATCTCCCTTCGGCGAAATGATTTCAAATTCTGTCCCCTCCCCGTCCGGCGTGACACAGGCCAACTGCCAGTCGCAACCCTCCGACTCACCCACGGTGACCACTCGCGCACGGCACCGTTCGATGATCGCTCCCAACCCCTCGATGTCGCCATTCACGAACAGGCAACCCTCCTCAGGAAGCGCCTCGGCCAAGGCGCCCTCCTCGCGAAGCACCCCGTCCAGGTCACCAAAAAATTCCAAGTGCTCGCGACCGATGCTGGTTAGCACTCCGATGGTCGGGCGGACGATTGAAAGCAGTGACTGCATCTCGCCCGGGTGATTTGACCCCACCTCAACCACCGCCGCCCGGTGCGTCTCCTGCAACCGCAGCAACGTCAACGGAACGCCAATGTCGTTGTTAAAACTGGCCTCGCTGGAGAGTGTTTCAAACCGTTGGCCAAGCAGCATAGCCAAGATGTCCTTCGTCGTGGTTTTGCCGTTGGATCCCCCGATGGCGATGACCGGAGTGTCAAAGTCCTGCCGGTAGCGGGCAGCCAGTTGGCCAAGCGCTTGGCGGGTTTCGTCGACATGAATCGCCGGGGCCACTTCCGCTTGGCCAAGCCGGGAACGGTTGACCAGCGCCGCGACTGCGCCTTGGCCAAGCGCTTGGCCGGCATAGTCGTGCCCGTCAAACCGGTCGCCCTTGATCGCCACAAACAGGTCACCCGGCTTGGCCAGACGCGAGTCCGTGCAGACACGACTCACGCACGCCGAGCGTTCCCCGGTAACCAACTGCCCCTGGCAGCTTGCGGCGATAAATTCGAGCGTGCGTGGTTCCATCATCTCCGAGCCAGTTCCGCCTTGGGTTCCGCCAACGATTTCACCGGCACCGACGTCTTGACGCCCAAATAGTTGGCTGATTTTTCGGCGATCTCCTTAAACGCCGGGCCCGCCACGACTCCGCCGTAGTAGCCGTTGTGGGGTTCATCCACAAACACCCCGATGCACAGCTCCGGTTTGCGTGCCGGGAGAAACCCGATGAACGAGGCGAAGTATTTGCCCGGCTCGTAGCCGCGCCGATTTTTCGCAGGCTTTTGCGCCGTGCCGGTCTTTCCGGCCACCAGATAATTCTCCAGCCACGCCTGTCGCGCCGTACCATTGGGAGACACCACGGTGATCAACGCCTCGACCATCTGCTCCGCCGCCTCGTCGCGGATCACTTTCCGAACCTCGGCCGGTTCGTATTGAACGACAGGTTTCCCTTCAAGATCCGTCAATTTCTCCACCAGCATGGGACGCATTAGCCGGCCGCCATTGGCCACGGCGCTCATCGCCATCGTAAGCTGGATCGGGGTCGCCGCGATTTCATGCCCCATCGGGATGCGCGAGATCGAGAGCTTGTTCCATTTCTTGTACGGATGCAGCAGGCCCTTGATTTCGCCCGGCAACGACACTCCAGTTTTCGCACCGAATCCGAGCTGAGAAATGTACCGGTGCAACCGCTCGCCTCCCATCCGCATCGCGACCTTGGCCGTGCCAATGTTGGACGACTTGGTGATGATCTCCTCGACCGTCAACTGGTCGTAGCCGTGGTGGTCCCGCAGCACCTTACCCGCAAAATAGTAGCGCCCGTTTTCGCAATTAAATCGGTCAGTCAATCGCACCACGCCCTCGTTCAACGCACCTGACACCGCCACGATCTTGAAAGTCGATCCCGGCTCAAACATGTCCGTGACCACGCGGTTCCGGCGGTTGGCTGCGGTGGATTCGCCCGGCTTGTTCGGATTGAATGTAGGCCGATTGGCTAACGCCAAAATCGCGCCGGTGTTCGGGTTCACCACCACCACGCACGCGCTCGCCGGAGTGTGCTTGGCGCAAAGTTTCTCCAGTGCCCTCTCGGCGATGTACTGGATATTCGCGTCCAACGTCAGTACGGCGTTCATCCCGTCACGCGACTTGATGTCATAGCCGCGATAGGCCACAATCTCGCGCCGGCCGCGGTCCGTCTCCGTCTCGCGCCAGCCGCGTGCACCCTCAAGCACGGAGTCCAGCATCATCTCCACGCCGTGCTTGCCCTCGAGCCCCTCCATCGGAACCTTGGCACTGCCGGGATCTCGCACGCCAACAAACCCCAGCACGTGCGCCCCGAGATTTCCGCTCGGATAAACCCGTAGCTGTGAGTCCACGCGCTCGCTGAAAATCGAACGATGCTTAACGTTGTACAACGCGAGCCGCTCCTTGCGGGGCAACGTCTTTACGTCCACCCCGAATTCCAGATTCGCGAGCGCGTTCGTGATCCGCTGCCAATCCTCGAGCAACACCTTGCGCTTGAGCACAACGTGTTTGTCTTCACGCTGCCGCCCCGCTGCGTCCGTGTAGACCCGGCGCTGCATGCGCTTGGCCATCCCGTTTACGTCCAAACCTAGGATCGGCGCAATCGTCCGGGCAACGAGCAGTTGATTGGTGCCGATGAGCGACGGGTCCGCGCAGACCGTCTTGGCGATGCGACTCGTCGCCAGCACCGCGCCGCGCGAGTCCAAAATATCACCCCGCCGGGAGGCGTGAATCACCTTCCGGCGGGTGTTATCCAGCGCATGCTCAGCATGCTTGTCATGCTGGTATACTTGAATATCCACCAACCTCACCCCGAGTCCCACATAACCGGCCGTTATTAGTGAGACCAGCAGGATCACCCTGCCGCGGTGAGCGTTGGATAGGATATGTGCCACGTTAGTCTGGTAACAGGTTCATGTCTGTTACGGCCGCCCTTTACGCGGCGTGTGTTTTACCGTGCGGTATTCCCCTGGCTTACTTGGCTCCAGCTCCTTGGCTTCTGGAGGCAAATCCGAAAGTCTCAGCACCTGCTCCGGCGTCGGCATGGTCAACCCCAGCCCCAGCTTGCGGACCCGTTCATAAAGTTTTTGTGTCGAGCGCATCTCCGCCCGCATCTGCCGCCACCGCTCGTTTTCCCCCACCAACAAATCGAGGCGTACCTCCTTTTTTCGAACCGCAGTCCCGAGCTGGTGAATCTGAGACTTTTGCCACACGTACCCCATCGCCGTGCCGCCGAGCAACAGGCACAACGTCACCGCCTTGATCCACGAGCCCACGCTCAGTGAAACTTCTCCACGCCTGCGATTCCTTGCCGCCATTTTACATTTTTTCCAGCACACGCAACTGCGCGCTGCGACTCCGTGGATTCCGGTCAAGCTCGGCCTCGCTTGGCTTGATCGCCCTCCGGCTCAGCTCCCGCGCCAACGGTTCGCGCGGCTCACGCAACTCCGGCAGATCCACCTCGCCCCGCACCGTGTACGGTCTGGCTAGGTCGCGGCTGAACTTTTTCACCGCGCGATCTTCGCCGGAGTGAAACGTGATCACCGCCATGCGGCCGCCCGGCTTCAGCACCGACCAACCAGTCTCGAGTCCGCGCTCCACCTGCCCAAGCTCATCGTTCACCGCCATGCGAAGCGCCTGAAACACGCCGGTCGCCGGGTGCGTCCGCGCGCCCCGCCTCGGGCAGGCCCGCTCGACCACCTCCGCCAATTGCAATGTTGTTTCCAGCCGCTGCATGCTTCTCTGTTCAACAATCGCCCGGGCGATGCGACGTGACTTTCGCTCGCCGCCCAGCTTCCAAAAAATCTCCGCCAACTCCTCCGGCTCGAGTTCGTTGACCAGTTGCTGCGCCGTCACCGGCTGACGCCGATCCATCCGCATATCCAGCGGGCCATCCAATTGAAAACTGAACCCCCGCTCCGCCTCGTCCAGCTGCGGTGAACTCACCCCAAGATCCAGCAGCACCCCGTCGCACGGCCGCTTGACCAAGCGCTTGGCCAAGCCGGCAAACGCCTCGCGATGCAGCTCCAGCCGGTTGCCAAACCGGGCCAAGCGCTTGGCCGCAGCCTCCAGCGCCCAGTCGTCCCGGTCGAATGCCACCAAACGTCCTTCCGGCGAACACGCCTCGAGGATCGCCTCCGAGTGCCCGCCGCCGCCGACCGTCCCATCCACGTACAACCCGCCACTCACCGGACTCAGCGCTTTCAGCACCTCCTCCAGCAGAACAGGTTCGTGGATAAAGTCGGTCACTCATCCGTTCGCTTTTTCGGCATTCTCGGCGTAACTCCAGGCCACCTTGCCGTTGACGTAAACATCCGTCTTGTAGTCCCGAGCCAGCTCGATCGCCTCCTGAAATTCCTCCGGGCTCATGCCTTCAACCGATTCAGTCTCACCAGTCGCTGCGGCCACCGGTCGCACTTTTGTCGCCCCGCCTTTCGGAAGACCAACGAACCGGGTCATCCAGCTTAGAATACCGAATCGGTTTTTCATGCGATCAAAAAATGATCTGCGCTGTGGCTCCTCTGCGATGAGGCTGGGCCGGAACGAATCCACCCCGGTGCTTTCGCGTAGCGCGATGTCCGACCCCACAAGGTCGTTGCGCACCACTCTTACGCGCGTGGGCGTGATTCGGCTGTGCACCTCCACCTGTTCGTCCGCCTTCGGCTTGGCCTCTTCCTGTTTCAGGTCGAGGTGATTGCCGGACGCCTGCGACGAACGGTCGATCTCCAGTGGCTCGATGAACCCAAACTCGCCCTGATCATCCTCAAGCCGCGACGGCTCAACTTGGATCACCGGTTCCATTCGTGCTGACTCGCGCGCCACAGCCTCGGCCGGCTCACTTTTTTTGTTGCCAATCCTGCGGGAGAAATGCTTCTCCCTCGGGGACTCAAGCGCGCCACCCACCGACAAGTACTGCATCAGGTTCATAGGTTTAAATTCTTAATGGCGGCAGCGGCCACGGCCTCGCTGCCCTGGTTGGTTTCGTCAAATCGATCCGGGGCCCAGATCTCAAACTTGTTCAGCCGGCCGACCAGCACGGCCTCCTTCTTGATGCCGGCCACGTTCGCCAGTTCTTCCGGCAGGCAAAGGCGTCCCACCTTGTCGAGTTTCACATGGGCGGAACTGCCTCCGATCACCCGCTCGACCACGGCCGCCTCCTCGTCGGAGAGCGACATCTCATTTAACCGCTCCAACAACACCGCCCAACGCGCCGGCGGCAGCACCAACAAATACTGCTGCTCCCCGATGGGCCACGGCAGGATGGTCAACTCCGATTTGCCTGATTTTGGCCGCCACTTGGAGGGCACCATGACACGCCGGGACCCGTCGATTCCGTGTCGGAATCGGCCTGTAAAAACGGTCGCCGGCTGGTCCTGGGTTGCTGACATAACAGAGGCAATAGATGGCAGAGCCGCCCGTTGCGTCCCAATGTTTCCCTTTCCTTACCGTTTTCTCCCCAAGACGTCAACTGGTTTTTTGCATTTTTTTTCAGTTTTTTGCATTTGTCCCTCCCCTGCCCTGAATTGCACTCCTCGTGGGCCATTTCGTTAACGATATAGGAATTACCACGAAATTGGCCAAGCGCTTCGCCAAGCGGTCTGTACAGCAAAGGAATCGCACTGCCGACGAAAAACCGGTAAAGAGCGCCCGTGCGAACGGCCGAATTCGACTACGACCTGCCTCCAGAATTGATAGCGCAGCATCCCGCGGAGCGCCGGGATGCCTCCCGCCTGCTGGTCGTGGAGCGCTTGGCCAAGCGCCTGGCTCATCGGCAATTTGCCGATCTGGCCGACTGCCTCAAGTCAGGCGACCTGCTGGTCGTGAATAATTCCCGCGTGATCCCCGCCCGTGTACGGGGCCAAAAGGATGGCGACGGGGCACGCGTTGAAATATTGCTGACAGAGCAGCACTCCCCCGGCCGGTGGTGGTGCATGCTGCGGCCCGGCAAACGCATTCACAACGGCAAACGCATCCAGTTACACAACCTCAAGGGCACACCCACCGACTACTGGGTGACGGCCATCGACAAAAACGAAACCGGCAAGTACCTCCTCCAATTGCCGGATTCGGCGAACGTCTTTCAATTGCTGTCGGAGATTGGAGAGACGCCGTTGCCACCGTACATTGAGAGAAACCCGGCCGACACGATGGCAGACCGGGAGCGCTACCAAACGGTGTACGCAAAGCAGGAAGGCTCCGTGGCCGCCCCCACGGCCGGGCTGCATTTCACCGGACCGTTCCTCGATAATCTGAAAGCCATGGGCATCGGCGTGGCGGAAGTCACGCTGCACGTTGGCCCGGGGACGTTTCAACCGGTGGAGTGCGACACGATCGAGGATCACCCGATGCACGAAGAGTGGTTCGAGATTTCGGCCGAAGCAGCACAGGCGATCAACGAAACCAAGCGGGCGGGACGGCGCATCGTTGCCGTTGGCACGACCAGTATGCGCGTGCTTGAGTCTGCCACGGATGAAAACGGCGACATCGCTCCCCAGCAAAATCAAACCGATATTTTCATCCACCCACCGCACGACTTCCGCGTCGTCGATGCGTTACTGACAAACTTTCATCTGCCCAAGTCCACGCTGCTGATGCTGGTCAGTGCCTTCGCCGAACCCGGAGGTGCTGCCGGTCGCGATTTGATGATGCAGGCCTACGCGGAGGCAATCGAAAATCGTTACCGCTTCTTCAGCTACGGAGACGCGATGTTTCTTCATCAATGAAATCGGATCGCTTCACCACTACACCACAAGATTCCGAGGACGGCTGGGGACAGCCGTCCCTACCCTGATGCCATGACGACTGCCCGTCCATTCGTGTTGATCAACATGGCGATGTCGGCCGATGGGAAAATCGCGCCACCGCATCGCCGCTTTGTCCCGATTGGCAGTCGACGCGACCACGACAACCTGCTTCGGCTGCGCGCCACTGCGGACGCGGTCATGTGTGGCGCGCGGACGGTGGAATCCGGCAACATCACGATGGACGCCGGGGGCGCCCGCTACGAACGCCAGCGCTTGGCCAAGCGCTTGGCCAGGCAGAATTTGCGTGTGCTGATCAGCGGCACCGGCTCGGTCGATCCCGACGCGGCCATTTTCAAAAACCGAAACTCACCAATCCTTGTTTTTGTCTCCGGCCAAGTCTCGGCCAAGCGCCTGGCCAAGCTCAAGAATGTTGCGGATGAGGTGATCGTTTACGGCGCCAAGTCGGTTGCGCTTGGCCAGGCGCTTGGCCGCCTGCACCGTGACTGGAATGTAAAACGCCTCCTTTGCGAAGGAGGCGGTGTGTTGAATTTTGAGCTGCTCCGGCTTGGCTTTGTCGACGAGCTGCACCTGACGATTTGCCCCCGGTTGATCGGTGGCCGGGATGCCCCGACTATCGCGGACGGTGTCGGTTTTCAACGCTTGGCCAAGGCCGCGCAACTGGAGCTGACTGCCCAGCGGCGCGTCGGCGATGAGTTGTTTACAACGTGGCGCGTCAGGCCAAAATCTCGTTGACCACTCGGGCGCCCTGCACGCCGGTCAGGCGTTGATCCAATCCCTGATAGCGGTAGGTGAACCGTTCGTGATCGATGCCCAGACACTGCAACACTGTGGCGTTGAGGTCGTTGATGTGCACCGGGTCGCGGACGATATTGTAGCTAAAGTCGTCCGTCTCGCCATGTACGTGTCCCTTCCGGATGCCGCCACCGGCCATCCACATCGTGAAGCATCGACCGTGGTGGTCGCGCCCGTGGTTGTCCTTGGTGAGGCTGCCTTGTGAGTAGATCGTTCGGCCGAATTCGCCGCCGCAGATCACGATAGTGTCCTCCAGCATGCCGCGCTGCTTGAGGTCGCGCACGAGGGCGGCTGCCGGCTGGTCGACGTCCTCGCACTGGCGGCGGACATCGCGCGGACAGTTGCCGTGCTGATCCCAGCCGCGATGAAACAACTGCACGAACGGCACGCCGCGCTCGAGCATTCGGCGCGCGAGGATGCAGTTGTAGGCAAACTTGCCCGGTGTCTTGGCATCCTTGCCGTACTGCTTGAATACATGATCTGGCTCGGTCTTCAGGTCGGTCAGTTCCGGCACGCTTGCCTGCATGCGAAAGGCCATCTCGTACTGGGCAATGCGGGTCTGGATTTCCGAGTCCTGCGTTTCCTCAAACTTGGCGCGGTTGACGGCGTTGATGCTGTCGAGAATCGCGCGGCGTGAACCGCTAGTGATGCCCGGAGGATTATTCAGGTAAAGCACCGGTTCGCCAGAGCTGCGAAACTTCACACCCTGATGCTTGGACGGCAGGAAGCCGCTGCCCCAAAGACGCGAGTAGAGTGCCTGACTGCCGCCGCGTCCCTTGGAGATCATCACGATGTAGCCTGGCAGGTCATCGCTCAGGCTGCCAAGGCCGTAGTTCAGCCAGGCGCCCATACTTGGGTGGCCGAGTTGCTGCGTGCCGGTGTTGATGTACGTGATCGCCGGGTCGTGGTTGATCGCCTCGGTATTGACACTGCGGATGAGGGAGATCTCGTCCGCGATTGAGGCGATGTTTGGTAGAATCTCGCTGAAGTATCCGCCGCTTTGTCCGTGTTGCTTGAATTCAAACATCGGGGCCACGCAAGGGAACGACTTCTGGCCAGAGGTCATTCCGGTGATGCGTTGGCCGTTGCGGATGGAGTCCGGCAACTCGATGCCGTGAATCTTTCGCATTGCCGGCTTGTAGTCGTACATATCGATGTGCGAAGGGCCACCGGAGAAAAACAGATAAATTACCCGCTTGGCCTTGGGCTTGAAATGCGGCTCGCCCATCGCGCCGCGGCCTGCGGCGTTGAGCATTCCGGGCTGGGCCAGCGAGGCGAGGCCCATCGCCCCCATTCCGCGTGCGCCGATGTTCAGGAACTTGCGGCGATCGATCAGGTGATCAGAGTTGAGCAGTGGAATCATGTGGTTTACTCCTTGGTTAAAACTTCGTCGAGATTGAGAATGGCACTGGCCACGGTCGTCCACGCGGCGTGCCTGGCCGTGTCAACGGATTCGTCGCGCTTGGCCTCGCCAAACTTCAGCAGATCCTCCGCGCGTTTCTTGTCGGCGGTGAACTCCTTGAGTTGGCTGTCGTAAAGATTGCGGAATACGTGCTTGCGCAGGTCATCCGCCGGGCGGGAGGTCGTCAGCAGGAAGGCGTAGTCGAGCTGCGAGTCGAAGTCCTCCCCACCCTGCTGCAAGACACGCTGCGCAAGCACCCTTGCAGCCTCGACGAACTGCACGTCGTTCATTGTCACCAACGCCTGCATCGGCGTGTTGGTGCGCGGCCGCTGGATCACGCATTTCTCGCGGGTCGGCGCGTCGAAGGCCACCATGTTTGGCATCGGCGCGGAGCGTTTCCAGTAGGTGTACATCGAGCGCCGGTATAGTTTCTGTTCGTTGTCGCGCTTGTAAAAAAGCCCGCCGTTGAGTGCGACCTCGTTCCAGATGCGCGGGGGCTGATACGGCTTCACGCTGGGGCCGCCGATCTTGCCGTTGAGGATGCCGCTCACCGAGAGTGCGTTGTCACGGATGAACTCACCCTGCAACCGGAAACGCGGTGCGCGGGAGAGGTAAACGTTTTGCGGATCTTGTGCCAGTTTTTCACGGGTCGCAGCGGATACCTGACGGTACGTGGCCGACATGAGCATCTGCTTGAGGACGCGCTTTACGTTCCAGCCACTGTCGGCAAAGTCGCGTGACAAATAATCCAACAGTCCCGGGTGGCTTGGCAGTTCGCCGCGTGTGCCAAAGTCGGCCACGGTGCTGACCAGCCCAGAACCGAACAGCATCGCCCAGTATCGATTCACCGCCACGCGGGAAGTCAGCGGATGATCGTCATCGGTGAGCCACTTGGCCAAGCTCAACCGTTTTTGCGGAGCGTCCTTGGGAAGGGACGGCAACACCTTGGGCACGTTCGGGAAAATCTCCTGATCCTTGATCGGCGAGGCGTAGTGACCACGGTTAAGCACGTAGGTTTTGCGCGGCTTGGCCAAGTCGCCCATCGTCATCACGGTGACGATGCCGTTGTTGTAGTCGTTGACCGATTTCTCGGCAGCCTTAATTTTTTCGTCGAGCTGCTTGGCCAAGGGCCAGACTGATTTCTCATAATACTCCCGCAGCTTGGCCACGTTCTCCGCGCTCAGCAAATCCTGACCGAGGTTGGCCAACACCTCCTTCGGCAGACTCGACCCGCCAAGTTTGAAGTACATTCCGCCCTGGCCGCCGTTGTTCACGATCTTGATCAATAGGTGATTGTCACCCTTGGCCAATTCCAATTCGGTCTTTTCCTGATCGGCAGCCGGCCCGCGGTTGGCGTTGTTTGCCAGAATTTGTTTGCCGTTGAGGAACACCTTGATGCCGTCGTCGCTGCCCAGCGAAACACCCACGGTCTGGGCGTTCGGCGACTTCACCGTGCGATAAAAATAGGAGGCACTTTTCTCAGGCAAACCGATGGTGTGCACCTTGCCGTCCTCGTACTTGCGGGCCTCCCACTTTTTACCGCCGTATTCCTTTTTTAAATCGACCCCTTTTTCCGGGCCAAAATCCTTGTTGAACGCCTCGTTACTGTCCTTAGCACCGAAGCTGCCGAGGAACTGCCAGCCGCCGAGTTCCGGCGGGTACGGCACCTCGTCCACGCGATTATCGGCGATCCATTCGTCCATCTCCTTCAACGTCGGCTTGGCCTTGGCCCGCTCAGCCTTGGCCTGCTCCACCGCCGCGCGGCGGTTCTCCAGTTCCCGGTTTTGCATCATGGTCGGCACCTTGATCATCGGCGCGGAATTTCCGTTGCGAGTCTGCATACCCTTGTCCGAGTTGATATTGAAGTAGGCGTAAAACTGATAGTACTCCTTCTGCGAAATCGGATCGTATTTGTGATCGTGGCACTGCGCGCATTCCATCGTCAGACCAAGCCAGACATTGGAAGTCGTCTTGACCCGGTCAACGTTGTATTCTACCCGGTACTCTTCATCAATTGCCCCGCCCTCGTCGGTCGTGCCATGATTGCGGTTGAAGCCAGAAGCCACCTTCTGGGCAAGCGTGGCATTCTCCAGTTGATCACCGGCCAATTGCTCAACGGTAAAATCATCAAATCGCTTGTTGTCGTTGTAGGCGTCGATCGTCCAGTCACGCCAAGGCCACATGAAACGCACGCCGTCGTCATGGAAAACGCTTGAGTCACCGTACCGCGCGGCATCCATCCATGCCAAAGTCATCCGTTCCCCATAACGCTCACTAGCAAGCAATGAGTCGACAAGTTTTTCATATGCGTTTGGATCAGTATCGTTAACGAATCGCTCTACCTCCTCAGGTGATGGCGGCAAACCAGTCAGATCGAAGCAAACACGGCGGATCAAAGTGCGACGATCCGCCTGCTTAGACGGCTTCAAACCCTGCTTTTCCATCTTCGCGAGCGTGTAAAAATCTATCGAGTTTTTAGGCCAGGATTTTTGCTGCACCTTAGGCAGGTTCGAGGTTTTAGGAGTCACGAAAGCCCAGTGATCTTCCCAGACAGCCCCCTCTTTGATCCATTTCTCAATCAACGCAATCTCCCCGATAGACATCTCCAATTTGCTTTCAGGTGGAGGCATAAGTTCATCTTTGTCATGCGTAATAATTCGCTGAAAAAGAAGACTTTCCGCTGGCTTACCCGGAACGACGATTCGGTCCTCATCATCTCCACTAAACAACCCCTCAAGCGTATCCAACCGCAGATCAGCCTTACGATGCTTCTCGTCAGGTCCGTGGCATTGTACACAGTGATGTGATAGCAGCGGGCGCACATCAATGCCGAATCGCACTGTACCCGACTTGGCTGCATGAACTTCGCCAAGCGCAATTACCGCGGCTAAGTTCATCAAAAAGTAAATCCTTTTGGCAAAAAAACTCATGAACACAGAAAGCTATAATAACTCCTAAGCGAAAAATCTGAGGAAAAAGTGCCTTCAAAAATCAACAAAATCAAGTCCATGTTGACTCGATTTTGAGCGTTTTATTCGAAAAACAGGCACCAATTACTCTTTTCCCACGCCAAACTCGCAAACGAATTCAGCACCGATCATTTCGTAAAGTTCCTGCTCCCAGGGATCCCGGGGATCTCGATGCGCATGGTTTTCATTCGCATAACGAAGGGCGAAACAATGGCCATTACGTTTTCGATGCCAACCTCGGAAACCATCAGGAACACCTCCCCAGTCCCGGCATCCCCAATCGGGATGCTGCCGATCGTTGCCGAATTGTCGTTAATGAAAGTGTCAAATCCTAGCCGATCTCGGCCATCGGCACGGCCCATGTCGAATGTGCAGGGATAATCCAGCTTCATTAAAAGTGAAACTGGCTGTTTGGGTTGAGGTATTCGATCATATAAATCCCTTCCGGAATCTACCCGTCCCCCTCCCGTAACTTCGGCCCCGGTCCACCGCTTAACTCAGTGAACGAGTAACTCTTAATCAATTCCAGTTCACCCGATTTTATTCGCCCCCAGACCTCAAGCGATCGCTCCTCCTTTAGCCCGAGTAAAACCAGTCCGCTCCATTTGCCGTCATCGAACGCAAACGTGCTACTCGAACGAATCTCCGCAACCGCCTGCCCGGTCGAATTCGATCGAGTCAGTTTTACCCAGACCGGTCCACCAAAAACGAAAAGCGAAAGGACCGCTAACAGGATAACAAGAAACCAAGCCATCTTGTTTTTTTGAAAACAGTCACCTTCGCGCGTCAATGGTTTTCACGTCGTGATATCTCAGAATACGCCGGTCAGCCGTTACCAACGTCAGCCCATGCGCCCGGGCTGTGGAGACGAGAATCCGGTCCGCCGGGTTGCGGTGAAATTTACCCGGCAACTGATACGCCCCAAGCGCCACCTCGCGCGAAAGACCAATCTCCTCGCAGCGCAGCGCCTCGAGGGATCGCGTGATCCATTCTTCCAAATCGGCAGAAATGCCGAGTAGCCCATGCTCGATCAACCGGGCGATTTCCAATGTCGATGTCGTCGATACGTACATCCGGTCAGCCTTACTTATTTGACCGCGAGTTCGACGTCCGATTTTGTCCGGTTCCTCCTGCGACCAAATCCAGACGTGCGTGTCAATGAGCGGGCTCATTTTAGCATTTCCCAGTCATCCGAAAAATCAGTCCCCACAATATCGCCAATTATTTTCATGCTCCCCTTCATCGTGCCGAACTTCCGGGGCGGAGGGTCGTCTTCGCAGACCGATTCAATCTTTGCTAGCGGCTTGCCACGGCGCGTCACCATCACGGGTTCACGGATGCGCTGGGCCTCACTCAACACAGCGATGCACTTGGCCTTGAACTCCGATATCAGAATCGGTCTTCATGGATTCAAGTCGACCTAGTCACTTGACCAAGTCAAACCACTGTTTCACTACGCTTGGCCAATCGCTTGGTTTGTAACTTCAAACTTAGGGTAAATCCTAAATCCTAATTTCGAAATTCAAATTTTGAAAAACTCCTCTGCGTTGCTCAGCGGCTCTGCGTGCTCTGTGTTTAAAAAAACGCCCGGCGACGTTTGCACTCCTGGCCTTTTTTTTCAGGGTCTAAATGATCTGTGAAAATCGTTGAAATCTGTGTCTCGTTTTGGCCGGCCAGGCCCAAATGCCAGCCCGAGGTCGACTGGGAACAGCCGTCCCTACCTCGTCACGGATGAATTTCGGCGTTCGGTGCTGCCACCCGCTTTGCCAAGCGGGGGTTAAACCAACAATTCGGGAAGGTGGCCGGTGCTGTCGGCGAAGCGGTTGGTGACCCCGGTTTGTTTGAGCATGGTGGCGAACACGTTGGCGAACGGCGTGTCCTCCCCGTACTTGAGGTACCGTCCATGCTTGAAGCCAAGGCCGCGACCGCCGGCGAGCACAAGCGGGTAATTCTTGTTCGTGTGCGTGGTGCTGTTGCTGCAGCCGTAGATGATGGTGGTCTGGTCGAGCAATGTTGCATCGCTCTCCGGGCCAGCCGGGGTGTTGCGCATGCGATCGAGAAAAGTCACGAATTGCTCCGCGAGGAAACGATCCCACTTGCCCAGAGCCTCGGCGCCCTCGGCCTTGTTCCAATCGTGGGCCAGACCGTGAAGGTGCTTTCCGATGCCAAGCAGCTGCGGGAACTTGCCGCCCAACGTAGTCGCGTCTCCCATGCTGGCGATCTGGTAGGTGGCCACGCGGGTTGAGTCGGTCATAAACGCAAGATGCATCAACTCGTACATGGTCGCCACGTACTCGGTTGGCACTTTTGAGTCGGCGTCAAGTTGAAGTCGTTCGCGGTCGGCATCGTTCAAGCCCGGCTTGGGAATGTCGATCCACTGCTGTGCGCGGGCGACCCGTTTTTCGACCTGCCGGACTGAGTCGAGGTATTCGTCAAATTTTTGCTGGTCGAACTTGCCCAATCGGCGGCGTAGTTTGCCGGCGTCTTCCATGACAAGATCGAGCAGGCTGCCGCTGCTCTTTAATCGGCGGCGGTAGCGACGGGTGTCGGGATCGCCTGCCCCGAAAAAACGATCGAAAATTTGCTGCGGCTGATTGAGCGCGGGGATCGGTCGGCCGTGCCGATTGTAGGATAGCGTACTGGAACGGGTGGGCTCCCCCACACCGCCATCGGTCGACATCACGAGCGAGTCGAACCGGGTTTGGCCGGCGAAGTGTTCCGCGGCAACCTGATCCATCGACTGGGTGTTGTGCAGGTCACGACTCAAAAGGTCGCAACCGGTCAAAAATGTATCCCCGCTGTCGTGCCCACCGATCTTGCGCACCTCGGGGTGAGACAGTCCACCGAGGACAGTCACGTTTTCCCGATGCGCCTCGAGCGGCTGCAGACTTTTGTTGAACGTGAACTCGCGCCCCTCGCCATTGGGGAACCAACCCCACTCGGCCTTCTCACTTTCCCCCCCCTGAATGGACACGCCGAAGGGAAAGTAAACCGCAGCAAGACGGCGGGGCTCGGCCACTGGGGCGGCCTTGGCCATCGCGTGGAGTGCCGGCAACGCCAGCGCCACACCTGTGCCACGCAAAAAGGAACGGCGATCAAGCTGCCACGACTTGGATACAATACGGCTCATTAGCTTTTTATTTCGTACGGAAAACCTCGCTTGTCACAATTGATCGAACCAAAGACTGCACTCGGAGACTATCGTCGGCGAAGCGACGGGTCAACTCATCGATGTGTTTTTCGTCGGAAAACTCGAGCGACCGGCCAAGCGCATAGGTCAGCAGTTTCACCACAAACGCCCGAGCGAACTGCTCACGTCGCTCGGTGAGCAGATATTCCTTCAGCGCCTCCATGCCATCGACCTCGCGGCCATCCGGCAGCTTGGCCAAGGTCTCGAGGGGCAGCTTGATCAGCTTGCCATCCGGCAGTTTACGGGTGATCTCGGTACGCCATTGACCAAGCGCATCGTACTCCTCCATAGCCAACCCCCAGCCGTCGATGCCCCGGTGGCAGTCGGCACAGGCCGGATCGTTGTTGTGGTGCTTCAACTGCTCGCGAATGGACAGCTTGGCCAAGCCGGGTTCGGCTGTCTCCAACTCGGGCACATTGGGTGGCGGCGGATCCGGCGGGTCATCGAGCAGCCGTTCGCGCACAAACACCGCCCGCTTGATTATATGCGAGTCGCCGCCGGTCGACGCACCGAGCAGGATCGCGGACTGCGTAAGCAAACCGCCGCGCTTGGCCTTGGCCTCCGGAGGTTGGCGCTTGGTCGATACAGGGCGGAATGCACCACCGTGCACACCATCAAAACGATAGTGACGCGCAAGCGCATCGTTGAGCATCACAAAGTCAGAACGAATGAAGTTCTCCGCGCTGAGGTTTTGCCGGAGGATTTCTCCGAAAAATTCGACCGGCTCGCGGCGGATCAATTCGCGAAGATGGTCGATCCGTTTACTGCGGCCGAACGCGGGGTACACCTTGGTGTCCACCTCCACACGATTCATGGCGTCGATGTCCAGCCACTGCTCCACGAACGTGTCGATGAATCGGTTCGACCGCTCGTCCGCCACCATCCGCGACACCTGCGCCGAGAGGGTTGCCTCGTCGAGAAGCGCACCACTGTCAGCCAGCCTACGAAGTTCATCGTCCGGCATGGTGTTCCAGAGGAAAAAAGAAAGGCGAGATGCCAACTCATGTGCAGTAAGCGGTCGTGATTCACCCGCTGCCGGTTCGAGAAGGTACAGGAAATCCGGAGCGACCAGCGCCATCACCAACGTTTCCCGCAGGGCACTTTCCAAATCAGGAAACTCGGAACGCAGTTTCCGGTAAAATCCTGCATATCGACGCACCTCCTTGCGGTTCACCGGCCGGCGCCATGCTCGGGAGAGAAACGACTTGAGCACCTTGCGGACATAGGCCTTCTCCCGTACCTCGCGTAGGTGCGACGGAAACAGAATTTGCCGATGTTCCTCCGGCGGCCATTGGTCGAAATACGGCCCCTCAAATTCCAGCCACTCCACGTGCAAGCGCGGATAGCCCTCGCCGTGCCCCCATATTTTTTTCTTTTTGCCATCCGCGCCGGTGATCTCCCGTTGCTGCGTTTTTCCGGTCTGCGAAAACTCATCGTGGGCGTTGGATAACATCACCACTAACCCGGGGTACTTGCCCTGCCCCCGCACTGGTAACGGGAAATTCTCAATGCGGCCGACGAACTCCAGTTCATGTTCACCGGCCTCGTGCAGGTCGAGTTCGGCCAGCGTCTCCATGTCGACCAACGTGTCCGGCCGATACCCCACACGCACGCGCAGCCTCGGCACAGGCCCTTTTTTCTCCGGCAACTCGACACGCACGGCAGTCCGAATCCGAAATGCGCCCTGCTCTGGATAATCGTTTTTCATTCGAACGATGAACTGCCGATGACGACCAAGATCATTCGCTCCTTGCACACCGTCCGGGAACCCACCGTCAGTACTTTTCGTAAATCGATGCCGGAACACTTTCGGCTCCTCGTCCGTGGTGATGATCCGATCCAAAGCGGCCCGGGCGGCGGCGATGTAAAACTCCAATTGAATGTCGCTCATCTGTAGCGAGCTGCCATTATTCAACATACCGTCCGGCGAAACCCCGTCCGGTGGAAAGTCCCGCGTGTAATCCAACCGCACCCCGAGCAGGTCGCTTAGTGTGTTTTGGTACTCACTACGATTCAACCGGCGCACCACCACGCGTCCGCCCTTGCTTTGGCGCGACTTGACCGCACGCTCGATCGTCGGATTCAGCCAATCAAGGATCACCCGGCGCTCCTCCGCAGTCAGCTTGGGTTCATCCTCGGGCGGCATCTCGCCAAGATTGATCAGCGCACGAACCTCGTGCCACCGTTCCGCCGACCTCGGATCCTTCAGCAGGTCAGTCGACATCGTGTCAAGGCGCAGCTTTCCCTTCTGCTTTTCGGCGCCATGACAGCCGTAACAGCGCTTGGCCAAGACCGGCTTCACCTCACGCTCAAAATCCGGCAACGCTTCCGCTTGGCCAAGCACTAGGAGGGACCACGGAATACACAGAATACACGGAAGGAAGATCCTCCGGGCAATCGCTGTGTAAAATCCAAACTTCATTTCCGTGCCTTCCGTGTATTCCGTGATCAGCCCAGTTCGTTTCTGATTTTTTCAAACACGGTCTCGTCCATCTCGATCAAGTTACCCTTGGCCGGGAA
The DNA here is from genome assembly GCA_002453165.1 of Verrucomicrobia bacterium UBA6775. Lineage (GTDB taxonomy): Bacteria > Verrucomicrobiota > Verrucomicrobiia > Limisphaerales > UBA1096 > UBA1096. The sequence continues at coordinate 30,587 of DKGH01000205.1, forward strand.
CTCGCCGGACTTCACGTCGGCGATGTATTCGCGAAAGGCGCTGATCCGCTCCCCCTGTAGTCGCTTTTTCTCCGCCTGAAAATCCCGGTACGCCTTGGCGTGGCGCGGCAGCCGTTCGTCGTAGTCACCGAGAATGTCACACGAAAAAAGAAACTGCGTGTCGCAACCGCTGCCCGAGCCGAGCGACATCAGCAGCATCCGCGTTTGCGAACTCAGGAAACTCGCCACCTCATGTGGGACCACTTCCAGCTCAGCGGCGTATGCCCCGGCGCTTTCGAGTTCCTTCATCTGCCGATAAAGCTCCCGAGCCTCGGCAGCGGTCTTGCCGATCGCGCGATAGTTCGTCCACGTCACATGGCGCGGCACCAACCCGAGGTGCCCCACCACGGGAATCCGCTCGTTGGCCATCGCCTCGATGATCTTCGGGCTAGCCGAGCAGTAGACCGAGCTGGCGCCGATCTCCAGTGCGGCGAACGCGATTCGGATCGCCTCCTCATCGGAGGCCAGACCGTGCGGCGTGGCGCAGGAGATGAAACTATCCGGTGCCGCGGCCACGATCTGCGGCAGGCGCGCCTGCGCCTCGGGCGAGTCGAAACTGCAGCTCATCAGATCCACGCCTGCCTCCGCTGCGGCCGCTGCCTCCTCGGGCGACTTGATGTGAATGTGTGTGAGGCAGCGTTTTCCCTTGAGCTGTTGCAGGTCGTAAACCGTGTACTTCTTCCTTGGCCGGAGCATCGCGGGAAGTTTGCGTGCGCACGACCTCGACGCAACCAAAAACAGGCCCGCCAATCTGCAGGCTGGCACGGGCCAACCGGCAGGGTTAAATTCTGCACACCTTATTTTGATGACCGGTTTACGAGCAACTATCGTGTGCCTGTTCGCCGGGCTACTGTCCTCGACTGCGGCTCCGTTGGACTTCGCGCGCGACATCCGGCCGCTGCTCTCCGACGCCTGTTACAACTGCCACGGCCCGGATGCCAAGGCGCGCAAGGCCGGCCTGCGGCTGGACGATCGCCCGGCGGCGCATAGTGCTGGGGTGCTGAACGACGGCGAGATGCTCCACCGCCTGACCACGACCGACCCGGATGAGCGCATGCCGCCGCCCGAGTCCAACCGAACGCTGACCGACGAGCAACGGGCGAAGCTCGCGCAATGGCTCCGGGCAGGGGCCGCTTGGCCAAGCGATGACCGGCACTGGGCGTTCGTGCCGCCCAAGCGGCCGTCCTTGGCCAAGGTGAACGACTCCGCCTGGCCAAGGAACGGCATCGACCACTTCATCCTGGCCAGACTGGAAAGCGAGCAACTCGCGCCTTCGCCGGAAGCCGACAAGGCCACGCTGCTGCGACGGGTTTCGTTCGATCTTACCGGCCTGCCGCCGACGGTTGAGGCTCTCGACGCCTTCCTTGCCGACACGTCGCCGCACGCCTACGAACGGGCGGTCGATCGCCTGCTTGATTCGCCACGGTACGGCGAGCACATGGCGCTTGGCTGGCTGGAAGCCTCCCGCTACGCCGACACCGACGGCTACCAAAACGACCGCCTGCGCTACATGTGGGTTTGGCGCGACTGGGTCATCCGGGCGTTCAATGACAACATGCCGTTCGACCGGTTTGTCACCGAGCAAATGGCCGGTGACCTGTTGCCAGATCGGGATTTTTTCACGCAGGTCGCCACCGGCTTCAATCGCAACCACCGCATCAACTCCGAGGGCGGCTCGATACCGGACGAATGGATCGTCGAGTACGTCGCCGACCGCGTGGAGACGATGGGCACGATGTTCCTCGGCCTCACGCTGAACTGCGCGCGCTGCCACGACCACAAATACGACCCGATCGCGCAAAAGGATTTTTACCGGCTGTTCGCATTCTTCAACGGCATCGACGAGGCCGGCCTTGGCCCGAACAACGGCAACAGTCCGCCGTTCATCCCGGTGCCAAAAAACTGGCCAAACCTGAGCGGAGACGAAGCCAATTTTGTCGCGCCGGAGCCGATGAAAATCATGGTCGTGCAAACCTCCGTGCCAAGGCCTCAACCCGGCTCACCCGAGACCGTGATGGTGATGCACGAGTTGGCCAAGCCACGCCCCACGTTCGTGCTGAACCGCGGCCAGTACGATCAACCGGACAAGTCGGAGCAACTTCACCCGGCCACCCCTCCGGTGCTAGGTACTTGGAATAAAAAATGGCCCGGCGATCGCATCGGCCTTGCGAGATGGTTGATCGATCCAAAACACCCGCTCACCGCGCGCGTCACCGTAAACCGTATGTGGCAACACCACTTCGGCTTGGGGCTGGTGAAGACGAGCGAGAATTTCGGGGTACAGGGCGAGCATCCCAGCCACCCGGCATTGCTCGACTGGCTGGCCACCGAGTTTGTTCGGCGAGACTGGAATGTGAAAGCGATGCACAAGCTCATCGTCACCAGCGCCACCTACC
>DKGH01000205.1:33413-44487 GCA_002453165.1 Verrucomicrobia bacterium UBA6775
GGCCCACGCAAGCGGCTCACGCCCTACGCCATTCGCGACACGGCGCTATTCACCAGCGACCTGATCGTCGGGAAAATCGGAGGCCCCTCGGTCAAGCCGTACATGCCTCCCGGCATCTGGAAAAGCATCTCCAACGCCGCCTACAAACAGGACAAAGGCGACAAGCTTTACCGACGCGGCATGTACACCTACTGGCGCCGCACATTGCCGCCGCCCACGATGATGACCTTCAACGCCGCCGCCCGTGAGATATGCACCGTCCGCAACGACCTTACCACCACCCCGCTGCAGGCGTTGACGTTGTTGAACAACAAGACTTTCGTGGAGTCCGCCCGGTTCCTCGCCGAGCGGATGTTGCGCAGGGCTGACAAACCGTCCGATCGCATCGCGTGGGCATTCCGCTCCGTGACCAGTCGCGCCCCTGCCCCCGCCGAGATGGATTTGCTTTTGGCCGACTTGAAATTGTTCGAGGAGGAATTTTCCAACGACCTCGGCTCAGCGAAAAAACTATTAAAAATCGGGGAGAGAAAAGCGGACGCCAACATGCCCCCAGCCAAGCTTGCCGCCTACACGCTCATCGCCAACACCCTCCTCAACCTAGACGAAGCCATCATGCAAAACTGAGATGAATACCGTACCAAAACGAATCCTAATATGGAGTGCGCCGGCAGAGCGGAGCGGCGACGGCGCTTTGGAAATATCCGGTGTCCTGTTCTCGGTTCTCGGTGCGCGGTTAAAAACTAAACCGAGAACTGAGAACCCAAAAAAGCGGTGTCGCCGCTTCGCTCTACCACCGCAGTCCAAAGAATCACCAACATTTAAAGCCTGTGAATTCGCCTGACCAAATTCAAACCCAACAAACCCGGCGGGCTTATCTTGGGCGCAGCACGCTTGGGTTGGGCGCGATGGCGCTGGGTTCGCTGCTCAACGGCCATGCGGCCATGCGCAACGCCATCGATGGCCTGGCCGACCTGCCCCACTTCGCGCCCAAGGCCAAGCGGGTGATTTATCTTTTTCAATCCGGCGGCCCGTCGCAGCTCGACCTGTTCGACCACAAACCGCACTTGGCCAAGCGCTTCGGCGAAGAGGTGCCGGAATCCATTTACCCGGCCGAGCGCAAGACGACGATGACGTCCGGCCAGAAGTCGTTCCCCTGTGCGCCCAGCACGCTGAAGTTCGCGCGGCAAGGCCAGGCGGGAACGTGGCTGAGCGATGCCCTGCCGCACTTGGCCAAGCGCATCGACGACGTGTGCGTGATCAAGAGCATGCACACCGAGGCAATCAACCATGACCCGGCCGCGATGATGTTCCAGACCGGCTCGGTGATTCCCGGGCGGCCAAGCATGGGCGCTTGGGTTAGCTACGGCCTTGGCAGTGGCAACGCCAACCTTCCGTCATTCGTCGCACTGACCTCCAACGGACGCGGCAGAGCCGGCCAACCGCTGTACGACCGACTGTGGGGCGCGGGCTTTCTGCCGGGCCGGTTTCAGGGCGTGAAATTTCGCGGTCAGGGCGATCCGATCCTTGACCTGTACAACCCGGCCGGCGTCACCCGCAACCAGCGGCGGCGCATGCTCGATTCACTGAACAAGCTCAACCAACAGCAGGCCGACCGTTTCGACGATCCGGCCATCTCCACCCGCATCGCCCAGTACGAACTGGCGTTCCGGATGCAGATGAGTGTGCCGGAACTCATCGACATCCAGCGGGAGCCAAAACATCTTCTCGACGCCTACGGCCCCGACACCACCAAGGTGGGCACCTACGCGTACAACTGCCTGCTCGCGCGGCGACTGGCCGAACGCGGGGTGCGATTCATCCAGCTTTACCATCGTGGCTGGGACGCCCACGGCGATGCGCCAAAGCAGGTCCGTCGCCAGTGCCTCGACACAGATCAACCCACCACCGCCCTGCTACAGGATCTCAAGCAGCGCGGAATGCTCGAGGACACGCTCGTCGTCTGGGGTGGCGAATTCGGCCGCACGGTCTATTGTCAGGGCAAACTCACAGACAAGGTTTACGGGCGAGACCATCACCCGAACTGTTTTGCCTACTGGCTGGCCGGCGGCGGTGTGCGCGGCGGCATCACCCACGGCGAGACGGATGACTACAGTGTCAACATCGCTGAGAAGCCGGTACACGTCCACGATCTGCAGGCCACCATCCTGCACCAGCTCGGCATCCACCACGAACGCCTCACCTTCCGTCATCAGGGCCGCTACTATCGGCTCACAGACGTCCACGGCAAAGTGGTGCACGACGTGTTGACGTGATGGAATACGATCGTGCCGCCAAGTTTTCATCCAACAAACCAATGACCTTGTTTCGATACACGCTCGTTTTGTTTTTCGCTTTCACAACCACCGGAGCGGAGCAATTGAAGGTACTGAATTACAATGTGTTCAACAGCCATCGCCACGGCAAAAGCTACGAGGCCGCGGTGAAGTGGGTGAACACGGTGAAGCCGGACATTGCCGGTTGGCAGGAATTGGTCGGATGGAACGAGGCCAAACTGAAGAAATTGGCGAACGACTGGCATCATCCTCACGCGGCAGCACTGAAGAGTGGCGGGTACAACATCGGGCTGACGAGTCGCACACCGATCGAGGTTGTTGCGCGGCACCAAAAGGGATTCTGGCATGGATATTTGCACTGCCGCACGGCGGGGTTGGATGTGATCGTGTGCCATCTTTGGCCGGGCGGGGTGCGTCAGCAGATGGGCGAGGCGAACCATTTGCACGCCCTTGTCACCAGGCTGCACAAGGAGGGTCGCGAGGTGATATTGATGGGCGACTTCAACGCGCACGCGGCCAGCGACAAGGCGTGGCTGGACAAGCAGCAACCGTTGCTGGAGCGGCGTTCGTCGGGTGATGCGAAGAAACGCCCGGAGGACCGGTTTATCGTCAACGGCAAATACACATTCCCGATCATGAACCGCATTCTCGAGGCGCCGCTGCACGATGTGGTGCGGACAAAATTCGACATAAAACACCCGAAGCCTACTCACGCACAATGCCTGATGATCGCCTCATACCCCACTCGTGTGTTGGGACATGTGAAGACTGTGGAGCTGCAGCGCGGGTTTCTGGAGCGAATCGATTTCATCCTCACAACTCCCGGCTTAGCCAAGCGCTGTATTTCGGCGGGAGTCGCCCGTAAGCCTGCGGTGCTGGAAACCATCAGTGACCACTATCCAGTGATCGCAGTTTTCAAAAAATGAGCACACGCAATCGAACTGGCATCCTCGCGCTGAGGCTGATTTTACCGACGTTCTCCCCGGCAGCGAGCGAATACTCGGTGGTGGTCTCCAAGACCACGTATGCTGACGAAGTTTGACAGCCGGTCGGAACTTTTCGGGCGAAGAAAATCCATCCGCCACCGCCGCCCAACAAGCCGGACAATGGAGCTGGGGCCACGGCGACTTGGTCGATCGCGTGCTCGCCGCCATCGCCAAGGAGCAGAACTTGCTGCTTGTGCACACCGATACCGTTTTGAAAAAACTCACCGGGTTCCCGCAAAAATATTTCCCCAATGTCACGGAATGAAAATAGCCGGACGAGTTTGCGGTTTTTTCGACGAACGCCCGGTGTTAGGTTGACGCCGATGAGGCACGTTTTCTTTTTCTTGCTGATCGCTTCCGGGGCATCGGCAGCAGATCGTCCGAACATCCTGTTCCTGTTTTCTGACGACCACGCGATCAAGGCAATCTCGGCCTATGGCGGGCCGTTGGCCAAGGTGGCGCCGACGCCACACATCGACCGACTGGCCAAGGAAGGATCGGTATTTTTAAACTCATTCTGTGCGAACTCAATCTGCGGGCCATCGCGCGCAACGATCCTGACCGGCAAGCACAGCCACAAAAATGGCTTCATGCGGAACGGGAACAAGTTCAACCCCGACCAATGGACGGTGGCCAAGGAGTTGCAAAAGGGCGGCTATCACACGGCGGTGATCGGCAAATGGCATCTGAACACCACGCCGCAGGGATTCGATTATTGGGAAGTGCTGCCCGGGCAGGGCAGCTATTACAATCCGGTATTCATCCAGCAGGACAACTCACGCAAGCGTTTCGAGGGTTACGCGACGGACATCACCACAGACAAGGCGATCGCGTGGCTTGAAAACCGCGAGGCTGACAACAAAAAGAAACCGTTTTTCCTGATGTGCCAGCACAAGGCGCCGCATCGAACCTTCGCGCCTGCGCTGCGCCACCTGGGGGCGTTTGATGACGTGGAGATTCCCGAGCCGGAGACACTGTTTGATGACTACAAAAATCGCAGCGCGACGCTGGCCGGCAACGAGATGGAGATCGACCGGCACTTCGACTGGGCGTACGACGCCAAGGTGCGCAAGGACGAACGTGGCGATGTGAAGCTGCCCAAGCCGGATCGCTACGGCACACCGGAGTACAACCGCATGACGCCCGCGCAAAAGGCCAAGTGGGTCTCGCACTTCGGCCCGCGCAACAAGGCGTTTCTTGCGGAATTCGCCGGCGGCAAAATGAGCCAGAAGGACTTGGTACGCTGGAAGTATCGTCGCTACATGCGCAACTACCTCGGCACGGTAAAGGCCGTGGACGAAAGCGTCGGCCGTATGCTGAAGTACCTCGATGACAACGGCCTCGCGAAAAACACAATCGTCATTTACTCGTCAGATCAGGGCTTTTTCCTTGGCGAACATGGCTGGTACGACAAGCGCTGGATGTTCGAGGAATCCTTCCGCATGCCCTTCCTCATCCGCTGGCCCGGAGTCATTCAGCCCGGCTCCAAGCCGAAGCAGTTGATCCAGAATATCGACTACGCCCCGACGTTTCTTGAAGCGGCCGGGCTCGAGACTCCCGCCGAGGTGCAGGGCCGATCACTGTTGACACTCTTCAAGGGCAACAGCAGTGGCTGGCGAAAATCGCTCTACTATTCCTATTACGAATTCGGCGAACACCGCGTGCCTCGACACTTTGGCGTACGCACGGCGCGGCACAAACTGATGTACTTCCCCAAGGATGATGAGTGGAACCTGTTCGATCTTAAGACCGACCCGCACGAGATGAAAAGCGTCCACGCCGATCCGGCCTACGCCAAAACACGCAACCGATTAACGCGGGAGTTTCATCGTCTGCGCGAACAGTTCGATGCGCCGGCGATTGAGTAAAACGGAATGCGCTTGGCCAAGCGAACGGGTCACGACTCCGGCTCCTCGCGCTCGGTGCGCTCAAAGTCGGTGGAAAGACTCTCCATCCGGAACTGGTACGTTTTCCACGCAACGCGAACGTCAAAGTGGGCGTTCACTTTTTCGTCGACCCATGTGTCCTTGGCCAGGCGTTTTTGCGTGACGCCAATGTTGATGGTCTTGATCGCCCCGGCGAGTCCCCCGAGAAAATTCACCGGCTTGAGCAGCTTGGTGCTGAGTTGCGAAATCTGAAACTCCTCCCGGTCGATCCAGACCTTGGTTTCCAGTTGATCCATGATCCGATTCACGGTTCGGCTTTTGTGTTTGTGTTTTGGGTTGGGTTTGAGGTCGATCACGAAGGCGTCCCGGCCGTTCACCTTTTCCACGCCGACGAGCTTGGGTGTGAATTTTTCCTCAAAGAGATCGACGTTGCGCGTGACGAGATTTTCATTTTGTTTTTTCGGATCACCCTCCTTGCGCTTGTTCAGGTAACGCCGCTGGCGCTCCTGGTGTTTTTTGTACTCACGATACCGTTCCCGCTTCGATGCCGGACGGCCATTGACCATTCGTAGCTTCTGATCGCGATCGTCGGTGTACGCACGGTAGGTCTTGCTGTTTCTCCCGACGACATTGCCCTTGGCATCGAGTTCGTCGAACGAAGCCTTGCGGTAAAATTTGAATACCTCGTCGCCCTGCCCCGAGTGCTTGGAGGCCTCTCGCGTGCGTTCGATGATCTGTTCCACCGTCAGGCCGTCGGTTTTTTCCGCAGCTACTCCCGCTTGGCCAAGCAGGGCAAAGACGAGGAGCGCTTGGCCAAGCGCGGTAACCGGTTGTTTGAATTTCAAACTCATTCGGTCAGGCAACAGCATTGATGACGATGTCGAACCGGCCGACGGTTGTATCCTTCTCCAGCCCTTTTTTCTGGCCGAACCCATCGGCGATGGACTTGGCCAAGTCGGAACCAACCTGTGCGGCCGGCTTGAACTCGACCGTCACGCTTGGCCGATCCTTCTTCGGCACGTTGTTGTAGATGCCGTCCTTTTCATTGAGGGGATCGCCGGCAAAATAAATTTGCGTGGTCAGGTCTTCGAACCCGCGTCGGTAGACCTTGTAGTGGATGTGCGGCGGCCGCTGCCAATTTTCGCGCACCCCGTAGGCGGCCGGCTTGATGGTTTTGAAAGTGTAGTGCCCCTTTTTGTCGGTGACGCAGCGACCGAAAAATTGAAAGTTTACATCCCGGTCGGCCTGACGCGGATCACCGGCGTGGTTGTAGATGCCGTTGTTGTCGGTCTGCCAGATTTCCACCAAGGCGAGTTCCACCGGTTTGCCTTCCTTGTCGTACACCGTGCCATGCACGTAGATGAATTTGCCGGCCGGTTTTTTCTTTGCACCCTGTACCCGGGTGAGGTCGTTGTCCATGTCCGGATAAAACGGCCCCTCGGTCTGGGCCGGGGTGACGGACTTGGCGGCCTGAGCCTCACTCGTGGCAGCCGAGCCGGCAACCAGAAATGAGCCGGCAAGGGCTTCGCGTCGTGTGAACTTATTTTTCATTGCAGCAATGTTGTCGATACCCCGTCGGGGTGCGGCGGGTTACGCCTCGTCACCGGAGCGGTTAAATCCGATGTCCCGATTGAATGGGCTGGGCTGGTCATAACCCTTGACGTCCGGAAAATGTAGCACGGTAGCGATCGCCCCCCACGGGAGCATGGCGGAAGCATCCACCTCCTGCATCGATTCTGGCACCCAGATTCCGGAGTCATCACCGACACGCGTCGGCAGCTCGAAATCCGGGAACTGCACCCATAGGCCGGTCTCGTCGTAGCCCAGTACCTTGGCAAAAAACTTCTCCTGCGAAATGCCAATCGGCTCTAGAATCTCCGGCGTCTTCAACACCACCAGCACCACGTCGTTGATGGCGCGGGCGATGGTCATCATTAATTTGTCACTCATATGGTTGCGATCAAAAGGTCGGCCAGAAAACTAGCTCCACCCCTTTGCCGCCGCAATGCAAACCTTGGCCAAGCGTAGAATCAACCTGTTTTTAAGGTGCTATTTCGGCTCGCATTCAATCACCCATATGCTAGTTTCAGCCCGTTCAAATGAATCCGAACGCTTGGCCAAATCGTCGAGAGTTCCTCTCCCGGGCATGGAACGGGATCGGGGCACTGGGTTTGAGTGGGTTGCTGGCGGACGAACTGCGCGCCTCAACCGAGAATAAATTTGACCCGTTAGCGGCGCAGTTAACGCACTTTCCGCGCAAGGCCAAAAACTGCATTTTTCTCTTCATGCAGGGCGGGGTCAGCCAGATGGACTCGTTCGAGCACAAGCCCAAGCTGCGCGAGCTTCATGGCAAACCGCTCTCCCGTATCCCGGAAATTTCCGGCGAACTTCAGGGCCGCCTCTCTTTTCCGCACGTCACCATCGGCAGCCCGTTTGAATTTGCCCAGCACGGCCAGAGCGGCCGCTGGCTCTCCGACCGCTTCCCGCATTTGTCGAGCCACGTGGACGACCTCGCCTTCATTCACGGCATCAAGACCGACAACCAGAATCACGGCCCATCCACGCTGCACGTCAACACCGGCAGCCAGTTTCCCGGCAGCCCATCCGTTGGCTCGTGGATCAGCTACGGCCTCGGCAGCGGCAACCGCAACATGCCGGGCTACGTGGTCATTCAGGATCCCCGCGGCGCACCGGTCAACGGTGCGGCCATCTGGAGCAACGGCTTTCTGCCGGCCGCCTATCAGGGCACCCTGCTCCGCCCGACCGGCACGCCAATCCTGAACCTCGCCTCACCCAAGGGCATCTCCCGTCAGCGACAACGACGCGAGATGGACGCCCTGCAGTGGCTCAACCAGCGGCACCTCGCCAGACGTGGCAGCGACAGCGAACTCGAGGCCCGCATCAGTGCCTACGAACTGGCGTTCCGCATGCAGACCGAGGCACCTGAGCTGATGGACCTCAGCAACGAGCCGGAGTATGTGAAAAATCTTTACGGTCTCGACAACGGCACCACTGCCTCATTCGGTCGGCAATGCCTGCTCGCGCGGCGTCTGGTCGAGAGTGGCGTGCGTCACACACTGCTGGTTCACGGTGTACAGATCAGTTCCTCAAGTTGGGATGACCACGGCAACGTCAAGGGCGGCATGATCCGCCACTGTGCCGAAGTCGACAAACCAGTGTCCGGCCTGCTCGCCGACCTCAAGCAACGCGGGTTGCTCGACGAAACGCTCGTCGTCTGGGCCTCCGAGATGGGCCGCACCCCGTTCAAGAACGGCGGCATGTCCGGCAACCCCGGCCGCGAGCACAACTCATGGGCACTCACCATGTGGATGGCCGGCGGCGACGTGAAGGGCGGCACTACCGCCGGCGCGACCGACGAGTTCAGCCTGCGCGGCATCGGTGAAACCATTCACGTCCGCGACGTGCACGCGACCATCCTCGACCTCATGGGCCTCAACCAGGAGAACGTCAACTTCAAGCACGCCGGCCGCATCCGCAAGCTGACCGATATCGGGGGCCGAATCCTGAAGGAAGTCGTTGCCTGATCCCGGCTTGGAGCGCAGCTTCACCCAACCCGTGGCATCGGACTCCCGCACAACGTGGTGGCTCTGGCCCAACCTGCTCAACTTGGACTCGCCGTTGCTGGCGGTCATCTGGCAGGAACAATTCGCACGCATCGCCGGGGTAAACCTCGCGTTCGGTGACCGGCTGCTCCTCTTTTGCTGCACGTGGCTCGTTTACTGCGCCGATCGTGTGCTGGACATGGCCGACTCGGACGCCCGGGCCGAGACCGGCCGGCACGCCATCCACAAAAAGGGTCGCCCCATCTGGCTGGGCGTATCTGTCGTGATGTTCGTCACAGCGCTGGTCATCGCCATCACCCGGCTCAATGCCGAGGCATGGCTGGCCGGCAGCTTCGTGTTCGCCCTTACTGCCGTCCACTTTGCTGCCACGCATTGGTGGCCCGTGTTGCGCACCCGCCTTTGGCCCAAGGAATGGCACGTCGGCCTCGTGTTTGCCGTCGGCTGCGCACTACAAGTCTGGGCGGTGCAACCAGACGTCTGGCCAAGTCTCCTGCCGGCGGTGCTCGGTTTCGGTGCCCTGTGCGCCATGAGCTGTTCGCACATCACGACGTGGGAAGTCGTCACCGCCGACCGGCGTGATGCTGACTCCCTGCTCAACGCCCACCCTTGGTTCATCCGTCGGTTGTCGTGGTTTGACATAGCGCTTGGCCTGCTCGCCCTCACGCTGGCCGCCGCGCTTGGCCAAGCGGAAATCCAAAAGGCACTCTGCGCCGTCGCGTTGAGTGCCCTTGGCCTCGCGTGGCTGCACGACCGCTGCAACCGCTACAGGGCCGATTTCCTCCGAACCATGGCCGACATCGGTCTCTACACTCCCCTCTTCTTTTTACCATTCTAGCCAAACACAAAATGGAGAGGTGAGCCTTCGAGTCCGCGCTTGGCCAAGCGGTCAGGACAAAAGGCCCTTGACCACGTTGCCGTGGACGTCGGTGAGGCGGTAGTGCCGGCCCTGAAACTTGAAGGTCAGCTTTTCGTGGTCAATGCCGAGGCAGTGCAGCATCGTCGCGTGCAGATCGTAAACCGGCACTGGATTCTCGACGACGTTGAATGAAAAATCGTCGGTGGTGCCGTAGGTGGTGCCGCCCTTGATGCCACCGCCGGCGAGCCACATGCTGAAGCAGCGCGGGTGATGGTCCCGCCCGTATTTCTCCATGTTCAATCCGCCCTGCGCATAAACTGTGCGGCCGAATTCCCCACCCCAAATAATAAGCGTCTCGTCGAGCATCCCCCGCTGCTTGAGGTCCGCGATCAGAGCGGCGGATGACTGGTCGATGTCGCCGCATTGCAGCGGCAGATCGCGCGGGGTGTCGCTGTGATGATCCCAGCCGCGGTGGTAAAGCTGAATGAAACGCACACCGCGCTCGGCAAGGCGCCGAGCCAGCAGGCAGTTGGCCGCAAACGTACCAGGCTTGCGCGCGTTCTCTCCGTACAACTTGAAAATACTCTCCGGCTCGGACTTCGTGTCCATTAACTCCGGCACGGACGCCTGCATGCGGTACGCCATCTCGGCCTGCTGAATCCGGGTGACAATTTCGGGATCGCCCAGACGCTCGTGATGCGCCTTATTCAGCGCCTGACCAAGGTCGAGCATTCGGCGGCGGCGGCCGGCCGAGATGCCCTTCGGATTTGCAAGGTACAAAACCGGATCACCGATTGAGCGAAACTGCACACCCTGATGTTCGGACGGCAAAAAGCCGCTGCCCCAAAGCCGGGCGTACAAAGCCTGTGAATTGCGCTTGGCACTGCCCTGCGAGAGCATCACGACAAAGGCCGGCAAATCGGCGCTCTCGCTGCCGAGTCCGTAGCTCGCCCACGCCCCGGCACTGGGCCGGCCGGCCTGCTGGAAGCCGGTCTGGAAAAACGTGACCGCCGGGTCGTGGTTAATCGCCTGCGTTTGCATCGAGCGCACGACGGCGATCTCGTCCGCAACCCCGGCGAGATGCGGAAGAGTCTCCCCCAACTCGACCCCGCCCTGCCCGTGGCGCTCGAACTTGAAAACCGATTTGCAGATGCGTTTGTCCTTCTGCCGGGACGTCATGCCGGTGAGGCGTTGCCCCTGAAAAAACGACGAGTCGAGCGGCTCCCCGTGGCGTCGGGTGACCTCCCGTTTGTTGTCGAACAGCTCGAACTGCGACGGTGCCCCGTTTTGAAACAGATAAATGACCCGCTTGGCCTTGGGTGCGAAGTTCGGAAAACCGGGCAAGCCCCCCACCCGCTCGGCCGGTGCCGACGCGAACAGGCCGGGGTTAAGCAGCGACGCCAGTGCCGCGGAACCGATGCCAGCACTCGCGCGGCCAAGGAACTGCCGACGTGTCTCGAAAAGGGCT
>DKGH01000156.1:0-461 GCA_002453165.1 Verrucomicrobia bacterium UBA6775
ATTCGGAGGATCGTATTTTCTTCGCGTTTTCCTTCGGGCCATTCATCGGATTCTGGCTCGCTTTCGAGGCCGGCGAAGCGCTTGGGGCACTGAGCATTCCCGGCGGAGGCCTTAGCAGTGCCGCCCGGCTGCGGTCCATATTCACCCATCAGGCTAATGTACTCTGTTGCACACCGACCTACGCCCTACGCTTGGCTGAAGTAGCCAAAGCCGAGGGCATCGACTTGAGCGACTCGCCGATGAAAACCATCGTCGTTGCCGGCGAACCCGGCGGCAGTATCCCGGCCACTCGCAGGCGCCTTGAGGAGGCGTGGCCGGGCGCAACCGTCTTTGATCACCACGGTATGACCGAAGTCGGCCCGGTGACTTACCAGTGCCCGGCACAACCGGGAATCCTTCACGTCCTCGAGCAGGCGTACCTCCCGGAAATCATTGACCCTGACACCGGCGAACCTGTCGAA
>DKGH01000156.1:861-3415 GCA_002453165.1 Verrucomicrobia bacterium UBA6775
CGATATCGAACCGGTGATCTGGTTAAGGCCATCTCCGACCAGCCCTGCGCCTGTGGTCGACATGACCTTGGCCTTGATGGCGGCATACTTGGCCGCGCGGATGACATGGTGGTCGTTCGCGGAGTGAATGTTTATCCAAGCGCCGTCGAGGAGATCGTTCGCAGTGTTGGAGGAGTCGCCGAGTATCGCGTGGAGATCAATCAGGCCGACACCCTCACCGAGATGTCTGTGGAAGTTGAGCCGGAAGCTGCCGATGATGAAAACTTGGCCAAGCGCTTGGCTATCGCTTTTCAGGAAAACCTGTCGCTGCGAGTCCCGATCCGCTTGGCCGAGCCCAACAGCCTCCCGCGGTTTGAGTTGAAAGCCAAACGCTGGATCGCCCGGTAAGGGGCGTTCCTATTCCCCGTTACTCTCCTTTTTTTGCCATCGCCGCTTGGGCGGGTCTGGAAGTGACGTGTCGACCTTGGCGTAGTAACTCCCCGCTTGGCCAAGCAGGTCGTTGACTTCATCACGCAGTCGTTCAGACGGCTTCACATAATGCTTCTCGCCCGACTCAACGAAGACCAATCGCCCATCCTCCTGCTTGAAACAAAAATAAAGCGGGCATCGTCCCGGGTGACTGGTCGTCACACCAAACACCTCGTCCATCTTGGCCGGCTCAACCTTTGAACTGTTGAGCCGCACATGCACCTGCTTGGTGAACTTGGCCGGCGCATCCTCCAGTGCAACAACTTCCTGTGGAAAAATCTTGGGCATATCCTCGTTGTTGTTCGCTTCGCCGATGACCAGAACGGTTTGATTCGCCTCAAGCAGCGACTGGTACTTGTCGTAATTTTCGTTCATGCAGAGTACTTGAAACGAGCTGGACAGATCCTCGATGGTGGCGATGGCATACGGCTTGTTGCTGCGCCGGGAGATGCCTCGTTGGACTGCAGTAATTAACCCGCCCAAGCGGGTGACCTTTCGGTTTTCCAACTCCTTGACCGTCTCACTGTTGTGCACGCAATACTGGTCGAGCAATTCCTTGTACGGATCAAGCGGGTGACCGCTGACGTAAAAACCGAGCAGTTCCTTTTCCGAGGCCAAGATTTCATCCCGATCCCACTCAGCCAAGTCCGGCACGGTGTCGCGCATGGAGTTGCTGCTTTCCTCGAACGCACCAAAAAGTGACGTCTGACCGGCGGCACGATCCTTGGCCTGGCTAGACGCCTTGGCCAACGCCTTGTCGATCACCGAAAACTGGCCGGCTCTCGTTCCCGCGAGCCCATCGCAGGCTCCGCTGCGTATCAATGCCTCGAGCACCTTTCGGTTGACTGTTCGCGTGTCACAGCGATCGCATAGCTCGAACAAATCATTGAACGGGTCGCCCTCACTACGCGCCTTGATCATCTCTTCCACCGCAACACTTCCTACCCCCTTGATCGCAGCCATGCCGAACCGGATCACGGTGCCGCCCCGGGCAGGAGCAAAAAACACCTGACTTTCATTAACGTCCGGCGGCAACACCTCGATCCCCAACACCTTGGCTTCGTCCGTCAACACGCCCAGCTTCGCGGTGTCGGCCATGTCGTTGGTCATATTGGCCGCCAAAAATTCAACCGGATAATGCGCCTTGAGATAAGCCGTCTGGTAGGCCACCACGGCATAGGCGGCGGCGTGGGATTTATTGAATCCGTAGCCGGCGAATTTCTCCAGCAGGTCGAAGACCTCGTTGGCCTTTTTCTCCGGGATATTGTTAGTCTCAGCACAACCCTTCACGAACAACGCACGCTGTTCCTGCATTACCTCGACCTTCTTTTTACCCATCGCCCGGCGTAACAAATCCGCGCCGCCAAGCGTGTAACCGGCCAGAATCTGGGCCGCCTTCATTACCTGTTCCTGATAGATCAGAATGCCGTAAGTTTCCTTCGCGATCGGCTCGAGCAGCGGATGCGGGTATTTGATTTCCACCTCGCCGTGACGGCGGCGAATGAAGTCCGGGATCAGATCCATCGGCCCCGGACGATACAACGACACCAGCGCGGTGATATGCTCGATCGAAGCGAGCTTAAACTTACGGCAAAGATCACGCATGCCGCTGGATTCCAACTGGAATACACCCACCGTATGACCATTGTTCAACAAGTCATACGCCTTCTCATCACCCAACGGCAACCGATCCACGTCGAGATCGATCCCATGCCCCTGCTTCACCATCTCGCAGGTGTTGCGGATCACGGTCAGCGTTTTGAGTCCGAGAAAATCCATCTTCAACAGGCCAAGATCCTCAACGGGGCCCATTGGATACTGGGTCGTGATCGTACCGTCGTCGTCTTTTTTGAGCGGCAGGATGTTCACCAGCGGCTCGGCGCCGATCACAACCCCCGCCGCATGAACGGAGGTATTCCGGGTCAAATCTTCCAGAATAAATGCTGTGTCGATTAGCTCCCGCGTGACCTCCTCGCCATCGTAGGCCTCCTTGAGATCGGGGGATTTTTGCAAAGCACTCTCAAGAGTGATTTTGAGTTCGGTTGGCACCATCTTGGCAAGGCGGTCCACCTCACCAAACGTCAAG
>DKGH01000163.1 GCA_002453165.1 Verrucomicrobia bacterium UBA6775
GGCACGGTGTCCTGTTTTGTCGCCGGCTGGCTCGCCAGCCTGTTCATCCCAACCCCGACAAAAGACCTCACCGGATTGACCTGGGCCAAGCGGTCGAAACAATAGTATTGCTAGGACTGCCGTCCTCACCTGGGCTGGACCAAGCAGCATGGTGTTTTTCAAACTTGGCTTCACCGATTCGGTGGGTTAGTCAGTTGGCGACCTCGGAGGCGCGGTTTTATCTAAATCCACGCCCCGGTTTCCAACGACAATGATTTACCGTAACACACTCGCAGTGTTTGCCGCCCTATGCATGGCAACGACCTCCGCCCTTGGCCAAGCCGGGGATCGCAAGGACAAGGGTGGTACTGTCCAAAAAAACCTTTTCCCCCACCTGAAGCCCCCGCCCGCACCGGTGCTTTCGCCGGAGAAGGCGATCAAATCGTTCACGCTGCCGGAGGGATTTGATGTGCAGATCGTCGCCGCCGAGCCTCTGGTTGATACGCCGGTGGCGATGGAGATCGGCCCGGACGGACGGATGTGGGTGGTCGAGATGCGCGGCTACATGCGCGACCCCGACGCCACGGGCGAGCACGAGAAGATCGGCCGCATCAAGGTCCTCGAAGACACCAACGGGGACGGGCGCATGGATAAGATGACGGTCTTCAAGGACGGCCTTTTCCTACCGCGCGCGATCGCACTGGTTCGCGGTGGCGTGCTGGTTGCGGAGCCGCCGAGGCTGCTGTTTTTTGAGGACACCAACGGCGACGACAAGGCGGACAAACACACCGTGGTGGCCACCGACTATGCCATTGCTTGCGATCCCGCTCGTGGTTTAAGCGCCAACCCTGAACATGCCGCCAACGGCCTAATGTGGGGCCTGGACAACTGGATTTATAGTGCCAACCATACGGTGCGATTCCGCAACACCAATGGCGAATGGCAGCGTGAACAAACAATCAAACGCGGCCAGTGGGGCATCTCAATGGATAATTTGGGGAGATTATTTTATAACAGCAATAGCGATATGCTTCGGGGAGATTTAATTGCATCTGAATACTTGGATAGAAACCCATTTTCCAGACAAAGAGGAGGTGTAGCTGTAAGGGTTGCTAAAACTCAAGAAACTTGGCCAGGCAGAATAAATTTAGGAGTAAATCGTGCCTACAGAAAAGGCACTTTGAGGTCAGATGGCCCACTTGAAGGTAGATTATCAAGATATACTGCCGCCTGTGGGCCAGTAATTTACAGAGGTAATAATTTTCCAAAAAATTATTTAGGAAATTCTTTTGTGTGCGAGCCTAGCGGTAATTTTATACGCCGAAACCAACACATTGAAATCAACGGCAATTTAGCAGTAGAAAATGCAGAAAGCGGAACTGAATGGTTGACTAGCACCGATGAACGTTTTCGCCCCGTTAACCTATACAATGGGCCAAGCGGCGGCCTGTACATCGTCGACATGTATCGCGGCCTCGTGCAGCACCGGATTTACCTGACCAGCTATCTACGAGCCCAGGCCGAGAGTCGCGGACTGGAGAAGGACATCGACAAAGGCCGAATTTATCGCGTGGTTTACAAGGGCGCCAGCAAGTCGCTGCAGAACTTGGCCAAGGCCAGCGGCAAACAACTCGTTGCCGCGCTGAGCAGTGAAAACGGCTGGACCCGCGACACCGCCCAGCGGCTGCTCGTCGAGAGCTCGGAAGACGTGAACGCGGACTTGGCCAAGCTCGCCACCGACGGCAACCACGCGCTTGGCCGGGTGCACGCACTCTGGACGCTCGAGGGCCGCGCGGCCATCAGCCCGGCAGTCGTGCTCGATGCACTGAGCGACCGCGACCGCGGTGTCCGCATGGCGGCCGCCCGCCTCGCCGAGCCATGGCTCAAGCTGCCCGGCAGCGACGCCATCATTGATCAACTCGTGCTCAATACCGGCGCGGACGACATCACCGAGCTTCGCCAAATGGTACTCTCCCTCGGGGCCCACGGAAACATCCTCACCCACATGGGCATTCGCAGCGCACTCTACAATCACGCCGACAAACCATACATCATGGACGCCGCACTCTCCGGCTTGGCCGGCGAGGAACTCGAATTCCTCGAGCTGTTGCTCGCCGAACGACGCTGGCGCACCGCCGATCATCGTGCCGACGTCATCGAGGCACTTTCGGACAGTATTTTCCGCGAAGGCCGCCCGTCGCGGGTCGGCAAGCTGATCTACTCCACCTACGGCCGCCGCATTCAGGACTGGCAACGACTGGCCATCCTGCGGGGTGTCGCGCGAAACAAATCCAAGGGCAAGCCAGTTTACTTTGACAAGAAACCGAAGATGCTCACCGTGCTCCAGAAATCCAAGAACGCGGAGGAAGCCAAGCTCGCCATGTCCATCGACAAATTGTTCCTTTGGAACGGCAAGCCGGGCGTCAAGCCGCTCCCACCACTGCGCCCGTTGACGGATGCGGAGCAGGCGCAGTTCACGCAGGGCAAACAACTTTACACTTTCACCTGCGCCACCTGCCATCAGGGGCACGGACGCGGCCAGGCCGGTGTGGCCCCGCCGTTGGTGGACTCCGACTGGGTGCTCAAGAGTGATGATCGTCTCGTGCGGATCGTGTTGCAGGGCGTCGCCGGGCCGATCACCGTGAACGGCCAAAAACATGATCTCGAGATGCCCGCCCTCCTTGGCTTCAACGACGACCAAGTCGCCTCGATCCTGACTTACATCCGGCGAGAGTGGGATCACCGTGGCGAACCGGTCAATGCCTCGACCGTCAAGGCCATCCGCGCCGCGACAGCCGACCGGGTCGATCCCTGGACAGAGCCGGAACTGCTCAAACTGAAATAGGGTCAATTATCGACGACGCGCGCTCCATTCACTTCGTCGGCATCTGCGGCACAGCGATGGCCTCGGTGGCGGCGGCGCTTAAGGAACGTGGGTTTGCCATCACTGGCTCGGATCAGGGCATTTACCCGCCGATGTCGACGTTCCTCGAGGAGCGCGGCATCGAGGCGCGGCCGTTCGACGAGGCCAACCTCGCGTACAAGCCGGATCTTGTCGTGATTGGCAACGCCATCTCGCGCGGCAACCCGGAGGCCGAGTACGCGCTCGAGCACAAGCTGGCGTACTGTGCCCTGCCGGAACTGCTCAAACACCAGTTCCTGCGCGGCAAACACTCACTCGTGGTTTGCGGCACGCACGGCAAGACCACCACCGCCTCCCTGCTCGCCTGGTTGCTCGAGCACAATGGACTCAACCCCAGTTTTCTCATCGGCGGCATCCCGAACAACCTTGGCCAGGGCGCGCGGTTCACCGACAGCGAATGGTGTGTGCTCGAGGGCGACGAGTACGACACCGCGTTTTTCGACAAGCGCAGCAAGTTCGTCCACTACCTGCCCGAGGCGGTGGTCATCAACAACCTCGAGTTCGACCACGCTGACATCTTCGGCAGCCTCGCCGAAATCCAGACCTCGTTCCAGCGCCTCATCAACATCATCCCGCGTAACGGGCTGCTGTTGGCCAACGGCGACGAACCGAACCTGCTGCCGCTCACCGGGGTCGACCACTGCCCGGTCCGGCACTTTGGGCTGGGCAACGACTGCGACGCACAGGCCGATCAACTCTTGTTCAGCGAGAGCGGCTCGACCTTTCGACTTGGCAGCGCCGAGTTTCGTATCCCGATGATCGGCGAGTTGAACGTCCGCAACGCCCTCGCCGCACTGCTAATGGCGCGCTACGCCGGGTTGGGCGACGAGCAGATTCAGGCCGGCTTCGACACGTTCGAAGGCATTCGGCGTCGGATGGAAATTCGCGGCGAAGTCAACGGCGTCACCGTCATCGACGACTTCGCCCATCACCCCACCGCCATCCGCGAGACCCTCAAGGCGCTTGGCCGCCGATTCCCCGAGCGGCGGGTCTGGGCCATCTTCGAGCCGCGCAGCAACACCACGCGCCGTAACCACTTTCAAATCGAGCTGGCCGAGGCATTGCGCTTGGCCAAGCGCGTGGTCGTGGCCGAGGTCGCCCGGCTCGAGCAGGTGCCGCCCGAGGAACGTCTCAATCCCGCCCAGCTCATGGCGGATATTCGCGCCGCTGGCGTCGAGGCGGATTACCTCCCAACAGCCGACGAGATCGTCGCCCACGTGGTGCCGCAGGCCCAACCCGGCGACATCCTCTGTGTCCTGAGCAATGGCGGATTCGACAACATCCACCAAAAACTCATCGACGCGCTCGAGGCCTGAGCACTTGGCCAAGCGGAGCCTCAAATCAGCCTCATTTTTGCTGTCTTTTCCCACTTGACTATCCGGTCGACCTAGGCACTTTTCTCGAAAACTGAGTTTTACGGTTCCCCCGATGGCCGTGTCACGAAAGGAGCAAATATGCTGAAGATCAATGCAGGGAACGGCAGCGGCGATTTCTGTGACGGGATCGCCCGACGAGACTTCATCCGCATAGGTGCCATGGGCATCGGCGGATTAACCATGGCCAACCTCCTCGAGGCCGAGGCCCAGGCCGGCGTCGGCTCATCGCACAAGGCGGTCATCAACATTTTCCTGCCCGGCGGCCCGCCGCATCAGGACATGTTCGACCTGAAGATGGATGCCCCGCGCGAAATCCGCGGCGAATTCAAGCCCATCTCCACCAACGTCCCCGGCCTACAGATATGCGAGGAATTCCCGCTCATGGCTAGGATGATGGACAAGTTCACGGTCATCCGCTCCATCGTCGGGGCCACCGGCGGCCACGATGCCGAGCAGTGCATGACCGGCCGCTCCAACCGCAACCAGCCCCCCGGCGGCTGGCCCAGCATCGGCTCCATTTTGTCCAAGCTTAATGGCCCGGTAAAACCGGACATGCCGCCGTTCATCGGACTCTCCCCCAAGACCGGCCACATACAGTGGAGCGACCCCGGCAAGGCCGGCTTCCTCGGCCCGGCCCACGCGGCGTTCCGACCATCCGCCGAGGGCAAGGAGGACATGACGCTCAACGGCATCACCCTCGAGCGGTTGAGTGACCGCAAAAAACTGCTGCAAAGTTTCGATCAGCTCCGTCGCGACGTCGATAACTCCGGCCTCATCGAGGGTATGGACGCCTACAACCAACAGGCGTTCGGCATGCTCACCTCCGGCAAACTCGCCGACGCGCTCGACCTCGAGAAGGAGGACGTCAAACTGCGCGACCGCTATGGCCGCGGCACCGCCAAGCTGCAGGCCGACGGTGCGCCCAAGCTGCTCGATCACTTTCTCCTCGCCCGCCGCCTCGTCGAGGTCGGCGTTCGCTGCGTGTCGCTTTCGTTCAGTCGCTGGGACTGGCACGGCGGCAACTTCCGCCGCGCCCGGCAGGATTTTCCGATGCTCGATCAGGGGCTCACGGCGCTCATCGAGGATCTCCACCAGCGGGGTCTCGACAAGGACGTCGTCGTGGTTTGCTGGGGCGAATTTGGCCGCACACCAACCATCAACAAGGATGCCGGCCGCGACCACTGGCCGCGAGTCTCCTGCGGCTTGCTCGCCTGCGGCGGACTCAAGCATGGGCAAGTCATCGGTGCGACCGACCGCCTCGGCGGAGAGGCCAGTGAACGGCCGGTCACCTTTGGCGAGGTGCACGCCACGCTGTACCACGCGCTTGGGATTGATCCGAACACCACCACGGTCAACGACCTCAACGGCCGGCCGCATTACCTCGTCGAGAACAACTCGCAACCGCTGCATGAAGTGGTTTAACCGGCGAATTCATTTTTCGAGCATCCCTCCTTGGCCAAGCCGGGAGGGATTTCTTATTGCGTTCACCGCCACCCTGCTGCTTGGCCAGGCGCTTGGCCAGGCGGACGACCTTCGGCTCACCGTCAAGCCCGGCAAGCCGCTCGAGTTCACATGGCGACCCTCGTCCGTCACCCTGGCCGAGTCGCCACAAATCATCCCGGACACGCAGCTCGAGACTTCAACCGACCTGAAAAACTGGCAACCGCTTGGCCAAGCGCACGCCGGCGGCATCGACTCCGATCCGAAGACGATCACCCAGGCCATCCCTCCCACTGATGGCATCCGCTATTTTCGGGTTCGGGCACAGGTAAACCTGCCCAAGGCGAACCTGGCCAAGAGCAACCTCGTCGGGGCCGATCTACGCGGGGCAAACCTTGCGATGGCAAACCTGAACAACGCAGACCTTGCGATGGCGAACCTTAACGGTGCCAATCTTCTCGGGGCCGACCTCACCGGCGCCAACCTCGCCGAGACCACGCTGGGCAACGTCGACTTCACCGACGCAGACCTCACCGGTGCCAGCATCGGACCGTGGTTCAATTTCCCCGAGACCGTATACCACAACACCACCATGACGGACGCCTCCATCCGAACCCACGACGCTGGCCTGACGCTGCTCATCCAGCTCTATGTCGACGGTGCCCACGGCATGGACTTGAGTGGAAAAGATTTTTCAGGATGGGACCTGCGCGGCGTCGAATTGCAGGGCCGCGACCTGACGGGGGCCAACTTTACCGGCAGCGATTTGCGAAACGTAAAACTCGACCGCGCCCGTCTAGCCAACACCAATCTGTCACAGGCGAACCTTCAGGGCGCCACCGGCTTCGACCCTGATGACCACGAAGGCATCACAATGAAAAAAACCACCCTCCCCGACGGCACCCCCAGCGATTAAAAACGAACGCTGTGGAGAGACGAGCCTGAGAGTCCGCAAAAAAACCAACGCACCAAACCTAGCCAACCAAGGTTGGAACACCTGTCCCTAGGCGTCCTTGGGTGAAAGCCAACACGTTCGGCTGTCCCGTTTTGGACACGGATTTCACAGATTCACACAGATCATTTCCCATTCTCAAAATCCGCGTTCATCTGCGTCCCTTTCTCCCGACCCTACGCTTGGGCTTTTCGGACTCGCAGGCTCGTCCTTCCAGTTTTGCACTTTGGATCTCCAAAAACTTAATCGTCGGGCCAGGTGAATTTTATGCCGTCGCCCTGCCCCGTGATTCCCGTGAGATGGATGGCCCGCTCGCCGACGACAAGATGCATCTCGTGATCCGCTTTTTGTGGGCCGGCGAGGTTTGGCAACAGGCCACTATAGAGGTTGTCTGTAAAACGATGCGGATCAACCTGGCTTTGCCATTCACCACCTTCGTCCTGAAACATCCGCAGCCCGACGCTGGTTCCGTGAAGCAGGACGCCGCGAGCCTTCGGCATTGACTCGCCGTCGAACACAAACCGGTTGCCCTCCACCACGAAGCCGCGCGTGTGATCCCAAAGACGCAACCCGTTGTGCCAATACGCGAAGCGCGG
>DKGH01000164.1 GCA_002453165.1 Verrucomicrobia bacterium UBA6775
TGCGCTCCTCCAGCGCGTTCGGCTCGGTGCCCTTGGCCAAGAGTCCAATCTCCGCCTCCGTCAACGCCGAGGCGAACACCGCGAACTCGTCGATCATCCCGACGACGTTGCTCTCGCCCTTGTTGTCCGAGCCGATCGCCGCCACCGTCCAGTCGGCCTTGAGCCGTGAGTTGTTGTTGGCCTCGTGAATCAACTCGCCGTCGATGTAGATCGCCTTGCGGTCGCGATCCTTAATGAACACAAAGTGGTGCCAATCCGTGAAGTCGCCGTTCCACTTTTTGTTAATCCGCGTCGTGCGACCGTCGCAACAGCCGGAGGTGTCCCAGTAAATCGTCGAGTTGCCCCACGGCACATGCGCCTGGGCATTGCGCTCGCCACTCGAGGCGCTGGCCGCGCCCAGCCAAAACGTGGAGGAGGGCGAAACCGTGTGCAGTTTTTGCCAGAACGAAACCGTGAGTTGATTGTAGTCGGACACCGGCTTGAGCCACGAATGGCCTTCGTCGGTCTTGTGATCGATCTTCACCCAGTTGCCCTCCGGCTCCGCGCCAAAATCAATCGCCCGATCCAGCTTTTCACCTGAACGCCCCACCACCAGCTTGGGTTCGCCAAGCAGTTCGCCCTCTATCTTTGAGACGACATCCACCGCCGTGCCGGCGTTGAACGCGTTGGCGCTGTCGAAATCCCAGTAGGACAGCAGGTTCAGGTAGCCCTTTCCGATGTGCCGCTCCTGCGCCTGCGCCTGGCCAAGCGACCACGCCGCAACAACGATCAAAAATCGAAAAAGCAATTTCACGAAATTAAATTAGCGCTTGGCCAAGCGACGGACATACACGTTGGCCATCGAGACCGGGCCGCCCGGCACGATGCGGATCGGCCCCTTCGCTGGGAGGCCGTCCAGCGCTTGGCCATCGACCACCGTGCGGCCGTTGAGTTTCAATGTGAGTTTGTTCCCACGCAGCTCGCCCTCGAACCGGTTCCAGTTGCGCCCCTTCAAAACCAGGTCACCCTTGAACAAATCCGGCGCGACACGAACCGCCGAGGCCGGGTTGCCCCGAAGCTGAAACTCCAGCGGCTTGGTTTTGTGCGAGACGGTCACGTCAAAAATAAAACCGAAGTCGCCAAACACCTCCTCCGACTCCAGCGCCTTGTCCATGCCGCCCGTCTCGCCGTGAAAACGAAACTGCCAGTCGTGCGAGCGCCAGCCATCCGACGCCTTCCACCCGGACAAATCGACGCCGGTGTAGAGACAGCGATACCCGCGGTTCGCGATCGCCACCTGCCCCGGCTTGAGCGGTATCGCCGGCAGCTCCTTGATCCGCATGTTGCGATAGTGCACCATCCCACCCTCGGACTCGATGCAGATGTAACCCTTGCGAGGACTCGCCTCCCTGCCCTGCGTGACCACCTTTCCGTTCACCGCCAGCGAGATGTTCCCGTTATTGCAAACGATCCGGTAATGGTTCCAATTGGGCGACGGCTTGGAGCGATTCTCCGTCGGGAACGCCCGGCTGCCGCCGCGTCCGTTGATCGGCGTCATCTTCGCGCCGTGGATCGGGAAAATATCACCGTGCGTCGTGTAGCCGCGCGTGTTGCCGTAGGCATTCTCCAGCACCTGCACCTCGATGCTGCGATGAAACGGCTGGCCGCGCGCGGTGATGTCATCGGCCCAGACAAATATGCCGGCATTGCCGCGCGGCTTCATGTGCCGCCACTCCACCTCCATGATGAAATTTTGGTACATGCGATCCGTGCGCAATTCGCCGATCGGTTTGCCGGAACAGATCAGCATACCATCCCGGACCGACCACGTGGACGGCGCCGTGTTCACCGGCACCCAGCCGGAAAGATCCTTCCCGTTGAACAGCGGGCGAAACCCATCCTCCTCAGCAGCAACCGCCGCCACCGACAGCAACAGGGACACGCCAAGCGGGAGACTCCGTTTTTTGAGGAAAAACATGATGCGCGGAGATTGCCTCCGCCCAAGCGCTTGGCCAAGCGCAAAGCGAAGGAACGGACGCGACTGAATTGCAAGACCACGGAATACACGAAATGGGTTCGTGTATCGGAGCGGGGACATTCCTGTCCCCGTATAATTGCCCAAGCGATTAGCCGACGTTAGGACGCCTGGGGACAGGCGTCCCTACCTTGCGCCGGAAAAAAAGTTTTCCCGAATCGCTTGACGCAGCGGACTTTCCGGCGTAAGTCAAACGGATGTTTCAAACAGTCGTTTGAATAAATGGCCAGTACGGATACCAAGACGAAGATTTTGGACACGGCGGAGCGGCTCTTCGCCCAGAAGGGGTTTGATGCCGTGTCGCTGCGCAACATCGTCGAGGCGGCGAAAGTCAACCTCGCGGCGGTGCATTATCACTTCGGCTCGAAGCAGGCGCTGCTGCACGCAGTGGTGTCGCGCCGGCTACGCCCCGTCAATGATGAGCGTTTGGCCATGCTTGCCGAGGCACGGATCAAGGCCGGCAAGCGCAAGCTCAAGCTCGAGGCGGTGCTGGAATCGTTGTTCGTGCCGGTGTTTCGGGCGCAGGCCAGTCACAAGTCCGGTGGATCGTTCACGAGATTGATCGGCCGGGTGGTGTTCGACCGGAACGCCGAACTGCAAAAATTCATGGTCGGCGAGTTGGCGCAGGTGATCATTCAGTTCAGTCGCGCGTTTGACGAGGCACTGCCCGGGCTGGACAAGACCGAGATGGATTGGCGCTCACACTTCATGGCTGGGGCAATGGCGCACACACTTTGCAATGCCGACCTGTTGGCCAGTTTCACCGGTACCGATGCCGGGGCTGAGGGCTACGAGACAACAGTGCAGCGGCTGGTCGACTTTACCGCTGCCGGGTTTCGAGCAAAGGTTTTCACCCATCCCAAGAAACAAAAATCGAGTTAGGATGGTTCGATTCATTTTCACATTCGCGACGGTTTTACTGGTCGCCGGCTGCGCCTCCGCGCCGGGGCCGTCCACTCAAGACATCACCGCCGACCTGCCGGCGCAGTGGTCAAAAGCGCCCGATGCGAGCGGCAAGGCGCCGACGTTTTGGTGGCAGAATTTTCAGGATGAGGCGTTAAGCGAGGCGATTGGCCAGGCGCTTGAAACCAATCCGAACCTCAACGCCGCGGCCGCACGGCTCGACGCCGCCTGGGCGCAGGCAAGGATGGCGGGCGCAGAGCAACTGCCGCAGATCGCCCTGTCGAGCGGTCTCTCAATGAGCCAGATGAACATGGCCCAGTTCGGGGTCAACCTTCCGAACATGCCGACCAAATTTGACAGTCAACGGCACAACCTCACGCTGGGTGCGCAGTGGGAGATCGACCTGTGGAGCCGGGTACGATCCGGAAAACGGGCGGCCCGAAGTGGTGCGCTTGGCCAAGCGGCGGACTTCGCCGGGGCACGGCACTCGCTGGCCGGGCAGGTGGCCAAGGGGTGGATGCTCGCCATCGAGGCGCGGCAGCAGGAGCGCCTGGCCAGTTTCACCGTGACCACATACGAGACCACGGTGGAGCGCATCCGGGCTAGGTTCGAGCAGGGCGTGCGCTCATCGCTGGATCTGCGCCTGGCCGAGGCCAGCCTCGCAGGAGCCAAGGCCAACGTCGCGGAACGGATCACCGCCGCAAACCGGGCGATACGCCAACTGGAGGTGCTGCTTGGCCGCATCCCCTCAAACAAACTGGTGATCCCGGAGGAGCTGCCGTCGATGCCGGCCTCCGTGCCTGCCGGCGTGCCGGCAAAACTGCTTGCCCGCCGGCCAGACCTCGTTGCCGCCGAGCACCGGCTGAACGCGGCCGGCGCCAATGTCAGCCAGGCCAAGGCGTCCCTTTATCCGCAGATCAGCCTGACCGCCAGCACCGGCACATCGACCAGTGACTTATCCAACCTGGTCTCCGGTGACTCACTCATCTGGACGGTTGGCGCGAACCTGATGCAGCCGGTTTTCCAGGGCGGACGTCTACGGCAAAACGTCAAGATGCAACGCGCGAACTTCAAGGCCGCGGAGTCCGGTTTTCGTTCCGCCGTACTCAACGCTCTCAGCGAAGTGGATAATGCGCTCGATGCCGAGGCTCATCTCGCGGTGATGGACGAGTCGCTTGGCGAGGCCCACAAGCAGTCACAGGCCGCGGCGCAGATTGCGCTGGAACGGTACGATCGCGGCCTCGAAAACATCATCACCCTGCTTGAGGCACGGCGGCGCGCGATCGATGCAGAGAGCCGCTGGTGGTCGGTGCGCCGGCTGCGGCTGGAAAACCGAATCAATTTGCACCTCGCCCTTGGGGGCGGTTTTGAACCGATCAAGAAACATGGAATCTAGCACCAAACCGAATCGATTGTTGAGGATCGGCCTCACGATTGGCGTACTCGCAATCGGCGTGGTGGGCTCGATGCTCACTATTAAGTTCAAGACCAAAGCCGAGGCGAAACCAACTGAGCGCAAGCTGCCAAGCGTCCGGGTGGTCACCGCCAAGCCTGGATCGCACGCGTACCAGATCAAATCACAGGGCACCGCCCTGCCTCGCACAACCATCCGGCTGGTCAGCGAGGTCAGCGGCAGGGTGGTTTCCGTGTCAGACAAGTTCGATGCCGGTCAGATTTTCAAGAAGGACGACGTGCTGCTGACAATCGATTCGCGCGACTACAAGCTGGCGCTCACGCAGGCCGAGGCAACCGTCGCGCAGGCCGATCTGAGACTGCAGATGGAGGAAAAGGAGGCGGCAGTCGTTCGGCGCGAGTGGCAGCTACTCAACCAGGGGAAACCAAGCGGACTGCAGGCCCGCGAGCCGCAACTGGTACAGGCCCGTGCTGCGTTAGCCGCCGCAACGGCTGCGAAGGAAGCAGCCCAGCGCAACGTCGAGCG